>NZ_JBQFLX010000010.1:0-176821 GCF_056531525.1 Ruegeria sp. N11
AAACATGCAGTTCCGATAGGAGAAATGACGGAACTCAGACCTATTCAACGAAAATTCCCTGTAAATAGCCGGTTATCAGGGAAATCCCGCCAAAGCGACCCCGCCAATATGCGTCACTGAGACTTGGGACTGAATTGCACTCGGAGCGTGCGGTATGCTCCGTCTCTGATCGACAGCGCATGCGTCAACGCGCGGGAACTGCGGCACAATTCCGGGTCAGAAAATAAAACTGGATTGAGACGGGTATGAGTGGCGGGGAGACAGGGATTCGAACCCTGGGGACGCTCTCACGCCCAACGGTTTTCAAGACCGCCGCATTCGACCACTCTGCCACCTCCCCGTCGAAAGCAGGGTCTAAGGCCAAGTTGAAACGGTGGCAAGTCAAAAGAGGGAAATCTTGCCGAAGCCCAAGCAGTGGTCTTTCCATGGCATCACGCGCGGGTTATGATCTGCTGGAAAGACCAAATAATGCCAGCAAAACAGAACTGGCAGATCGGCGTCGGGGCACGGCGAACCAAGCCCCTTCAGGCAAGGGAATACGCGATGAATCGAGCGACTGGGACACGCGCAAAACCGCTGGGATTTGCGGTTCTGGCTGTGACTTTGGGGTTACTATCCGGCTGTGACGAGGCGTTGTTAAATTCCGGCGCTTCGCCGGGTGGGGACACAAGCGCATCGGATAACGATGGGAAAATCGAACTGCTACCGCAGGTTGCAAGCGGCTCGCAACGCGATGTCGAAGCCCCGGATGTCTTTGAAGTGACCGAAGCGGGTCTTTGGGATGGTCGTCCGTCACTGGGCGGAATATGGGTCGCACATCCAGACGCGGCACAACCTGAACGCGTTGTAATCAAGAATAAATCCAACAATAAGTCAGTAACAGGCGCCCTGTTTCGCCGCGAACGCGATTTGCCGGGCCCGGCACTGCAGGTCTCATCGGCGGCCGCTGAAAAACTCGGCCTTCTGGCTGGCGCGCCTACCAGCATCTACGTAGTGGCGCTGCGGCGTGAAACAGTTGAAGAAGCGCCCGCGGAAACGGACGAGGCACCGGCAGAGGCTGCCTCGGAAGATCAGGTTGTCGCTGACGCGACCGAGGCTTCGGAAGAAGCCCAGGAAGTTTCGGAAACCGCGGAAACGCAATCCGAAAAACCGGCAAAACGGAAGTGGTGGCAAAAGAAGGCCCCTGCCGCAGCCGCCACTGCCGGAGCAGCCGCGGCTGTCGCAACAGCCGAAACCGGGTCTGACGTTGCCGCCGAAGCCACCGAAAGCACTGCGGATGCAGCGGTTCAGGCGGATTCGACCCCCGGACTGTCCGACGCTCCGGTGCAGGCACCCACTGAAAAGCCCGCCAAACGAAAATGGTGGCAAAAGAAAGATCCTGACGAAATAACACAGACGCCTCTGGATCCGATTGCCGGTGCAGAAGCAGCGATTGATGCGGCGGAACCTACTCCGGTGGCCGCGACAACCGGCACTGCGAAGGTTTCGTCCTTGACCAAACCCTACATCCAGATCGGCACATACAGCGTTGAAAAGAACGCCAACAGTGCGGCAGAAAAAATCCGGCGGAACGGAATGGCAGCCGAAGTTCGGGAACTGAAAACCGCTGAAAACACGGTTTGGCGCGTCCTGGTTGGCCCTGCCATGACCCGGTCGGAACGCAAAGCCCTGCTTGGCGATGTCAGGGACCTGGGGTTCACCGACGCGTTCACCACAAGCAACTAGAATCAAGGAGGGCCCCTACGTGCTATCCTCTCTGCGAACATCTGTCTTAACGCTTGGGCTTGCCGTACTGGCCCTGCCTGCAAGCGCCTATGATACGACCGCGCGTGCCGCTTATGTCATCGACCAGACGACAGGCACGGTTTTGCTTTCCAAGGAAGCCGACCTGCCGCTGCCACCGGCATCGATGTCCAAGCTGATGACGCTCTATGTTGCGTTTGAGGCGCTGCGGGACGGGCGCCTGACACTGGATGAAAAACTGCCGGTGTCGGAACACGCGATGAGCTATGGCGGCTCGACCATGTTCCTGAACACGCAGGACCGCGTGCGGGTCGAAGATCTGCTGCGCGGTATCATCGTTCTTTCTGGCAACGATGCTTGCGTCGTCATCGCCGAAGCGCTCAGCCCGGATGGAACCGAAGCCGGATTTGCCCGCTACATGACCCAACGCGCCAAGCAGATGGGCATGAACACGTCGAACTTCGCCAATTCCAACGGCTGGCCCGCTGCCGGACATATGATGTCGGTACACGACCTTGCCGTTCTTGCGGACCGCCTCATTGCCGATTTTCCGGAATACTATCCTTTGTTCGCCGAAGAGGAATTTGAATTCGACGGCCGCGCACCCTCGAATGCGCGCAACCGCAACCCGCTTCTGAAACTGGATATTGGCGCGGACGGGTTGAAAACCGGGCACACTCAGGAGGCGGGCTATGGTCTGGTCGGTTCGGCCAAGCAGGGTGATCGGCGTGTGATCTTTGTTCTGTCCGGCCTCGACAGCACGGCCCGCCGTGCAGAGGAGGCTGAGGCCGTGGTTAATTGGTCGTTTCGAAATTTTGTCGAGAGGACGGTTGCCAACCCGGAAACGCCGATAGCCGAAGCCAAATTGTGGATGGGTGCACAGAAGACGGTGGGATTGGTCCCGGAGGGCGATCTGACCCTGCTGTTCCCGGTTCTGGGCGATCAGGACGTGCAGGCCGAAGTGGTTTATGACGGCCCGATCAATGCGCCCGTCGCAAAGGGGCAGCAACTGGCGGAACTGGTGATCAAACCTGAAGGCCTGCCGGAAATCCGCCGCCCGCTGGTTGCATCCGAAAACGTGCCGCTCGGTGGCTTTGTGGTTCGCATGATGACAGTGGGCGGAATTGTTCTGAAGGACGTGATCAACGGCCCGCTGGGTGCAATGTGACGCGGCGCGGATTGTTTGTCACTTTTGAAGGAATTGACGGATCAGGCAAATCGACTCAGGCGCGCAGGCTTGCGGAACGCCTGCGCGAAGCTGGTCACGAGGTTGTCCTGACCCGCGAACCCGGCGGCTCAGCCGGGGCGGAAGAAATCCGGAAACTGGTGCTTGAAGGGGACCCCGACCGATGGTCGGCCGAAACTGAAATCCTGCTGTTCACAGCAGCCCGGCGCGATCATCTTGAGCGCACCATCGAACCCGCCTTGGCTGCGGGAAAGGTGGTGATCTGCGACCGTTTTGCCGACAGCACGCGCATGTATCAGGGCCTGTCCCGTGGCGATCTGCGGGGCCTGGTAGACCAACTGCACAGCTTGATGATCGGGCGCGAGCCGGATCTGACACTGCTGATCGACATGGACCCCAATACCGGCCTGTCTCGCGCCAAAGGGCGGCAGGGCACCGAAGAGCGGTTCGAAGATTTTGGCCCGGCCCTGCAACAACAGATGCGCGCGGGTTTTCTTGCGCTGGCGGATGAATATGCCACCCGGTTTCGCGTCGTGGATGGTAACCGAAACATGGACAGTGTCGCGCAGGATGTGACAGAAATCGTCATGCAAGCCTTGCCATAGACGAACGATGAACGACAACATTACTTTACCGGATCAGGCGCCCGGTGCACCGCACCCGCGCGAAACAGCCCGCCTTTTTGGTCAGGACGAGGCTGAACAGGCCTTTATGTCTGCCTATACTTCTGATCGTTTGCACCATGGCTGGTTGCTGACCGGTCCGCGTGGGATTGGTAAGGCAACACTGGCGTGGCGTATCGCCCGGTTTTTGCTTGCAACTCCGCCAGCAGATGATGGCGGGTTGTTTGGCGCTCCCCCTGCCCCGCAAACGCTGGATATCGACCCCGAACATCCTGTCGCGCATCGCATGCTGGCCGGAGCGGAACCCGGCCTTGCGACAATCACCCGGTCGCTGAACGATCAGGGTCGGCTGCGCAATGAGATCGTGGTCGACGACATCCGCAAACTCGGTCGGTTCTTTGGCCTGTCCTCTGCGGATGGCGGTCGGCGCGTGGTGATTGTGGATTCGGCGGATGAAATGAATGTCAGCGCGGCAAACGCGTTGCTGAAAATGCTGGAAGAGCCTCCGGCGCGGACAACGTTGCTGCTGGTTTCCCATCAGCCCTCGCGGCTGCTGCCGACGATCCGGTCCCGATGCCGAACATTGCGCCTGTCTCCGTTGGGACCCGACGACATGCAGGCGGCGCTGACGCAGACCGGGGCTGAACTGCCGGCACAACCCGACCATCTGGCGGCGCTGTCCGCAGGGTCGGTCGGGGATGCGGTCCGCCTGATCAATCTGGGCGGGCTGGAGATCTATGCCGAACTGATCGGCATTCTGGGCACCCTGCCCAGGCTTGACCGGCAGCGCGCCCTTGCTTTGGCCGAAGCCGCCGCACAACGGGGCGCGGCAGACTGGTTCGATCTGTTGCTGACCCTGATCGATCTGGCCCTGTCCCGTCTGGCGCTGACCGGCGCAAAAGGCGAACCGCCAAGTCCCGAAGCTGCCCCGAATGAGGCGCAAACACTGTCGCGATTGTCAGGATCACCGCATCAGGCGCGGCAATGGTCCGAAGCCGCGGCAATGATCACGGCACGCGCACGTCATGGACAGGCGGTGAACCTTGACCCTGCCGCTCTGGTCCTAGATACGGTGTTCAAGATACAGGAAACCGCCGGTCAGAGCAGATGAGCACCCTCCCTACGATCACCGACAGCCATTGCCATCTGGATTTCCCCGATTTCGACGGGCAACTTGACGAAATCATCTCACGCGCTGCCGAAGCGGGCGTGACCCGCATGGTTACGATCTGCACCCGGCTGCGTAACGAGCACATCGTGCGCGCGATTGCCGAAGCACACGCTCCGGTGTTTTACGCTGCGGGAACGCACCCCATGAGTGCGGCGGACGAACCCCTGGCAAGTGTCGACCAGCTTGTCGCCCTCTCGCACCATCCGAAATTCGTTGGCATCGGCGAAACCGGGCTCGATTATCATTACACCGCCGAAAGCGCCGAGATTCAGAAGAAGTCACTGCGTATTCATATCGAAGCCGCGCAGCGCACCAATCTGCCCCTGATCATCCATGCGCGTGCCGCAGATGACGACATGGCCCGGATCTTGACCGAGGAATACCGCAATGCGCCCTATTCCTGCGTGATGCATTGCTTTTCTTCGTCCGCCGAACTGGCCAAGGCGGCGCTGGATCTGGGGTTCTATCTGTCGATGTCCGGCATCGCGACATTTCCCAAAAGCCAGGAGTTGCGTGACATTTTCGCCAGCGCCCCGGTCGACCGTATTCTGGTCGAAACCGATGCGCCCTATCTCGCTCCGCCGCCTTTCCGGGGCAGGCGCAATGAACCGGCCTATACCGCCCACACCGCCCGCAAGGGTGCCGAGGTTTTCGGCATGGACTACACCGAGTTCGCGGCGCGCACACAGGCCAATTTTGACCGTCTGTTCACCAAGGCGGCGACATCACAGGCGGCTGCATGACCGAGCTGCGCTGCACCATCCTGGGCTGCGGATCGTCGGGTGGTGTGCCCCGGCTGGGCGGCCATTGGGGTGATTGCGACCCTGAAAACCCAAAAAATGTTCGCCGCCGCTGTTCCATGCTGGTCGAACGGGACGGCCCCGAGGGTACGACTTCGGTCCTGATCGATACGTCGCCGGATATGCGCAGCCAACTGCTGGATTCGGGAACCGGGCGGCTGGATGGCGTGGTCTACACCCATTCACACGCCGATCATGTGCACGGCATCGATGATTTGCGGATGATCGTGTTCAACATGCGCACCCGGGTTCCGGTATGGGCGGATGGCGACACGCAGAACGCCCTGCTGGGCCGGTTCGGGTATGCGTTCATCCAGCCCGAAGGCTCTCCATACCCGCCTATTCTGGACCTCAAATCCATAGATGGCCCGTTCGAGGTGGACGGCCCCGGCGGCCCGATCCCGTTTCATCCGTTCAAGGTCAATCACGGCTCGATCGACTCGCTGGGGTTCCGATTGGGAAAACTGGCCTATCTGCCTGATGTCGCAGAGATTTACGACGATGCATGGACCGACATGCTGGGTCTGGATTGCCTTGTTATCGACGCCTTGCGCCGGTCGCCGCATCCGACACATGCCCACCTGGAAAAGACCCTGGGCTGGATCAAAAAGCTGCAACCACAGCGCGCCATTCTGACCAACATGCATATCGATCTGGATTATGAAACGGTTGATACGGAAACCCCCGATCACATTACGCCTGCTTTTGACGGCATGGTGATCCGGCAGGCGCTCTGACCCTGTTACCGGCGCCTGCGATATCGCCCTTCGGGCCATCCCCGATCTCGCAGGCGGGGCGCTAGCATGCTGCAAAGCCTGATCAACGTCATTCTGCCGGTCTTTCTGGTGATTGGTGCAGGCTATGCGTCGACCCGATTGGGTTACTTCAAGGAAATCCACATCGACGGGCTGATGAAATTCACCCAAGGGTTTGCCATCCCCTGCCTGCTGTTTCTGGCAATTGCCCACCTTGACCTGAGCGCCAGCTTTGATCCCCGGTTGTTGGTCAGTTTCTATACCGCCGCCGCTTTGTGCTTTACGGCCGGACTTTTTGGCGCACGTCTGATCTTTGGCCGCGAGTGGGAGGATTGCGTCGCCATTGGGTTTTGCTGTCTGTTTTCGAACTCGGTGCTGTTAGGCCTGCCAATCACCGAGCGCGCATATGGCCCCGAGAACCTGACTGGCAACTACGCCATCATCGCGTTTCATTCGCCCTTCTGTTACGGGGTTGGCATCACGGTCATGGAGATCATTCGCAACCGTGGGAACGGTGGTGCGCATATGGCCCGGTCCGTTCTCACGGCCATGTTCCGCAACGCGCTGATTCTTGGGATTGCACTTGGCTTTGTGGTTAATCTGTCCGGGTTTGCAGTTCCGGCGGTCGTGGACGAGGCTTTGGGGCTGATCACCCGCGCCGCGCTGCCCGGCGCGCTTTTCGCTTTGGGCGGGGTGCTGGTAAAATACAAACCCGAAGGTGACTTTCGTACAATCGGTTTTGTCTGCTGCATTTCTCTGGCCCTGCATCCGGGGCTTGTCTGGCTGTTCGGCTCAGCGGTTGGCCTACCGCAGGATCTGTTCCGCTCAGGCGTTCTGAATGCTGCGATGGCACCGGGATTCAACGCGTATATCTTTGCAAACATGTATGGTCGCGCCAAACGTGTTGCCGCGTCGTCGGTTCTGATTGGCACCGCGGTTTCGATCCTGACAGTCTGGATGTGGCTGACCCTTTTAGGGTGATACGGCATTGACAATCCGCACCCGGAAAACACCTATCGCGATATCACACAGGAGACCCGGCAATGCCTCATGCTCTTATCGTCGCTCATGGCCAACCATCGGACCCGGCCCCGGCCGAGGCCGCGCTGGCGGCGTTTGCTGATCAGGTCAACAGGCTGGCGCAGGACGTCACGGTCCGATCGGCGACATTGGCCGCCCAGGGGGCATTCGAGTCGCGGTTGGACGAGCTGCCTGAAGATGTGGCGATTTACCCCCTGTTCATGGCCAAAGGCTGGTTTGTAACCAGTGCCCTGCCGAAGCGGATCGGCGAGCGTGGTGCCCGTATTCTGGACCCTCTGGGCATTGATCCGGACTTGCCCGAACTGACCGCCCGGTCGCTGCTTGCGACGTTGTCGGGGAAGAACTGGGAAACCAGCACGACGGATTTGGTGATTGCGGCCCATGGTTCCGGACGCAGCCGCAACCCTTCTGCCGTGACAAACAGTTTTGCTGATCAGTTGAGGGCGCATTTGCCCTTCCGCTCTGTCCGTGTCGGATTTGTCGAGGAACCGCCATCCATTGCCGAAGCCGCAGCAGGGTTGGGCGAACACGCGCTGTGCCTTCCGTTTTTCGCCTGCACGGGTGGTCATGTTCTGCAGGACGTTCCGGATCAATTGCAGCAAGCCGGTTTCCAAGGTGTTACATTGCCCGTGATCGGAGAGCTGCCTGAAATTCAGTCTCATATCGCGGATGTTCTGACCCGCGAATGCACCGCATAACAGGGCTTTCATAAACAAAAAACTGCACCGTTTCCGTCTCAACGCACATCTGCCGAATAACTGTTGTCCGATGCAAAGCCAAAGAAGCTAAGTTTAGCCTCAGCTATCGTGGTTTGACCATGTGCTCGCGCTGGACCGAGCTGGCAATGTCGGAAAAAAGGTGGTGACGGGACCTGCCGTTTCGCTTGGCCTCGTACAAGGCCAGGTCGGCGGCATGCAGTATTTCGGCAGGCTTGAGGATATCAAACTGTGTGGAAATCGCCGTTCCAATGCTGGCTGAAATCCGACATGGGTTCTGATCGAAACTCATCGGCTCGCGAAGCCTGCCGATTAAACGGCCCGCAATCGCCGACAGCTTCTTTTCATCCGTCAGGTTCCTAAAAACAATAACAAACTCATCCCCACCCATTCTGACGACTGCATCATCGCTGCGGGTCTCTTCGACCATAATCCGCGCAGCCTCTTGCAGAACAAAGTCACCGGCCGCGTGTCCCAACTTGTCGTTCACGGACTTGAAGAAGTCCAAATCAAGGTGCATCAGGGCAAAATCGGTTTGCGTCGATGCCATCTGGCCCAGTATGTGATCCATCGCGCGACGGTTTTTCAGGCCGGTCAACGTATCGGTAAAGGCCTGTTCTTCCGCCGCCACCCTGGCGTCCTGAAGGCGCCGGTTCAACGATCGCGACGCCTCCATCGCTGCGGACTTGGCCTCGACCAGATAAAGAAGCTCGATCGCAAGATCAGCACCGGAAAAATCTGCGCTGGTCAGCGCGTAGTCGCGAACAGCATCTAGGATCGAAATACCAAACGAAAGGTTGATCACCGCGCCACCTTGATCCGGCAGCGGGGTTATCAGCCCTTTCAAAGCCGTGCGTGGTTCATCGTGAAACCGCAGGTGCAGCTTTGCACCCGCCATCGACATCAGAACGGGAACGGTCGACACGGTCCGGGGGCGAACCAGTTCAAACAAGTCCAGAAAATTCTGCCCGGCCATTGCGCGTTCCGGCCGGAGCTTTTGCAGCGTCGGTCCGACCTGAACAATCCGCCCGTCATTGTCCAACAACAAGAACATCGGGCAAAGAGTTTCAAGCAAGACGCCCAGACCCCGCACATCCATCATGGTCTTCGCGCCCCAAGTTCAAATTGACGCCCTTCGGCAAAGGAACTCTCCACCAGGGCAATTGTAATGACATCAGCGTCCCCCTGTTGGCCGTCATGGGACAGCATCACCAAAGCGCCGTAGTCATCCGCCATGGCTCGCAAAACTCCGACCATGACACTAGAGTATCCCGGCAAGTCCGGAAAACAGTGCAACTGGTATTCAGCGCCGGACAGTTCACGCAATTCAAGCGCGGGCAGAGACAGGTCGGATACCGCCAGCCTGACCCGGTCGGACAAGTCGTCCAGGGAATGCAGAAACTCCACGTAAGTCACGCCGCCAAAACGCAGCAGGCGCCGCAACCCTTCGGTATTCGGATGCGAGACTAGATATGTCCCAAGGTCTTCAAGCATTTCGGCCCGTGCGCGGTTCCGGTCGGCACATAGCGCATCCAATACCCGCAACGAGGTGTCCGCATCATAGACAAGCATCGCTTCGAACTCGACAAACCCGAGTTCAGCCGCCGCGGCAACGCGCAGCCAGCATGCCTGCCCATAGGTCGCGCATACGAAGGACTGTACCGCCCGGTTGATCAGACCATGCATCAATTGCCCCGGATTGACTTCGCGTTCAATCTGGCCGGACAATCCTTAACAAATACCCAATACCCGCTGCGAAACCGGAAATATTGCAGCCATTCGAATTCCTAGAAATCCGTGGGCGCGCCACCTTCAGATTTGCGCCGCGCGACAAAGTCGGCCAATTCTTCGCGAATGCCCTCATCCAATGCAGGTGGTTCAAAGCTTGTGATAATTTCCTTGAACATGTGATGCGCCCGCTCGGCTGTCCAGATGCCTCCGGCCGCCGCCCAGCCTTCATAGTTCTTCCAGTCACTCAGAAACGGCTGGTAGAACGCGGTTGAGTACCGGTCTTGAGTGTGCTGGATACCAAAGAAATGCCCGTCGTTACCAACCGCTCTGATCGCATCCAGCGCGATCTCGTCCGGCCCTGTGGCGCAGATTTCTGGCTGCATATATCTTTGGATCTGCTGCAGAATCTCGCAATCCATGATGAATTTTTCAGGGCTCGCGATAAGGCCGCCCTCAAGCCAGCCTGCAGCATGGTAGACCATGTTCGTCCCCGACTGCACCGCTGCCCACAGCGAGTTCGATGTCTCCCATATCGCCTGCCCATCCGGGACGTTTGCAGCACAAACACCTGATGAGCGCATCGGCAGTCCGTAGAAACGTGCCATCTGCCCTGTCATTTGCGTCGACCGCATGTACTCCGGCGTCCCGAAGGCCGGAGCGCCGGACTTCATGTCTACATTTGAGGTGAAGGTTCCGATCACACAGGGAATACCAGGACGTACATACTGAAACAACGCAATGGCACACAGTGCTTCGGCCAGCGACTGCGCGACTGCCCCGGCCATGGTCACGGGTGCCATGGCCCCGGCCAGGGTAAATGGCGTCACCACAATCGCCTGCCCCCGACGGGCCAGTCGCAGACAGCCATCAATCATCGGGAAATCGTGCTTGAGAGGTGATGTCGAGTTGATGTTGGTGTACATCCGCGGCTTCGACTCGAACTCCTCATGGCTGAGGCCGCTGGCGATGCGCACCATTTCCATGACATCTTCCACACGCTCCTTACCCAGCGAATAGGCGTGCATGGCCTTGTCGGTCAGGGTCAGCTTGTCATACAGCACGTCCAGATGTCGCACACTGGCGTGAATATCCACCGGCTCGACCGGATAGCCGCCAGCAAAATGGATACAGTTGAAGTACTGCGTCAGCTTCAGCAGGTTCCGGCACATCTCGCGATTTCCCGAAACCTTGGTGCCGATCTCCATATCCCAGTAATTCGGCGGCGAAGAGACATTCCCGAACAGCATGGTCTTGCCGCCGACTTCGATCGTTTTGTCCGGGTTTCTCGGCGTGATGGTAAAGCTTGACGGCGCTTTGGCGATCATCTCCATGACAAAGTCGCGCCCCATGCGCACATTGTCGCCGTTGATGGTACATCCTGCTTCGCGCAGAATGCCCAGCGCCTCCTTGTTGTAGAACTCGATGCCGATCTCTTCGAGTATTCGCATCGCGCCCTCGTGGATCGCCTCGATCCCGGCCTGATCCAGCGGCTCGGTGGGTCTGTCGATATTGACGGGTGGGTTCCACGGCATCTGATCGATGACTGCGCTGCCCCGGCGAGCTGCGGCTCCCGAACGTCCACCACTTCTGCGTCTGCGCGTATTGCTGTCGGCCATTTGTTCCTCCGAGGCTTTTAATCAAAAAGCCCGGAAGTCTGGATTATGGCCGCTCTGTCTGCGACAGGTTTTGTCGGTTTCTTATTCCAAACCGCCGAAATCCGCTCAAATCGACCGATTTTCCGCCAGCCAAGCAGGAATGTGTCCGATATCCGGCAATACAACATCGGCCATCGGTGCGAGCGTTTCAGGGCCTGCAAGACCGGTCAAAACCCCGATGGTGGTCATGCCGGCGGCGCGGCCTGCCTGCAGGTCATGCAGGCTGTCGCCAACCATGACCACATTCGCAGGGTCCACACACACTTGTGCGGCAAAAGCCAGCAACTGGCCCGGTCCCGGTTTGCAGCCGTGGCCGCTGTCATATCCCGCGACAAAGTCGAAATGATCCCGGATTCCAACGGATGACAGATGCTCCAGCGCGGGTCTTTCACTGTCATTGGTGGCAACGCCCAGCTTAAAGCCGGCTTCCCGTAGCTGTTCCAGAAAAGGCACAAGCGGAACGGCCGGCGCCTGTGGGGCCGCGGCGGATTCCTCGTCGATCAACTCGATCAGGGCCTCGCAGGTCATCTCGGGTAAATAGGGAAGAAGCGCTTCTGCAATTTCCACAACGCTAGCGGCAATTACGATGCTGTCATGCGAATAGGTCCCCTTCTCGGGATCAAACCCGATCACCAGCGCAAGTTCCTGCGCCTTTGCCTGGTCACCCGATGACAGACGCAGCAGCAGACTGCGCCCAAATGTACCCCAGGTGTTTGCAAAGTCAAACAAGGTACCGTCCTTGTCGAACACGATGGCGTTTATTGGCATTGGGGCTCCTGCAAAAAAGTCGTCTCAGGTCCAGTGAACATCGGCTTCGCCAGACAACGCGGCGCGCGCCTGACCCGGCAGGTCATAAGGGACCGAATTGGCATCACAAAAGGCGATCACCCACGAATCGTCAAGCATCAGAAACTCAAGAACCGACGCCATGAAATCCGGCTCGCCAGCGCGGGCGCGCAGATCGCCGACCGATGCACCGGTCGAACCCAGAAACACCGGTAGAAGTTCCTCGTTACCGACAAGCCAGGTCAGCACATTCAGCGCCAGAGTTTCCGCCGAATTGCCGGAGATTGCCATATTCAAGCCTCGGATCAGAACTTGGAAAGGGTTTGTTAACCAGACTCATAAACACTTTGGCAGCACATGCAATCAACGGTGAACGAAAATGTCCGTGCAAGGAACTATCCTTGTCCTAGACGGGGCCTCGACCAATCGCATCATGCTGAAGGTTCAGCTGACTGCGGCATGGTATCACGTCGTTCAGGGTGAGAAGCTTGAGGGGCTGACACCCCTGTTGCGCCGTGTGCGGCCGGATCTGGTGCTGACGGCGCTCGCGCTGGCAGATGGAACCGCCGCAGATGTAAAGCGGTTGATTCAGAACATTCCGGATCTTGGAGACATCCCCGTGGTTGCCATCGCCCCGCAGAATGACAAAGCGGCCCGGCTTGAGGCGCTGTCTGCCGGGCTGGACGACGTTCTGGCCCATCCGTTCAAGGACAATTTGCTGATGGCGCGGGTTCGCAGCCTGCTGCGCATGCGCGCGGACGTGCAGGACCTTCAGTTCAAGGAAGATACGCTTCCCATCGGCTTTGCCGAACCTCCCGCCACATTGATCGCACCAACCGCGCCATCGCGGGTCGCAATTCTGGCCCCGTCCTACCGCACAGGTGCGTCGTGGTGCCGGGCTCTGCAGCAGCAGACGCATCATTACCTTTCCAAGCACACCCAATCGAACCTGAAAGACATCGTGTCAGGCCCTGTTCCGGATGCAATTGTGGTGGACCTGAACACCGCGCCCTCTTCCCTCAACGTTCTGGCAGACCTGAGATCGCGCAGCGCTACACGACACACCGTCCTGATCGGCGTTCTGGACAAAGAACACGCGCCCAATGCAGCCGAAGCGCTGGATCGTGGGGCTGACGCAGTTTGCCTGGGCGACTTCTGCGCACGTGAGATTGCGCTGCGACTGGACAGTCTGATTGCCCGCAAGTCCCGCACCGATCAGATGCGCGCCTCATTGCGTCGCGGACTTGCTGACTCATGGGTCGACCCGCTGACAGGTCTAAACAACCGCCGGTTTGCGATGCAGGCCGTTGGCCATATCGTCCGGCGATCCCGGCACACCGGCCGTGGGTGCGCTCTGATGCTGGCCGACCTTGATCACTTCAAGGCAATCAATGACCGGTATGGTCATGCCGCCGGAGACCATGTTCTGACCGAAGCGGCCAGACGCATGCGTAACGCGCTTGGCCCCCGCGGTTTTGTCGCCCGTTTCGGAGGTGAGGAGTTTATGATCGGGGTGCCTGACGCAACCAATGCGCAGGCATTGAAACTGGCAGATGCGATGTGCAGATCAATCCGCGAAAGGCCCTTTTCGCTGCCGGACCGGAACGGGTTCACCCAAGTCACGACCAGCATAGGCCTGAACGTGTTTCGGCCCCCTTACCCGCAATATCAAACCGAACACGCGCTTCTGGACAGTTTGATCAAATCCACAGACCAAGCTCTTTATGCTGCAAAAAAAGCCGGTCGCAACCAGATCAGCACCCGGCAAAACGCGGCGTAACACCGGTTTCAGCGCGTTTTAGTCCTTTTTCTTGTGCCAATGCCGACCGCGTTTTGTCACCTCGTCCAGCCGGTCGGCATACACTGCCCGTTCTGCATCGCTCATTGCGATGACACGCGCCAGCCACTGCCCTTGCAGGGCACCCTGCAATTCCGCCGAAGCCCGCGCCTGCTGCGTCAGCAAAACTTCGACGGCGGCCGGATCAAATGGCACGGTCCGCAAGGCCTGGCTGAGAACTGCGAAATCCTTGGACCTGTGCCGCGATCCCTCTTTGCGCAAACCGGACAGATCTGACCGCATCGCGGTTCGGTCCGGTTTGGGCAATGCCCGGTATAGAGCCGACCCGAACCCCGGCGGCGCCTTGGCATGATCGCTGCCCTTGACCCTCATGAAAGTCCCCAAAGCGATACCGATAATCAGCAAGTTAAGGGCCAGGGACACAGCCAAAAGTATCGGCATCCAACGGCGTTTTGGCTTGGGTGTTTCGCTCATTCCGTATCCTCCAGGAACACTGCATCCAGGTCCGCCACTTCATAGGTTGCGTCCTGCGAGAACAGATACGTCGCCGGGTCCGGTAGAAAGGCCGGAGCCGAGAACCCGATCCAGACACCCGCCGCACTGGCCGCGACCAGCCCGCCAAGGCCCTGCCAACCACCGATACCGTCCAGAAGGCGTTGCCACGTTCTGCGCCCCGGCGGGAAACGCTTGGCCAGCCGATCCAGTCGAACTTGTTCTGCGTCCGTCATAATCCGAACCGCCAGATCGTCCGGCAGGTGTCGACGCCCGGCTCTGGCCTGCGCAAACAGTTGATTCAGCTCGGTATCATCATCAGCCATCGTCATACCCCAGTTCGTCCCGACGCCCGGCAAGATATCCCGCCAAGGCGCGTTTTCCGCGTGCCGTCAGGCTTTCGACCGCTTCTACAGATATGCCCATGATCCCGGCAATCTCGGGGTTGGGCAGCTCTTCGATATGCCGCAATACAACTGCCTGTCGCTGCCGTTCGGGCAGATGAGACAGGGCGGATTGCAGCGCGTCTTTTCGGGCCTCGTCCTGCATGCGTTCAACCACGCTTGCGCTGTCATCCTCGGGATCGACACCTTCGGCCAGCCTGTCAGGCTGTTTCTTGCGGCGCAAGTCAACGCACAGGTTCAGCACCACGCGATACAGCCAGGTTGAAACCTTTGCCTGTCCCGGCATCCAATCCGGCGCCATCTGCCAAAGGCGCATCATCGCGTCCTGCGTGACATCTTCGGCTTCGGCTCGGTTGCCCAGCATCCGCAGGGCGACGGAAAAACAGCGCGGGCCAAGCCGGTCGGTCAAAACACGCGCCGCCGCCGCGTCGCCGGCGGCAAACCGCTCCAGCAACGCATCGTCACCGATTGCGTCCGCGGCGCAAGTCCCGCCGCGAACGTCTTGCGTTGAGGAGGTCAGATCCTCCATCCCGCATCAGCTGTCGTCAGAGTCTGCCTTGCCACGCTTCTTGTGGTGCCGACCCATTCTGTCTTTTGCATCCGCAAATTCCTGCTCCGAGATCGTTCCGTCATCATTCGCATCGATCCGGTCAAACATCTTGTCAGCCCGGCGCGGTTTCGGCAACTCATCCGTGGTCAGGAAACCATCGTTATTGGCGTCGTGTTCTTCAAACATACTTGCAATGCGGTCGCTGGTCTTTTTCTGCGCTGCGGCCTGCATCTCTTCGACGCTCAACTGGCCGTCCCCGTTGGCATCCGCATCGGTAAATCGCTGATTGCGATGGGCCAGCATTTCGTCTTTCGTAACCTGCCCGTCGCCATTCGCATCCAGTTCCTGAAACGACACCGGTTCCCGGTTTTTCGACCCTGCGGCCAAAGCCGTTGTGCCTGTAATCGCAACTGCCGCAACTACAATTGCCGAAATGAACTTTGCGCTGTGCATGTCGTGTTTCCTTTTTTCGCGCGACCCCATTGCCGCTGCTTATGGTGTTAATACGGGACAGCCGCAGATTTCCGTCGCTGGAAACCAAATTTATTTCAGACCATTTTTCGCCGGATGCGGTCATTGCGACGCACCCCCCTTTCAAGCAGACCCAAAGATGCGCAATATATGCGACATTCGAATGCGCGAGTTTTCATCATGACGGATCATACGATCGACACCACAACTCCTCAGGATCGTGAGACCTGGCCCGCACTGGTCAAAGGCTTTCGTTGCCGTTGCCCGAAATGCGGAGAAGGCAAGCTGCTGCACAGCTACCTCAAGGTCAACGACAACTGCAGCAATTGCGGGCAGGAACTGCACCACCACCGGGCGGATGACGGCCCTGCATACCTGACCATTCTGATTGTAGGCCACTTGCTCGCGCCCGCGCTGCACGTCTCATATGTGCACTGGCGCCCTGATCCGCTGACGATGGCCCTGGTTTTCGCCATTGGCTGTACGGTTCTGACCCTTGCCTTGCTGCCCAGGATGAAGGGGGCCGTCGTGGCCTATCAGTGGGCGCGGCGGATGCATGGGTTCGAACGGGCCCGGTGACGGACAGGCATGACCACAGACAAAACTGCAATTCGCAACGCGGCAACCGTAATTGTCCTGCGGGACAGAATGACCGAGCCGTCAATTCTGATGGGCCAGCGTGGGGCCAAAGCGGCTTTCATGCCGAACAAGTTCGTTTTTCCTGGCGGTGCAGTCGATGCCGCGGATGGTGATGTTCCGCTTGCCACGCCGTTGACTTCAAAGTGCCACGGCCGTCTGGCCGAGCGGGCAGAGACAAATTTGCAGAATGCGCTGGCTTCGGCCGCGATCCGCGAGCTGTGGGAAGAAACCGGCCTGATCCTGGGGCAACCGGGCACCTGGCCGGGAGACATCCCCGAAGACTGGCAGGGCTTTGCCGAGATGGGTTTTCGGCCCTCTGCGCAAGGCCTGCAGTTCGTGTTTCGCGCACTGACGCCGCCGGGCCGCCCCCGTCGCTTTGATGCGCGGTTCTTTCTGGTTGATGCCGATGAGGTACAAGGCGATCTGGACGATTTCAGCCATGCCTCGGACGAGCTGTCGCACCTGCAATGGGTCAGGCTGGATCAGGCGCGTGATTTTGACCTGCCCTTCATCACCGAAGTTGTTCTGGCCGAGATCGCTGCACGGGTCGCGGACACATCACCCCCGGCCTCTGTGCCGTTTTTCCTGAACAATGAAGAGGCCAGCCTGTTTCTGCGTCTCAAGGGCTATCCCATGCCCGAAGCAGACTGACCCGTCCGCTTATTTCATCCGGCTGATGACAACGGTAACTTCGGGCTTTTTCCCGATCTCCGTTTTTGTGCTCTGACGTACGATCCGTCGCATCGCTTCTTCCAGCTTGTCATCATCGCGCAGGGTTTTGGCCTCGGCCCGCATCAGGAACTGGTTCAGATCCTCCTCCAGCACCTCGACCAGCGCCGCGCGTGACGACCCAAGCTCCGGCAGGCCCATGGTGTCACACCAGGGCTCGCCCAGCGGTTCATCTTCTTCATCCAGAATAACCGTCACAGTCACGTGGCCGTTCAGCGCCATGCGTATCCGGTCCCGCACAACCCCATCCAGCGCGCCAATCTTGACGGTTCCGTCCAGATAGGTGCGACCAGTTTCCACGTAGTCCGCAACCTCGGGCGTATCCCCGGTCAAGTCCAGTAAGGTCCCGTTCACGGCCAGCATACCGGTTCGGCCGCCCGCCTCGGCCAGCTTCGCATGTTCGCGCAGATGCCGGTGTTCACCGTGCATAGGGATGACCATCTTTGGGTTCATCAACTCGTGCACCCGCTCAAGGTCAGGGCGGTTGGCGTGGCCTGAAACGTGATACAGACCCGAACTGTCGTCCACCACGTCCACGCCCTTTTCGCTCAGCTGGTTCATGATGAAAATCACCCCCCGCTCGTTGCCGGGAATGGTTTTGGAGGAAAACAGAAACAGGTCGCCGTCCTTCAACTCAAGTCCGCGATACTTTCCACGCGCCAGCTGTGCGCTTGCGGCGCGGCGTTCACCCTGGCTGCCGGTCACGATCAGCATGAGGTTCTGACGCGGCATATCCACCGCCTCTTCGGCGCTGACGACGCGAGGGAAGTCCGAAAGGATGCCGGTTTCCGTCGCGGCCTCAATCATGCGGCGCATGGCGCGCCCCAGCAGAACAACGGACCGGCCGGCCCGTTGACCGGCCTCGGCCAGGGTTTTGACCCGCGCGACGTTTGAGGCGAATGTGGTCGCGACGACCATTCCGTCGGCCTCTTCGACTAGTCGTGTGATTTCGGGCCCGACTTCACTTTCCGAGCGTCCGGGATGGGCGGAGAACACGTTTGTACTGTCACAGACCAGCGCCTTGACGCCGGGCTTGGCAACCTCGGCCCACAGATCTGGATCGAAGGCTTCGCCGACAACAGGACTGGCATCCAGTTTGAAATCGCCCGTATGCACGATCCGGCCAGCCGGGGTGTCGATCACCAGCGCCGCACTTTCGGGGATGGAGTGTGAGACCGGCAAAAACCCGACCGTAAACGGACCCACCTGAATCTGTTCGGGCCAGGCAGACGCTGTGCGCACCGCGTCCTCCGGATGGCCGTATTCCTCCATCTTGCGGCGTGCGATATTGGCGGTGAAGGCCCGCGCGTAGATCGGCGCGTTCAGCGCGTCATAACAATGCGCAACCGCGCCGACATGGTCTTCGTGCGCGTGGGTCACGAATACCGCGTCCAGCCGGTCTGCACGTTCCCGCAGCCACGAGATATCGGCATGGATCAGGTCAACGCCCGGGGTGGTATCCATATCCGGAAACGTCACACCCAGATCCACAAGGATCAGCCGTTCCTGTCCCGGTTTGCCATACCCGTAGACATAGGCGTTCATGCCAATCTCGCCCGCGCCGCCCAGCGGCAAATAGATCAATCTTTCGCTGCTCATGCCGAGCCGTTTTCCTTGTTGTAGCGATGTATCACGGTCAGACCGTGCATCGTCAGATCATCCTCGATTGCGTCGAACCCCACGTCGGCCTGATCGAACAGAGGCGCAAGCCCACCGGTTCCAACGACTTTCATCGGCATTCCGTATTCAGCCTTGATCCGGGAAATCAGTCCTTCGATCAATCCGGAATAGCCCCAATACACGCCGGACTGGATACAGCCAACCGTATTTGTCCCGATCACTTTTTCCGGGCGGGTTATGTCGATATGTGGCAATGCCGCCGCGCCCTGATGCAATGCCTCAAGACTCAGGTTCACGCCGGGGGCGATGATGCCGCCGACATAGGCACCATCTGCGGCCACCACGTCGAAATTGGTCGCAGTGCCGAAGTCCACCACCACGACATTGCCGCCATGCCGGTCAAAGGCACCGACGGCATTGGCCAGCCTGTCCGGCCCAGGAACCGTCCCCTCATCCACGCGCGGGGGCACGGGCAGCAGACAGTCCGGCCGGCCCACGACCAGCGGGCGACAATCAAAGAAACGGTCCGCAAAAACCCGCAGGTTGAAAACCACGCGCGGCACAGTCGAAGCGATGATGACATCAGTGATTTCCGCTTCGATCCCATAGTGTTTCACCAAGGTCGAGTACCAGGTGAAATACGCATCAGCCGTACGGGCGTGATGGGTCGATGTGCGCAGGGTGCACAGGAACTTCTCGCCATCCCAGATCGAGAAAACGGTATTCGTGTTGCCGCAGTCGATAGCCAGAAGCATGTACGCCTCCCTCAGAAAAACACATCGGCCGCAGGAATGCTCACCCGGCCTTTCGCGGTGTTTAAGACAAGGTTTCCTGTCGCGTCTACTGTTTCGAATGTTCCAACCGTTTCTGACGCTGCGGTCCGGGCGGTAATAACCTCGCCCAACCGGGCCGCACGGGACAGCCATGCCTTTCGGATCGGATCAAACCCAAATGTGACAAACTGCGTCTCGTACCGTGCATAGGCCGCGGCCATTTCCGTCAGGAAATCTTCGGGCGACACCTGCGCCCCTGTTTCCGACAACAACGAAACGGGCCGAACAGCGCCCGGTTCGACCATATCCGCTCCCGGAGCTTCGGTCAGGTTGACGCCGATGCCGATCGCCAGATGCGATACCTCACGCCCGTGGCCGGTGCTTTCCAGCAATATGCCGGCCAGTTTACCGCCGTTCAGCAGAACGTCATTGGGCCATTTCAACGACAAACCGGTCGCCCGGCCTGAAACAGCGACGCATGCATCGAACAGGGCCAGAGCAGCCACAAAGCTTCGCAGGGCGGATTGTTCCGGGTTGCCCTGTGGGCGCATCAGCAAGGTCGCCGCCAGATTACCTTTCGGATTGGCCCAAACCCGTCCACGTCTGCCCCGCGCCGCCGTCTGGCGATGGGCCATGATCCAGACAGGTCCCTGCGCAGTCGGAGCGATCCGGGCCGCTTCGTTCAGGGTGCTGTCCACCTCCTGCACAACATGCAGGCCGTATCCGGCGGGCCAACCGCTCATGTCAAAAAGGCCCGGTCACAAGACCGAGCCTCCTGAATGTTGCGAAAGGGAAGATCAGTTGACAAGTGTCGCCGCCGCAGCCGCAGCCGCCCCCTCGATCCCGAACTGGTAGAACACGCCGATCAGCATGAGTGCCGCCGACCCCATCAGAGCGACCCACAGAACCGGTGTGGAATGTGTCTCGATCGGTTCTTCATTCTCTTCACCGAAGTACATGTAGAACACGATCCGCAGATAATAGAAGGCACCAATGACCGAAGCGATGGCCGACACAATGACCAACCCGGTCAACCCCGCGCCGACACCGGCCTGCCAGACGCCGAACTTGGCGAAGAAGCCCAGCATCGGCGGCACCCCGGCCAGGCTGAACATCAGGATCAGAACGGCCAGTGCCTTGCCCGGATCACGCTTGGAGTATTGCCTCAGAGCGTCAATGTCAGTGACCGGTTTGCCGTCACGCTCCATCATCAGGATGAAGGCAAACGTGCCGATGTTCATGGTCACATAGATTGCCAGATACATCAGCATCGCCTTGACGCCCATTTCCGTGCCTGCAGCTAGGCCGATCATCGCGTAACCCATATGAGCGATTGATGAAAACGCCATCAGTCGCTTGATGTTGCGTTGACCAATCGCGGCAACCGCACCCAACAGCATCGACAGGACCGAAAGCAGCACGATCACCTGCTGCCAGTCTTTCACCACACCACCAAAGGCGTCGTGCATCAGTCGGGCAAACAGCGCCATAGCGGCCACTTTCGGCGCGGTGGCAAAGAAGGCCGTGATCGGCGTGGGCGACCCTTCGTAAACGTCCGGTGTCCACATGTGGAACGGCACGGCCGACACTTTGAACGCAAGCCCCGAGATCAGGAAGATCAGACCAAACAGAAGGCCAATCGAGACGTCGCCGTGGTGAACCGTCTGGATAATGCCCGAGAACAGCGTGGTGCCGGTGAAACCATAGACCAGCGACGCACCGTAGAGCAGCAAGCCCGAACTCAGCGCGCCCAGAACGAAGTATTTCAGACCGGCTTCGGTCGACTTTGCACTGTCACGACGCAGGGCGGCCACCACATAAAGCGACAGCGATTGCAGTTCCAATCCCATGTAAAGGGACATCAGGTCGCCGGCACTGACCATCATCATCATGCCAACAGCGGCCAAGGCCACCAGCAAGGGGTATTCAAACCGCAGCAGACCGCGGCGGGTCATGTAATCCTGGCTCATCACCAGAACGGCGGCGGCCGACAACAGGATTGCAACCTTGGCAAAGCGCGAGAACCCGTCATCCACGAACATGCCGTTGAACGCGACATTGGTGCCGTCGCCATTTGTGGCAATCCAGAAGGACAGCAGCGCCATCAGACCTGCCGTCGCCCAGACCAGAACCGGCGCCAGCCCGTCTTTCGTCGTATAGACAGCCCCGATCAGAGCAGCCATCGCATACACGGCCAGAACGATTTCCGGCAGGATTGTTGTCAGATCAGCCTGGATCATGTCTCCAAAGCTCCCTTAATGCGAGGCGGCCGTCTGGGTCGCGGCCTCAGCCGCGGCCAGAGCCGTGTCATAGTTCGAAATCAATGCAGCGGTCGATTGGCCGATCACATCTGTCACCAGCGACGGGTAGACACCCAGCAGGATGGTCATCACGATCAGCGGCGCAAAGATCAGCCGCTCGCGCGAGCTCATGTCTGTCATTGCCTTCAGGCTTTCCTTGATCAGGTCGCCAAAGACAACACGGCGATACAGCCACAGCGCATATCCGGCCGAGAAGATTACACCGCTTGCGGCGACCGCAGTCACCCAGGTGTTGACTTGGAATGCACCCATCAGGGTCAGGAATTCGCCAATGAACCCAGAGGTGCCCGGCAAGCCGACATTGGCCATGGTGAACAGCATGAAGACCAGCGCATAGGCGGGCATCCGGATCACCAGACCTCCGTACGCTTCGATGTCGCGGGTGTGCATCCGGTCATAGATCACACCAACGCACAGGAAGAGCGCCGCCGAGATGAACCCGTGGCTGAGCATCTGGAAGATCGCGCCGTCAATACCCTGCTGGTTCGCCGCGAAAATCCCCATAGTCACAAAGCCCATGTGCGCAACGGATGAATAGGCGATCAGCTTCTTCATATCCTCCTGCACCAGCGCAACCAGCGAGGTGTAGACAACCGCGATGGCCGACATCCACAGCACCAGATCGGTCATCACCGCCGAGCCCACGGGGAACATCGGCAGGCTGAACCGCAGGAAACCGTAGCCGCCCATCTTCAGCAGGATCGCCGCCAGCACGACCGAGCCCGCAGTCGGGGCCTGCACGTGCGCGTCCGGCAGCCAGGTGTGGACCGGCCACATCGGCATCTTCACGGCAAATGATGCAAAGAACGCCAGAAACATCAGCGTCTGCATACCGCCGACAATGTAGATGCCCAGAACGCTGAACCCTTCGGACGAGAACTGATGCGTCATCAGCGCCTCGATATCCGTGGTTCCCGCGTCCGAATACATCGCGACCATCGCCACCAGCATCAGTACAGAGCCGAGGAAGGTGTAGAGGAAGAATTTGAAGCTGGCGTAGATGCGATCCTTGCCGCCCCAGATGCCGATGATCAGGAACATCGGGATCAGACCCGCCTCGAAGAACAGGTAGAACAACACCAGATCCAGCGCCATGAACACGCCCAGCATCAGGGTTTCCAGCATCAGGAAGGCAACCATGTATTCTTTGACGCGGGTCGTCACATTCCAGCTGGCCAGAATGGTCAGCGGCATGATGAAGGTGGTCAGCAGCACGAACAACACGCTGATGCCATCCACGCCCATCTTGTATTTCAGGCCCATCAGCCATTCACCCTCTTCCACCATCTGGAAGCCGGTGTTGGACGGATCAAAGCCGGTATAGATGCCGATCGACACCAGGAAGGTGACAGTGGTCGCCAGCAGTGCGATCCATTTCGCATTGCGCTGTGCCGCGGCATCATCGCCTTGCAGGAACAGTGCCAGAATACCGGCCGCCGCTGCGGGGATGAAGGTGACAATGGAGAGGATATTGTCCATTAGTGTGCGCCCCCGCCAATCGACATCCAGGTGATCAGGGCTGCGATACCCAGTACCATCCAGAAGGCGTAAGTAAAGATGTACCCCGTCTGCGCCTTGCCTGCGAGGCGGGTAAAGAAGGGAACTACGCCCATGGCAACCCCATTCAGGAAGCCGTCAATCGTGTTGCCGTCACCGCGTTTCCACAGGAACCGCCCCAAAGCCACGGTGGGCTTGACGAAGATCGCGTCGTAGATCTCGTCAAAGTACCATTTGTTCAGCAGGAACAGGTACAGCGGACGCTGGTTCGCAGCCAGCCGCGCGGGCAGCGAGGTGTTCACGATGTAGAACCAGTACGCGACGACAAAGCCCAGCAACATCGCAACGAAGGGCGAAACCTTGACCCATTTCGGCGCCGCATGTGCATCGTCCAGCACATGGTTGTCCGGTGCGATATACAATGCGCCCTCACCTGGTTCTCCGGCAAAGACATAGTGGTGATCGCCGCCTTTTGCGTCCTTGTCACCATGAACGGCATCCTCGCCACGCCCTTCATCCGCGTGCGCTGTGTCCGCATGAGCTTCTTCAGCTTCGTCGCCGTGATGCTCCTCGGCGGTACCATCGGCCACATGCTCGGAATGCGTTTCGGCGTCGTGACCTTCCGCATGTTCCGAGGCTTCGGCCACGGGGATGCCGTAGAACTTGCCGACCTTGTCGGTATGCCCAAAGAAGGGGCTGTACCAGAGCATCCCGGCAAAAACCGCACCAAGTGACAAAACACCAAGCGGCACCAGCATTGTCATCGGGCTTTCATGCGCGTGATCATGAGTATGCTTGTCGCCGCGCGGGTCGCCATAGAAGGTCAGGAAGATCAGACGCCAGCTGTAGAACGAGGTGAACATCGCCGCAATAACCAACATCCAGAAGGCATAACCCGTACCGCCCGCGTAGGCGCTTTCGATGATGGCATCCTTGGACAGGAAGCCGGCAAAGCCGAATGTCGTCAGCGGGATGCCCACGCCGGTAATGGCCAGCGTACCAATCATCATCGCCCAGAAGGTATAGGGAATCTTTTTCCGCAGCCCGCCGTATTCGGTCATCTCCTGCTCGTGATGCATGGCGTGGATCACCGAACCGGCCCCAAGGAACAGCAGCGCCTTGAAGAACGCGTGCGTCAGCAGGTGGAACATCGCAGCGGAATACATGCCGACACCAGCGGCCACGAACATATAGCCCAGCTGCGAACAGGTCGAATAGGCGATAACGCGTTTGATGTCAGTCTGCACCAGACCCACGGTCGCCGCGAAGAATGCGGTCGAGGCCCCAAGGAAGGTGATAAACCCGGTCGCACCCGGCGCGAACTCCATCAGCGGCGACATACGGCAGACAAGGAACACACCGGCCGTCACCATGGTCGCGGCATGGATCAGCGCCGACACAGGCGTCGGGCCTTCCATCGCGTCCGGCAACCAGGTGTGCAGGATCAACTGCGCCGATTTACCCATCGCACCAATAAACAGCAGGACACAGATCACTTCGATCGCAGTCCACTCACCCCACAGGAAATGCAGTTTTTCTTCGGCCAAAGCCGGAGCTGATGCAAAGATGTCCGAGAAGTTGATGCTGTCCGTCAGGAAAAACAGCGCGAAAATCCCCAGCGCAAAGCCAAAGTCACCCACACGGTTGACGATAAACGCTTTCATCGCCGCCGCATTCGCCGAGGATTTGCGATAGTAGAACCCGATCAGCAGATAGGACGCGACACCCACGCCTTCCCAGCCAAAGAACATCTGAACCAGATTGTCCGCCGTCACCAGCATCAGCATGGCGAAGGTAAAGAACGACAGATAGGCAAAGAAGCGCGGCTTATAGCTTTCACCCTCGCGCCATTGCGGATCGTGATCCATGTAGCCGAAGGAATAGAGGTGAACCAGCGCCGAGACCGTCGTCACCACGATCAGCATGATCGCGGTCAACCGGTCCAGACGGATGGCCCAGCTTGTCGACAGAGAGCCGCTCTCGATCCAGCGCATGATCTCGATCTGCTGGGTCACACCGTCAAAGGTGAAGAAAACAATCCACGACAGCAGACAGGCCAGAAACAGCAGGCCTGTTGCAGTCCACATGGCGGCCTTCTCGCCAATGAACTTCCAGCCGAACCCGCAGAGCAGAGCGCCCACCAGCGGGGCAAAGAGGATGGTGGTTTCCATATTCCCTTACCCCTTCATCATATTGACGTCTTCAACCGCGATCGTGCCGCGGTTGCGGAAGAAGCAGACCAGAATGGCCAGCCCGATCGCCGCCTCGGCCGCCGCAACGGTCAGTACGAACAGCGTAAACACCTGCCCGACCAGATCGCCAAGGAAGCTGGAAAACGCCACGAGGTTTATATTCACCGCCAGCAGCATCAGTTCGATGCTCATCAGCAGGATGATGACGTTCTTACGGTTCAGGAAGAGACCGAAGATGCCGATGACGAAAAGCGTCGCCGCGACCGTAAGATAGTGTTCAAGTCCGATCATCGTCTTAAAGCCCCTGCCCCGGTTTCACGTCCTTCAACTCCATAGCCTTGGCCGGGTCGCGCATCATCTGGCCGACGATGTCCTGACGCTTGATGTCCTGACGGTGGCGCAGCGTCAGAACGATTGCACCGATCATCGCGACCAGCAGGATCAGGCCCGCCAGTTGGAACAGAAGGAAGTATTGATCGTAAAGAATGACGCCCAGCGCCTCGGTGTTATGGCGGTCCGTCGGGACCGGTTGCGCCAGATTGGCCTCAACGCCTTGCGCGCTGTCCCAGGCCCCGAACGCCATGACGAACTGCATCAGAATGACGAGACCGATCAGCAGGGCCAGCGGCATATAGCGCGCCATCTCGGCCTTCAGCTCGGCAAAGTCCACGTCCAGCATCATCACCACGAACAGGAACAAAACCGCGACCGCGCCGACATAGACGATGATCAACAGCATCGCGACGAACTCGGCCCCCAGCAGTACGAACAGCCCCGCCGAGGACAGGAAGGACAGGATCAGCCACAGCACCGAGTGCACCGGCTGGCGGCTGATCACCGTGAACAGCCCGCCGGTGATGGCGCTGATGGCAAACAGATAGAAGGCAAAGACGGTCATTGATCCTCATCCTCGTTATCGCCCATGACCTCTTGCGCCAGATCCAGCGCGCGGGTCATGGCCGGGATGCCGGCAAAGACCGACATCTGACCGATCGTTTCCACGATCTCTTGTTTCTTGGCGCCCGCTTCCAATGCGTGGCGTACGGTTTGGCGCACGGCCGAATCCGCCTGTGCGCCCTGACAGGTCAGACCGGCCAGCGTCAGCAGCAAGCGGGTTTTGGCATCCAGACCGTCCTTGTTGACGGTATTGCCGAACATCATCTCCATGACCTCTTTCGGCATGGTCGGCCAAAGCGCCTCGAACCCCTTGGGCGAGAAATTCTCCATCGCCGGGTTCATCGCCTTGGCCATGTCCTGAGCCTGCTTCATCATCAGCTCGAACGGATTTGTCGGGCTGTCGCTCATCTGTACGGCGCGTCCATTTCCAGATTGCGGGCAATCTCGGCTTCCCAGCGTTCACCGTTCGACAGGAGTTTTTCCTTGTCGTAGAACAGCTCTTCCCGAGTCTCTGTCGCGAATTCAAAGTTCGGGCCTTCGACGATGGCGTCGACCGGACAGGCCTCTTGGCAGAAACCGCAATAGATGCACTTGGTCATATCGATGTCATAGCGCGTGGTGCGGCGGCTGCCGTCTTCGCGCGGTTCGGCGTCGATGGTGATGGCTTGCGCCGGACAAATCGCCTCGCACAGTTTGCAGGCGATGCAGCGTTCTTCGCCATTCGGATAGCGGCGCAGAGCGTGTTCCCCCCGGAAACGTGGCGACAGAGGGCCCTTTTCATGCGGGTAGTTCAAGGTGGCCTTGGGCGCGAAGAAGTACTTCAGCCCCAGTTTCATACCGACCCAGAAATCCTGCAGCAGGAAATACTTGGCAGCGCGGGTGTAGTCGATGTTTGCCATATCAGCCTCCTACGCTCCAACGGGCGAATGCACCCCAGAACCAGTCGAATTTCGCCGCAAAAGCCACGAAGATCACCCAGGCCAGCGAGAACGGCAGGAACACTTTCCAGCCCAACCGCATCAGCTGGTCATAGCGGTAGCGGGGCGTGATCGCCTTGACCATTGCGAAGATGAAGAAGAAGAACGCCATCTTGGCGACCATCCACAACACGCCGTCCGGCAGGCCCGGGATCGGGGACAGCCAGCCGCCGAAGAACAGCAGCGAAGTCAGCGCGCACATCAGGAAGATGGCGATATATTCGCCCGCCATGAACAGCAGGAAGGGCGTGGCCGAGTATTCGACCTGGTAACCGGCAACCAGTTCCGACTCCGCTTCGGGCAGGTCGAACGGCGGTCGGTTGGTCTCGGCCAGCGCCGAGATGAAGAACAGGAACACCATCGGGAAATGCGGCAGCCAGTACCAGCTGAAGAAGCCGAACGAGCCGTCCTGCGCGCGGACGATGTCGCCGAAGTTCATCGACCCGGTCGAAATGATCACGCCAATGATGATCAGGCCGATCGACACCTCATAGGAAATCATCTGTGCCGCCGAGCGCAGCGAGCCGAGGAACGGGTACTTTGAGTTCGACGCCCAACCGCCCATGATCACGCCATAAACTTCCAATGAGGACACGGCGAAGACATAGAGGATTGCGACGTTGATATCCGACAACACCCAGCCATCGTTGAACGGGATCACCGCCCAGGCGATCATCGCCAAAACGAAAGAGGTCAGAGGTGCCAGCATAAAGACCGTGCGGTCGGCGCCGGCCGGGATCACAACCTCTTTGACCACATATTTCAGCGCATCCGCCACCGATTGCAAAATGCCATAGACGCCAACCACGTTGGGTCCGCGGCGCATCTGAACGGCCGCCCAGATCTTGCGGTCGCCGTAGACAAGGAACAACAGCGAAATCATCACAAAGGCAACGACTGCAAGCACTTGCGCCAGAATGATGATGGCTATTCCGCCTGGGGTGTTAAAGAAATCAGCCATTGGTCCTCACACCGTGGGTATTCCGTTTTCCGCGAACGATGCAAAGGCCACGTGCCTGCGCAAACTGCGGCTGGGTCGGCGCGTTGGTGTAAACAGCATCCGCCGCCCATGCGCCACCCTTAATCTTGGGTTTCACACACAAATCAGGTGCAGCGTACTGCCACCCGGCAGTCGCGTTTGCCTGCGATATGAAACAGCTCTGGTTCATTCCGCCGCGATCTTCTCGGCCTTGCGTGCCTGCGCCTGCGCCGAAAGCTCGGCCATCAGCTGCGAGGCCCGCGCAATCGGGTTGGTCAGGTAGAAATCCTTGACCGCGTTGCGGAAGGTCGCCGTGCCCAACGGGCCGGCATCCAGCGGCTGAACTTCATTTTCGACCACCTGATCGATCTGGGCCAGGTGCGGAACCGCTTCGACAAGCGCGGTGCGCAACTGCGCCAACGAGTCGAAGGGTAGCGTAGCACCCAGCTCGGCCGACAGGGCACGCAGGATCGCCCAGTTCTCTTTCGCCTCACCGGGCGCGAACCCGGCGCGCATGGCCAGTTGCGGGCGGCCTTCGGTGTTCACGAACAGGCCGTTTTCCTCGGTATAAGCGGCACCCGGCAGGATCACGTCGGCGCGATGCGCGCCGCGATCACCATGGCTGCCCTGATAGATCACGAAGGCGCCCTCACCGATCTCGACCTCGTCCGCGCCGAGGTTGTAGATCACGTCCGCCGCTGAAACGGCATCCATGCCACTTTCGTTGGTCGCATCCACATCCATCGCACCTACGCGCGAGGCGGCGGTATGCAGAACGATCAGACCGCTTTCCGTGTTTGCAGCAATGGTTTGTGCGGCGGCCAGAACGGCGGCGCCGTCCGCCTCTTGCAACGCACCTTGGCCAACAATGACCAGCGAGCGTTTGCCCTTGATCGTATCGTCGCCACCCATGTCCACGACCTTTTGCAGCGCCGTGCGGTCATCACCCACATGGTGATACTCATAGGTCAGGTCCACAGCGGGACCTGCCAGTGCAACCTCGGCCCCGTGCGCCCAGGCCCTGCGGATCCGGGCGTTCAGAACCGGAGCCTCGTCACGCGGGTTTGTGCCGATCAGCAGAATGCGTTCGGCAGCGTCAATATCCTCGATCGCCGCAGTCCCGGCATAGGCCGCACGATTGCCCGCAGGCAGTTTGGCCCCGTCGGTGCGGCATTCAACAACACCACCCTGCCCTTCGATCATCTGTTTCAGAGCAAATGCAGCCTCGACCGGAGCCAGATCACCGACGATCCCAGCCGGTTTCTCGGCCCCTTTCAGCGCCTCGGCGGCCTTGTTCAGCGCCTCAGACCAAGAGGCCGGGCGCAGCTTGCCGTTCTCGCGCACATAAGGCTTGTCCAGACGCTGACGGCGCAGGCCGTCCCAGACGAAGCGGGTTTTATCGCTGATCCATTCTTCGTTCACGCCATCATGGTTGCGCGGCAGGAAACGCATCACTTCGCGCCCCTTGGTATCGACGCGGATGTTCGAACCCAGAGCGTCCATCACGTCGACGCTTTCGGTCTTGGTCAGTTCCCACGGACGCGCGGTAAAGGCGTACGGCTTCGACGTCAGCGCCCCGACCGGGCACAGATCGATAATGTTGCCCTGCAGGTTCGAATCCAGCGTCTGGTTCAGGTACGACGTGATCTCGGCATCCTCACCACGCCCGGTCTGGCCCATCTGGGTGATCCCGGCGACTTCGGTGGTGAAGCGTACGCAGCGGGTACAACTGATGCAGCGCGTCATCGCGGTGCCGACCAGCGGTCCAAGATCCAGATCATCCACCGCCCGCTTGGCTTCCTTGAAGCGCGTGCCCGACAGACCATAAGCCATCGCCTGATCCTGCAGATCACACTCACCACCCTGATCGCAGATCGGGCAATCCAGCGGGTGGTTGATCAGCAGGAACTCCATCACCCCTTCGCGGGCCTTCTTGACCATGGGCGAGTTCGTCTTGACCACCGGCGGCTGTCCTTCCGGCCCCGGGCGCAGATCGCGCACCTGCATCGCGCAGGAGGCCGCAGGTTTGGGCGGGCCGCCAACAACCTCGACCAGACACATCCGGCAGTTTCCGGCAATCGACAGGCGCTCGTGATAGCAGAAGCGCGGCACTTCGACTCCGGCCTGTTCACAGGCCTGGATCAGGGTCATCGCACCATCGACTTCGATATCCTGCCCGTCGATATTGATCTTGCGGAGGTCAGACATTCTCTAGTTCGCCCTCAAATACACGCCAATGGCGCTGTTTCTTTCGATTTCCGTCTGCCCCAGTGAGCAGAAGGACTTGGGGTTGTCATAAGACACACCGTTCTGGGCCAGATACGCCTCGCCCTTGGCGCGCATCCGGTCCTTTTCGGAATCCGAGGCCACATAGGCGCGGATTTCCTGATCCGAGTACCCCAGTTTGTTCGCTTTGGATCGCAATCCCCACATCACTCCGATCGCTTTCATCCGGCGCCCGCTGATCGACGGGCACTGTTCCGAAATCTCGTTTGCGATGGCGATGTAGTAGAGTTCATTGTCGATCTCTTTGACATCCCTCAAAGGCGGCTTGGCCTCTGCCATTATCGGGAAGGTTAATACTGAAATCAGAGCAACTGCCTTCGCGCCGGGCGTGATCCTCCCGTTCGGTTTGGAAGGTCCACAACGAAGTTTTCTCCGGGCGCTATGCAATAGCTGCCCGGTCAATCCGCCGCGATATGCAAAACCCTGCTTCATGGTCTCTGGCAGGTTCCTGCAAATGTCAGTTTGTCATCCGCGATGCGCAGATTCTGGGGTTCCGTATCAGGTCCGACTTTCCAAGCGATTCTGGACGATCCGAAGTTCTGAATACAGAACTTGGTGCCTTCATAACGGCCGGCTTCGAGCGCGCCGTCCAACGACGCGGAAACACCTTTCACGGTCACGGTGAACTCGGCCGGCATGGCCTTTTTGTTTACCGCTTTCGCCTTGGCCCGGAAGGATTTGCCATCGAACGTGACCCGGTCATCCGGAGGTTTGACAAGGCCGCATGCCGTCACAAGCGACAAAGCCGCAACCGCCACTGTCAGCATCGATGCAGCCCTTGGCTTGCGGGTCGTATTTTCGCGTGCACCTGTCGACATCAGAACGCCGCCACCAATGCCATGAGACCGGTAAGGAACATGCAGGCCCATGCCACGACGTACAGCACGGATCGCAAACCGCTGTTGGGTTTGCCGACGCCGCGAATATGGACGAACAACATGACCAGTCTGGCAACCAACGCCACCGATGCGAAAAGGTTGACCCAGAACGGGCTTACACCCATCAAAATTGCGGCCACTGTAACAGCCAGAAACGCTGGCAGCGTCTCGGTACCATTCAGATAGGCCCGGTTCAGGCGGTAAGCCTTGTCCGAATAATCCTGATCCGGTGTCGCCCCCGGAGCCAGCCCTTTTCCCTGTTTGGCCAGCGCGGTGAACGGTGACAGAAACAGAACAACCAGGGTGAAAATCACCAATGCGGCGATTGCGTGGGAATATTCGGCATAGATTTCCATTGAGTTCACTCCGCAGCCATCGCACCCATGCGGCCCGATTTCTGAGCCTTGATGCGATCCTCGATTTCTTCACGGAAGTTGCGGATCAGGCCCTGGATCGGCCAGGCCGCCGCGTCGCCAAGGGCGCAGATCGTGTGGCCTTCGACCTGTTTGGTCACGTCGAACAGCATATCGATCTCTTCCAGTTCCGCCTCGCCTCGGACCAGGCGGTCCATGACGCGCATCATCCAGCCGGTACCTTCGCGGCAAGGCGTGCACTGACCGCAGCTTTCGTGCTTGTAAAACTTCGACAGACGCCAGATCGCCTTGATGATGTCGGTGGACTTGTCCATCACGATTACGGCCGCCGTGCCCAGGCCAGATCCCAGATCGTTGCGCAGGTGATCGAAATCCATGATCGCATCGCGCATGTTCTCACCGCGCACACAGGGAACGGACGAACCGCCCGGGATCACCGCCAGAAGATTGTCCCAACCGCCGCGAATACCACCGCAATGGGTTTCGATCAGCTGTTCGAACGGGATCGACATGGCCTCTTCAACCACGCAGGGGTTGTTCACATGGCCAGAGATCGCAAACAGCTTGGTGCCCGCGTTGTTCTGGCGGCCGAAGCCCGCGAACCAGTCGGCCCCACGGCGCAGTATCGTCGGCACCACAGCAATCGATTCCACGTTGTTCACCGTGGTCGGACAGCCGTAAAGACCCGCACCTGCCGGGAACGGAGGTTTCATCCGCGGCATACCCTTCTTGCCCTCAAGGCTTTCGATCAGGGCGGTTTCCTCGCCGCAGATATAGGCGCCGGCACCGTGATGCAGGAACAGGTCGAAATCCCAGCCCGAACCAGCGGCGTTCTTTCCCAGCAAGCCAGCGTCATAGGCCTCATCAATCGCCGCCTGCAGCGCCTCACGCTCGCGGATATATTCACCACGCAGGTAGATGTAGCAGGTGTGCGCGTTCATTGCGAAGGACGCGATCAGGCAGCCTTCGATCAGTGTATGCGGATCGTGGCGCATGATCTCGCGGTCCTTGCATGTGCCGGGCTCGGATTCATCCGCATTCACAACCAGATAGGCCGGGCGCCCATCGCTTTCCTTTGGCATGAACGACCATTTCAGACCGGTCGGAAAGCCCGCACCACCACGACCACGCAGGCCTGAGTCCTTCATGGTCTGGATGATCCAGTCGCGCCCCTTTTCGATCAGGCCAGCGGTGCCGTCCCAATGCCCCCGGGCCTGCGCGCCTTTCAGCGTGCGCTCATGCATCCCGTAGATGTTGGTAAAGATCCTGTCCTGATCCTTCAGCATCATTCGTTACCTTCAGCTGTCCTGACGCATGCGCCAGAGTTGAAAAATGTTCACGCCCGCATAGATGAATGCCGCCAACGCGGCAAAGTCAAACAGCAGCGCGTGTCGCGCCGTCAATCCCAACGCGGGGCCGACAAACAAGTTCATCGCAAGCCAAATCGTCATCGTCACTGCGATGACGATACCGATATGTCGGCCCTTTCGGGCTATGGCCTGTTCTTTGTCCTTGTCCATCACACATTGATGCCCCGGATGGGCACCGGCTATCACTCTTCGTATGTGCCGTCTTTCTTGGCACGTTTCGCAAACTCGGTTTCTTCACCAGCGGCCAGCTTGCCCGCCTGCTCGATCCAGCCATCCCGTTCGATCCGGCCCTTGAACTTCAAACGCGCGTCGACCCAAGCCACCTGATCAGGCGTCCAGGCGGCGATCTGGTCAAAGTGGTAGAGTCCCAGCTCGTTCAGCGTTTGCTCCAGCTTCGGCCCAACGCCTTTCAGCAGCTTGAGATCATCTGCCTTGCCATCCCGCGCAGCCGACAGCGTTTCAGGCGCATTTTCCTTGGCCTTCGCCTCAGCCGCCTGTTTCACTGCAGGTTTAGCCGGCGCAGGTGCTTTGGGAGGCATCGGAGCCGCCTTGGTCGCGGCAGCCTTGCCATCCTTGCCCAGCCAGGGCGTCAGAGTCGGCATTTCGGTTCCGTCGATCCGCTTGACCGTATCACCCAGATCCGTCGCCAATGCGACGCTGGCGTTATACTGCGTTCTGCCACTGTCATACTCGGTCAGACTGGTCAGGCCTTTCAGCGGTTCCGCCGCATAGCGCCCGTTCTGCGGACCCGGCGTCGGAACCTTGCCCGCCGCCAGATCGTCAATGATCTGGCCAAAGCTCTCGGCGGTCAGATCCTCATAGTAATCCTTGCCGATCTGCGCCATCGGAGCATTGGTGCAGGAGCCGAGGCATTCGACCTCTTCCCAGCTCAGCTTGCCATCGGCGGACAGTTCATGCGGCTTGGCGGCGATCTTTTCTTTGCAGACCGCAATCAGATCCTCGGCCCCGCAGATCATGCACGACGTCGTGCCGCAGACCTGGATATGCGCAACAGATCCAACCGGTTGCAGCTGGAACATGAAGTAGAAAGACGCAACCTCAAGCACGCGGATATAGGCCATTCCCAGCATGTCGGCGACGGATTCAATCGCCGGGCGGCTCAGCCAGCCCTCTTGTTCCTGCGCACGCCACAGCAGCGGGATGACCGCGCTGGCCTGACGCCCCTCGGGGTATTTTGTGATCTGCGCTTCGGCCCATTGCTGGTTCGCAGCAGTGAAGGCAAAGCTTTCGGGTTGTTCGGGGTAAAGACGGCGGAGCACTATTCCAGAACCTTCAGTTTGCTATCGGGTTTGTATTGCAGGCCCTCAACGGGGACAAACGCCGGCGGACTCATGAACAAGGCCGAACCAATAGTTTGCCAGGCTTCTCGAGGTGTGGCGCCGGAATTTTCCAACAACTTGCGCAACTCATGGCTGTCGTAACGGCCTGGATTTTCGATCACTAGATTGAAAGCGCGCTCGTCCAGTTCTTGGCGTCGCGAGAACAGCAAGTCCTGCGTGAGATAGTTTCGCGCCACAGCAGGCACAAGATAATTGCCTTCAGTGTCACGGACGATTGAGTTTTTGGCCGCCAGACCAATCAACCCGCGCCTCACGCTATCTTGTTTAGCAGCACTTGTGCTGACGGACTTGTCACTACCAGAGGCAAAGTACGCAGATTGTACTTCCGAGACTATTTCTTCGAACTTGATTCCATCAACACCCGCATCAACAACAACACGGTAGATCTCGGTCTCTTGCCACCCCTGATCCAACGCGCTTTGCCTGATTTGAACATCCTTGTAATAGCTGAATGCAAAGCCGATGAACGCCATCAAACCCGAGAGAGCGGCTATCGCCTTTAGAGCCTCGTAGAATTTAGACCACGTCACCGGTCAATCTCCCCGAACACCACGTCCATGGTCCCGATAATCGCGGCAACGTCGGCCAGTTGGTGACCTTTGGCAACGTGGCCCATGGCTTGCAGATGCAGGAACCCCGGTGCGCGCAGTTTGGCGCGGTAGGGTTTGTTGGTGCCATCGGCGACCAGATAGACGCCGAACTCACCCTTGGGGGCTTCGACTGCAGCGTAGACCTCACCGGCGGGGACGTGGAAACCTTCGGTATACAGTTTGAAGTGATGGATCAGGCTCTCCATCGAGGTCTTCATGTCCGAGCGTTTCGGCGGGGTGATCTTGCCGCGCGCCAGAACATCGCCGGGGCAATCACGGATTTTCGAGATGGCCTGACGGATGATGTGCAGCGACTGGCGCATCTCTTCCATGCGGCAGAGATAACGGTCATAGCAGTCGCCGTTCTTGCCAACGGGGATCTGGAATTCGAACTCGTCATAGCACTCATAGGGCTGCGCGCGGCGCAGGTCCCAAGCGAGGCCCGATCCGCGCACCATCACGCCCGAAAAGCCGTATTTCTGGATGTCATCCTCGGTCACAACACCAATATCGGCGTTGCGCTGTTTGAAGATGCGGTTTTCGGTCAGCAGGCCATCAATGTCATCGAGAACTGAGGGGAACTCATGGCTCCACGCCTCGATATCGTCCAGCAATTCCGGCGGCAGATCCTGATGTACACCGCCGGGGCGGAAATAGGCGGCGTGCAGGCGGGCCCCGCAGGCGCGCTCATAAAACACCATCAGCTTTTCGCGCTCTTCAAAGCCCCACAGCGGCGGGGTCAGCGCGCCAACATCCATTGCCTGCGTGGTCACGTTCAGCAGGTGGTTCAGGATGCGCCCGATCTCGGAATACAGAACCCGGATAAGCGAGCCGCGACGTGGCACTTCCACACCGGTCAGCTTTTCGATGGCCAGACACCAGGCGTGCTCCTGGTTCATCGGGGCCACATAGTCCAGACGGTCGAAATACGGTAGGTTCTGCAGATACGTCCGGCTTTCCATCAGCTTTTCTGTGCCACGGTGCAGCAGGCCGATATGCGGGTCGCAGCGTTCGACGATCTCGCCGTCGAGCTCAAGCACCAAACGCAAAACCCCGTGAGCCGCAGGGTGTTGCGGGCCGAAGTTGATGTTGAAGTTGCGGATCTTTTGTTCTCCGCTCAGCGCGTCCGTGCTGCCGTCATCGTATCTTGAGCCGTCCATCAACGCCCTCGTTTCTTCTTTTTCGCCTCAGCCCGGACCCGGACCTTTTCGGCTTCGGCCGCTTTCGCCGCGGCCCCTGCAAGCAAGACGCCCAAGGCGCCCAAAACGATCAGTTCGCCCATCATGTCAGCGTCGCTCCATCTCTTGCAGCTTCATGGCCATCATCCACAAAAGGACAATGACCACTGGCGAAATCACGCAAGCAAACGCCCAGTTCTTGTTGATCCCGAAATGCGGCAACAGCTTGGTCATCGGAATGACCGTTGCAACCACCACGATAATCCAGATCAAGAACTCCATGATTACGTCTCCTGTTTTTCGTCCCCTGGCAGAATGTAGTTCGCACCTTCCCATGGGGACATGAAATCGAATTGACGATATTCCTGAACCAGCGACACGGGTTCGTAGACCACGCGCTTCTGCGCCTCGTCGTACCGTACCTCGGTATAGCCGGTGGTCGGAAAATCCTTGCGCAGCGGATAGCCGCGGAAGCCATAGTCGGTCAGGATACGCCGCAGGTCCGGGTGGCCCGAGAACAGGATGCCGAACATGTCGAACACCTCGCGCTCGAACCAATTGGCCGAGGGGTGAACGCCCACGATCGAGGGCACCATGTCTTCCTCGCGGATCGAGACCCGCAGGCGGATGCGCTGATTCTGGTACATCGACAGGAAGTGGTACACCACGTCGAAGCGCTTGGCCCGTTCCGGGTAGTCCACACCGGTGATGTCCACCAACGTCGAAAACTTGCAGTTCGGATCGGACGTCAGGAATTCGACAAATTCCACAAGGTTCGACGGGGCCACATCAACGTTCAGCTCGCCGTGGGTGACATCCCAGGACAAAACGCAATCGGCCCGCTTCAGTTCCAACTGTGCGCCGAGTTCTTTGAGTGCTTCGCTCATCAGCTCTCTCCTCAGCGTACGATGGTGCCGGTGCGGCGGATTTTGCGCTGCAACTGCATCAGACCGTAAAGCAGGGCCTCAGCCGTCGGAGGGCAGCCCGGTACGTAGATGTCCACAGGAACAATCCGGTCACAGCCGCGAACAACAGAATAGGAATAGTGATAGTACCCACCGCCATTGGCGCAGGACCCCATCGAGATAACGTAACGCGGTTCCGGCATCTGGTCATACACCTTGCGCAGCGCCGGTGCCATCTTGTTGGTCAGCGTCCCCGCGACGATCATCACGTCGGACTGACGCGGAGAGGCGCGCGGAGCAATGCCAAACCGTTCGGCATCGTAGCGCGGCATCGAGGTGTGCATCATCTCAACCGCGCAGCAGGCCAGACCGAATGTCATCCAGTGCAGCGACCCGGTACGCGCCCAGTTGATGATGTCTTCGCTCGAGGTCAGCAGGAAGCCCTTGTCCTGCAGCTCGGCATTCAGGGCCTGGGTGGCGACTTCCTTGTCGACGCCAGCGGTGTTTGAGCCCGTCATCACTCCCATTCCAGGGCCCCCTTCTTCCATTCATAGGCAAAGCCGATCGTCAGCACCGCCAAGAATACCATCATGGACCAGAAACCCACATCGCTAATGTCGCGGAAGCCCACGGCCCAGGGGAACAGGAAGGCGATTTCCAGATCGAAGATGATGAAGAGAATCGAGACCAGGTAGAATCGGACGTCGAATTTCATCCGCGCATCGTCGAAGGCATTGAAGCCACATTCATATGCGCTGACTTTTTCAGGATCAGGATTGCGAACAGCAAGCACCACAGCCGCAAGAATAAGGACTATTCCAAGGCCTACGGCGACGGCCAGAAACACCAGGATCGGGAGATACTCCCGCAACAGCTCTTCCACGAGTGGCTCCTTTCCTGCGCGTCCGGTCCCGGGCGCGCCGTCAATTGGCGTGTTGACTGGACATTCTCTATCCGCGCGGGGTCAGAGGGTCAACCAAGCACAGGCGGCGAATGCCGTATTAATCTGCATGCCTGACCCCGATACACCGCCCGGATTTCGCTTTATCCAACAAACGGGAAGATGCTGCTAAACCTTACTATTCCATGCAGGTTTTCGTTTCTCGAAGAACGCACTGATTCCCTCTTGCGCCTCTTGTGTTTCCCACCTTTGGACCAGGGCGTTGATCGTTTGATCAATCACGGCATCGTCGATTTTCGGGCCCAACGCCTGAACAAGGCTTTTGGCGGACGATACGGCCCCGGGCGCGCAGGACAGATAAGGTTCCACATGGGCTTCCACCGCGTCCTCCAAACCTTCGGCGGGCACAGTCTCAGCCAGCAGCCCAAGCTCCACCGCCTCGCTCGCATCAAAAAGGCGCGCGGACATAAAGACACGGCGCGCTCGCGCTTCGCCCATGCGAGCAACGACGTATGGCCCGATCGTTGCCGGGATCAGACCTAGGCGGGTTTCCGTCAGGCCCATCTTCAGGCTGTTCACACCGATCGCAATGTCGCAGACGGCCGCCATGCCCACACCGCCCCCGAACGCGTTGCCTTGCAAGGCGCCAATCAACGGCTTGGGCAGGGTATTCAGGGCGTTCAGCATTTCGGCCAGCTTGCGTGCTTCGGTGAACCGTGTGGCGGGATCCGCTGCCATCTGGTCCTGCATCCAACCAAGGTCGCCCCCGGCGCAAAAGCTCTTTCCTGCCCCGGTCAGAACAACCACGCGCACGTTTTCATCCTTGCCCAGCGCCGCTGCCGCGTTGGTCAGTTCCGAAATCATTTGCGCCGACATGGCGTTGTGCTTTTCGGGTCGGTTCAGGGTCAACCTGGCGACACCACGCTGATCAACTGCAATATCGATCGTTTCAAACATCGTTTTTCTCCTGTGGGTCTTCACGGATCGCAGCCGCCAACAAGGTCGCCGCCTCGGCCGGATCTGTCTGCGCTGTGTCGATCCTGATATCGGGATTTGGAAACGGGTCGTATCTGCGCATCTCAACAGCCTGCCAGGTCGGCGGTGACCAATTGCGCAACTCGACCACGCGCTTTTCGACACGTTTTCGATGTTCGGTCTTGTCTGAGCACCAGAATTCCACATCAAGATGCCGCGCCCGGGCTCTCTCCGAAACACTGCGCCAAGCGTTTCGCGTCAGGCTGATCGGGTTCACACAATCGGCTATCACATCAAACCCCTGCTGCAAGGCACCAGTGGCAACGGCTTGTGCTGCGGCATAGCCGCCATCTGCAAGATCATCGACCTTCATATGCGACGACTGCATGGCGGTTTCGATCTGATCAATCCAAAGCCACAACGCGCCTGTCCGCTCCGCAACCATTCGGGCAATTGTCGTTTTGCCAACACCCGGCAAACCTGACAGACACATCAAAACCGGCACTCAGGTGCCCCGCATCGAACGGGCCATCTCTGCCGCTTCTTGCAGGATCGCGGCGTCCAGACCCGTGTCATAGCCCAACCGTTCAAGATGCGCCGCAACCGCCTCGGTCGCCACGTTCCCCGCCGCCTCCGGCGCGTATGGGCAGCCGCCCAAACCGCCGACCGCCGTATCGAAGACACGCACCCCGAGTGCCAGAGCGGCATCGATATTATCCATCGCCCGGCCATTCGTGTCATGAAAATGCCCCGCCAATCTTGTGACCGGCACCTGCTCGCGAACAGCAAGGATCATGCGCGCGATCTTGTCGGGCGTGCCCTGCCCGATGGTATCGCCCAATGAAATCTCATAGCAGCCGTGCGAAAACAGCACATCTGCCACTTCGGCGACTTTCTCCGGCGCTGTCGGTCCGTCATAGGGGCAGTCGGTCACGCAGGAAATATACCCGCGCACCGGCAGGTCGATATGGCGCGCTTCCTCCAGAATCGGTTCGAACCGCGCGATGGATTCCGCAATAGACGCATTGATGTTTGCCTTCGAAAACCCTTCGGATGCCGACGCGAATATGGCGATTTCGTCAGCATGTGCGGCAATAGCATCCTCATAGCCGCGCATATTCGGCGTCAAGGCAGCGTAGCGGACGCCAGCCGCGCGGGTAATGCCTGCCAAAACCGCTGCACTGTCTGCCATTTGCGGCACCCATTTCGGTGATACAAAACTCGCAACTTCGATGCGATTGAAGCCGGCATCGCTCAGGCGATTCACCAGCGCCACTTTCTCGGCCACGGGGATCTGACGCTGTTCATTCTGCAGACCGTCCCGGGGCCCGACCTCAAAGATTTCGACTCTGTCACCCATTCCTGCGCCTCTCCTGTGTTGTTCCGATCAACGGCTGAACCTGCCCCGACAATGACATGCGATGCATCACAGGGATAGGCTACTCCTCTTCCAGCCGAACAAGCGCGGCGCCGGCTTCCACCTGCGATCCGGGAGCGGCCAGAACTTCGGCAACGATGCCGTCACGTGCGGCCAGCAAGGCGTGCTCCATTTTCATCGCTTCCAGAATGGCCAAGCGGTCGCCCTCCGATACGGACTGACCAGCCTCGGCGAACACGGCCTTGACCAGACCGGGCATGGGCGCCTCGATCACGTTTGTGTTGCCGGATGCTGTGGTATCGCGATCCAGCGGATCGATCAGTTCAAACGCGTGGCCGTAATCGTCAAAAACCGTGATGACGGCTCCGTTGATGGCAACGCGAGGCATGGGCTGACCGTCCAGACGCCAGAGGCCATCGCGCCGCCGTGCCTCGATCTGTTTCTGGTTTACATACCACAGTTGCCGGTCACGCCCATCGACCTGCACGTCCAGATCGATAACATCGCCCCGGTGCAGCAGGTGAACCGCACGACGCAGCGGCTCCCACAGCGTGAAACCGGTCTCGTGATCCGTGTTTACAAGGCCCAGGGCCGCCATAGCGGCGGCCACGGAATGTCCGGCAGAGGGTTCTGTTTCCGAAGTCAGCCCCGGCAACTCCCGGCCAATCAACCCCGTATCGACGTCTCCTGCTGCAAATCCTGCATGCCGTGTCAGCGCGCCCAGAAATGCAAGGTTCGTGACCGTTCCAGCGACCTCGGTTTGCTGCAACGCACGGTGCAATTGCTCCAGCGCCGCCGATCGGGTTGGTCCATGTACGATGACCTTGGCAATCATCGGATCGTACCACGGGCTGATTATGTCACCGGCACGCACACCACTGTCGGCGCGGCAATCATCTGGAAACCGAAGATGAGAAAGCTGTCCGGTCGCGGGCAGAAACCCTTTTGGTACGTCTTCGGCGTAAAGCCGCGCCTCGAAGGCATGCCCGCTGATCGACAGATCTTCTTGACCGGCGGGCAGCTTTTCCCCGGACGCGACCCGCAATTGCCATTCGACCAGATCAACGCCAGTGATCGCTTCTGTCACGGGATGTTCAACCTGCAACCGTGTGTTCATTTCCATGAACCAGAACCGGTCCGGGCGCAGCCCCTCCGAGGCATCTACAATGAACTCAACGGTCCCTGCGCCCTTGTAGCCGATCGCCTCGGCGGCCCGGACACCTGCCAGCCCCATCGCCTCGCGCATCTCGGACGTCATCCCCGGCGCTGGCGCTTCCTCGATGACCTTCTGATGGCGCCGCTGTAACGAGCAGTCCCTTTCGAACAAATGCACGGCATGGGTTCCGTCACCGAACACCTGCACTTCGATATGGCGGGGTTTGGCGACGAATTTCTCGACCAGAACCGCGTCATTGCCAAACGCCGTCCGCGCCTCGCTGCGCGCGCTGTCCAGCGCGGCGTCGAAATCCTGCGGCTTTTCGACCAGCCGCATGCCTTTGCCGCCGCCGCCGGCAACCGCTTTGATCAGAACCGGGTAGCCAATGGTATCCGCAGCCCCGGCAAGGTGTTCCGGGTCCTGGTTTTCGCCGTGATAGCCGGGAACAACCGGCACACCGGCCTCCTCCATCAGAACCTTCGCGGCATCCTTCAATCCCATCTTGCGGATCGCATCGGCGGACGGTCCTATGAACGTCAGACCGGCAGCTTCGACTGCATCCACGAAATCGGGGTTTTCGGACAAGAACCCATAGCCGGGATGGATCGCTTGCGCGCCGGTCTTTAACGCCGCCTCGATGATCACGTTCCCTTTAAGGTAGCTGTCAGCAGGGGCCGCGCCACCGATATGCACAGCCTCATCGGCCATCTGGACGTGCTTGGACCCGATATCGGCGTCCGAATAGACGGCAACGCAAGAAACCCCCAGCTTTTGCGCGGTTTCCATCACTCGACAGGCAATCTCACCCCGGTTGGCAATCAGAATTTTAGTGAACACAAGCCCAGTTCCTCTCTGAACAAAAATCCCTCGACGAAGGATTTCTTCCCAAGAATTTTCGCAGAAACTTCTCTGCCATCACATCCTGAACACGCCGAAACGCGTCTCCTCGATCGGGGCATTCAACGCAGCGCTCAGCGAGAGGGCCAGCACATCGCGGCTTTTGCGCGGGTCGATGATGCCGTCGTCCCACAACCGCGCCGAGGCATAGAGCGGATGCGACTGCTCCTCGAACATGTCCAGCGTGGGCCGCTTGAATTCCGCTTCTTCTTCAGCCGACCATGTGCCGCCCTGCCGTTCGATCCCGTCGCGCTTGACCGTGGCCAGAACACCCGCCGCCTGTTCGCCACCCATGACCGAGATGCGCGAGTTCGGCCAGGTCCAAAGGAAGCGTGGCTGGTAGGCGCGGCCCGCCATGCCATAGTTGCCTGCCCCGAACGAGCCACCGACAAGCATCGTGATCTTCGGCACCGAGGTCGTCGCGACGGCAGTCACCATCTTGGCCCCGTGCCGTGCGATGCCTTCGTTCTCGTATTTCCGCCCGACCATGAAGCCGGTGATGTTTTGCAGGAAAACCAGAGGGATTTTGCGTTGTGAACAGAGTTCAACGAAATGCGCACCCTTCTGGGCTGCCTCTGAAAACAGCACGCCGTTATTGGCGATGATCCCGACGGGGCAGCCTTTGACATGGGCGAACCCAGTCACCAGCGTTTCCCCGAACCGCGGTTTGAACTCGTCAAAGCGCGAGCCATCCACCAGCCGCGCGATTACCTCGCGGATGTCATAGGGCGTGCGCAGATCGGCGGGGACCACCCCCAGAATCTCTTCAGGATCATAAGCGGGGTCCTCCGGGTTCGCCCAATCCACGGTCTGCGGCTTGCGCAGGTTCAGCGATGCGACGGCCCGGCGCGCCAGCGCCAGCGCATGGGCATCATCCTCGGCCAAATAGTCGGCTACGCCGGACAGGCGGGTATGAACGTCACCACCGCCCAGATCCTCGGAACTGACCACCTCACCCGTTGCGGCCTTGACCAGAGGCGGTCCGGCCAGAAAGATTGTCCCCTGCTCTTTCACGATGATCGTTACGTCCGACATCGCAGGCACATAGGCGCCACCCGCCGTGCACGACCCCATGACCACCGCAATCTGAGGGATCCCCTTCGCGCTCATCCGCGCCTGATTGTAGAAGATGCGACCAAAGTGGTCGCGGTCGGGAAAGACCTCATCCTGATTGGGCAGGTTCGCGCCGCCACTGTCGACCAGATAGATGCAGGGCAGATGATTTTCCTCGGCGATCTCCTGCGCGCGAAGGTGTTTCTTGACCGTCATCGGGTAGTAGGTGCCGCCCTTCACGGTGGCGTCGTTACACACCACCATGACCTCGCGCCTCTGCACCCGGCCAATGCCCGCAATGGCCCCGGCAGACGGCGCGGCATCTCCGTACATCCCATGGGCCGCCGTTGCACCGATTTCAAGGAAAGGAGAGCCCGGATCGAGCAAGTTCGCCACCCGGCGGCGCGGCAGCATCTTCCCCCGAGATTCATGGCGTGCACGGGACTTTTCACCGCCCCCCATACGGGCCGCTTCCGCAGCAGCGGAGATTTGTGCCAATGCCTCGAGATGAGCAGCGCGGTTTTGTTTGAAGCCCTCGGAGGTGGGCATGGCTTTGGATGTGAGTTTCATACCTTGACCTCTAATTTCAGCATTTGATTACTCAGCGGCATTGCAACAAGGAACACATTAATCAGAAAGGGAATGAATTTGGCGACGCCCGATGAAACGAAAGGTGCCATTGACGTTATACTGTCTGCTAGCACGTCTAGTATTCCCTGCGAAATTAGGAAGAAAATCGGGACAAACATCAAGATAAGTGAAACCAAGAAAAAGCTCAGCGCGTTACCAAGCCTAACTCTTAGAATGCTGTTACATTTCGCGCATTTACCTGCGGGCATATGGCCTTCAACAATATCAACACTCCCCGCAAGCATCCAAGACACCCATAGCGGAAGCGGTTCACAACAATTCGGGCACTTTAGGCCAGCCAGTCGTCGAAAAAGCCCAATCAATTGTTTGTTTCCTCTGCAGCCAAGTGCTTCAACTCTTTCCGAATAACCTTCCCCGTCACCGTCATTGGCAATTCTTCCAAAAACGCCACCTCGCGCGGATAGGAGTAATGCGCCAGACGGTCTTTGACCCAATCCTGCAACTCGGCCCCCGACGCCTCGGCGCCGGGTTTCAGCACGACATAAGCCTTGACGATCTCGGTCCGCAGCGGGTCAGGCTTGCCGACTACGCCCACGGTCGCTACCGCCGGATGGGTCAGCAGGCAGTCTTCGATCTCGGCGGGGCCAATGCGGTAGCCAGCCGAAGTGATCACGTCATCTTCGCGGCCGACAAAACGCAGGTATTCCCCCTCCCACACGCCGCGGTCGCCAGTGATCAGCCAATCGCCGCGAAACTTCTCGGTCGTGGCCTGGGGCCGGTTCCAATACTCCAGCATCATTGAGGCAGACCCCTGCCTGATCGCTACGTCGCCTTCCTCGTCCGTCGGAACACCATACTCGTCAATCACCGCGACCTCATGCCCCGGCACCGGTTTGCCGATGCATCCGGGACGCACCGGATAGTCCTCGGCGCAGGAAGACACGACCATGTTGCATTCGGTCTGACCGTAGAATTCGTTGATGGTCAGGCCAAACGCCTTTTCCCCCCAGGCCAACATTTCCGCGCCCAAAGGCTCTCCTCCCGAGGCGACAGAGCGCAGGCCGGGAATGCTCTGATCTGCCGCTTTCAGCATCCGCAGCGCGGTCGGCGGGAAGAAGACGTTCCGTACTCCACCCCGCGAAATCACGTCGGCGCACCCTTCGGGCGAAAACTTCTCGAGCCGCGCGGCAACCACCGGAATTCCCAATGCCAACCCCGGCATCAACACGTCGAACAGTCCGCCAATCCAAGCCCAGTCCGCAGGTGTCCAAAGGCAATCACCGTCCCGCAGATGGTTGTGGCTGATCGACACGCCCGGCAGATGGCCGGTCAGCACCCGATGCCCGTGCAAAGCCCCTTTCGGAGTCCCTGTTGTACCAGACGTATAGATCAAAACCGCAGGGTCGTCGGGGCCCGTGTCGGCAAAAGGCACCGGATCACCTGGTTCTCCGATCTGGTGTGCCAGCAAAGGTTCGGCCAGATCGCCCAGCAGCGCGGCCCCTTCGGCGTCGGTCAGCACAATCCGCGCCCCGGAATCCCCGACTCGCGAAGACAGAGCATCGCGGCGGAACAGCTTGAACAGCGGCACTGAAATGGCACCGATTTTCCAGATTGCCAGATGTGCCGCAGCGCACCAGACAGACTGCCCCAGCAACACACCAACCCTGTCCCCGGTCCGCACCCTGCGCAACAGCGCCCGTGCCAAACCATCCGCCAGAGCGCTGAGTTCCCCGTATGTCACGGATGAGGGTTCTTCACCGGTCAGATCCAGCAACGCCAATTTGTCCGGGGCCTGCGCCAAGCACTGCCGGGCCATGTTCAATTGCGCCGGACAATCCCAGCTGTGATCGGCGCGCAAACCCGGTATGACCTCAGTGGGACGCATGGGTTTTTTCCATTGTTTTACTGCGCTTTACCGCCGCTACCTCATTTGGCATTTCGACACGGATTTGACTCAGATCAGAGTCCGCCAGCCTTTGATCCGGCACCACAGCCTTATCAACATAACCAAAGGCATGAATATGACCAAGAAACTCGCCGCTTTGACCTTGTCTACTGCACTGGTTGCGCTGGCCGCGCCGGCTTTTGCACAATCGCAAGGGGACTGGACCGTGGGTATCGGTGTCGGCTACCTCGACCCGAAATCCGACAATGGCACTCTGGCCACGCTGGATGCCGAAGTCGGGTCCAGCACCCGCCCGATCTTTACCGCCGAGTACTTCGTCCGCGACAATCTTGGTATCGAACTTCTGGCCGCAACCCCGTTCAGCCACACCATCACGCTGGGTGGCATTGATGCCGCCAGCACCAAGCAACTGCCGCCGACCCTGTCCTTGAACTATCACTTCCCGACCAACAGCGCCTGGAAGCCCTATGTTGGTGCCGGTCTGAACTACACGATCTTCTTTGACGAAAAGTCCGCCTTGGGCGATCTCGACATCGACAATTCCCTTGGCGTCTCGCTGCAGGCCGGCCTGGACTACATGGTCACCGAACAAGGCTCGGTGCGGCTGAACGTGCGCTGGTTCGACATCGACTCGGACGTCACGCTGGACGGCGCCAAAATCGGCAAAGCCGAAATCGATCCGTGGCTGGTCGGTGTGTCCTACGTCCATCGCTTCTGATCCGTTCGCAATCCCGCCCCGCTGGTCCACTGGCCTGCGGGGCGAATTATCTCAGAGCATCTTGTTCATCATTTCGCGCCCGATCAGCATCCGACGGATTTCGCTGGTCCCGGCACCAATCTCCATCAGCTTTGCATCCCGGAAGATGCGACTGACCGCAGCGTCGGACAGGAACCCGGCCCCGCCCATTGCCTGAACCGCCTGATGAGCCTGCGTCATGGCCTGCTCCGACGCATAGAGGCAGCAAGCCGCCGCGTCCTGACGGGTCACGTCGCCCCGGTCACAGGCCTTTGCGACCTCGTAGATATAAGCTCTGGCCGAGTTCATCGCGGTGTACATATCGGCGATCTTGCCCTGCATCAGCTGAAAGGTACCGATTGGTTTGCCAAACTGCTTGCGCTCGGCCAGATAAGGCATGACCTCATCCAGACAGGCCGCCATGATACCGGTTCCAATCCCCGCAAGAACGACGCGTTCGTAATCCAACCCGGACATCAGCACCGAAACGCCTTTGCCCTCCTCGCCCAGAACATTCTCGAAGGGCACTTCGACATCTTCGAAGATCAGTTCGGCGGTATTCGACCCGCGCATCCCCAGCTTGTCGAAATGGGGTGAGGTCGAAAACCCGGTCATCTCCTTTTCGATCAGAAAGGCGGTGATGCCCTTGGACCCTGCGTCCGGATCAGTCTTGGCGTAGACAACCAGCGTATCGGCATCCGGGCCGTTGGTGATCCAGTATTTGTTGCCATTCAGCCGATAATGATCGTTCCGTTTCTCGGCCCGCAGCTTCATCGACACTACATCGGATCCGGCCGAAGGTTCGGACATCGCCAACGCGCCGACATGCTCACCGGAAATCAGGCGTGGCAGGTATTTCTGTTTCTGCTCGGCGTTGCCGTTCAGCTTGATCTGGTTCACACACAGGTTCGAATGGGCGCCGTAAGACAAAGACACCGAAGCGGACGCGCGAGCGATTTCCTCGACCGCGACCGTGTGCGCCAGATAGGACATTCCGGCTCCGCCGTATTCCTCGGGTACGGTAATGCCCAGCAGGCCCAGTTCCCCCATTTCCGTCCACAGATCATTCGGAAACGCGTTCGAGGAATCGATCTCGGCGGCCATCGGTTTGACCCGCTCCTGCGCCCAGCGATGCACCATATCGCGCAGGGCATTCACATCTTCGCCCAGATCAAATTGCATTGTTGCGGTGAACATCCGGGGCCTCCCTTGCCGGTTTAATGAACAGTTGTTCAATAACGACATACCAGCTTGCATCCGGCCGGTCAACGTTACGGTTTCACGATCTGCCAAAACGAAAAAACCGCCGCCCGTTGGCAGGCGGCGGTTTCTTTGAGAAATCAAGCGTGCGCCGCAGGCGCACTCAATCGGATTGCGCCTGATAGACTGCACCGACTTCGGATCGGATAATCCGCGCAATGACGCGACAGTCTTCAAGCGAAAACGTCAAAGGCACCCGCATATCCATGATGCCGGCCAGGATACGGTCACTCGCTGGCATCCGGGTGCTTTCCGCATAGCGCCAGCTGTCATAGCGCGAGGTAAAACCGGCCGGTTCCGCCCCGCCAAACCACTTCAACTCCACCCCTCGCGCGGCACAGCGGGCAATGACCTCTGCGATGCGGTCAGGGGGCCAGTCCAGCAGCAGAAACTGGATCGAAGACCCGACATAGGTCTCGGCCTCCGGGCGTTCGACAATCGTCAACCCGGGCGTTTGGCGCAAACCTGCCTCAACTTCTCTGTAACGTTCGTTCCAGCGCTGCACCTGACGGTCGAGATCCCGCAGTTGCGGGCGCAGAATCGCGGCCCGCAGATTATCCATGCGGCCAGAAACGTTAGGCGTGGTGTATTTGATGCGCTCGAAAACCTCCGGCCCGGGGGCGGCCAGATGCCGTTCATACAGCATGTAGGATCCTGACAGCATCGTGGCCTTGGCGGCCAGTTCCTCATCATTGGTGATCAGCAGCCCGCCTTCACCGGAATTGACATGCTTGTAGGTCTGACAGGAATAGCACCCGATGGCGCCCTGACGGCCCGACAATTGCCCCCGCCATGCCGCGCCCATCGTGTGGGCGCAGTCCTCGATCACCGTGACACCCGCCGCATCACACATCTGCATCAGCCGGTCCATGTCGCACAGATGTCCGCGCATATGGCTTAGCATCAGAACGCGTGCCTGACCCAACTTTCCTTCCAGATCGTCCAGATCGATCGTCAGGCTTTCCGTCACCCCGACAAACACCGGGCGGGCACCGACCGAGGCGATTGACCCCGGCACCGGAGCCAGCGTGAAGGCATTCGTCAGAACCGGATCACCCGGCTGAACCCCGACGGCCCGTAAGGCGGTCGCCAGCGCATACCCCCCCGAGGACACGGCGAGACAGTATTTCGCGCCGGTCTGCGCGGCAAATTCCTGTTCCAGCAACGCAGTCTCGCTCAGTTCCCCGGGCACCACGTTATAGCGATGCAGCCGACCGTGCCGGAGGACAGCCAGTGCGGCTTCGATTGCGTCTTCGGGGATGGGTTCCTGCTGCGTGAAGCTGCCAGAGAATGTTTCGGTCATGTGCCAGTTCTGATCCTGCAAAAGGTTCCGGTCAAGAGCTTACGCCGTCACGCCGATCAGGTCATTCACGACGTCGGGCAGATCATTGAAATGATGCAGCAGGGCGTCCGGTTCCAACGCGGCCATATCTTCGCCGGAAGGCCCGAACGTCACCAGGACCGACGGCACCCCGGCGGCGCGTGCCGTGTTGTGGTCGGTATCCGAGTCCCCAATCAGAACGCACTGGTCGGGGTGCCCGCCAGCACGGCGCGCGGCCTCGCGCAGGGGTTCAGGATCGGGCTTTCGCACCGCCAGCGTATCGGCCCCAACCAGCGAGGCGAAACGATCCCGCACCCCAAGACGCGTCAAAAGCAGATCGGCCAGAGCCTCGGGTTTGTTGGTGCAGATACCCACACCGTACCCTGTGGTTTTCAACGTATCGACTGCCTCAAGCGCGCCGGGGTAGAATTTGGTGTGGATGTCAATGGCTTCCGAATAGGCCTCGAGCAGAATTGGATAATACGCCAGCACTGTTGCCTCGTCATACGCTCCGACCCGTTTCAGCCCGTGGCTCAGCATCATGCGTCCGCCACGCAAGGCAACACCGGCGTCCTGTTCCCGCGTCAGAACATCGCCGTGCCCCATTTCACGAAAACAATGATTTGCCGCCGCCAGTAAATCGCCTGAAGTATCCGCCAAAGTGCCGTCCAGATCGAAGATCACCGTACGCATTTTGCCTCCTTGCTCGGCAGAAACCCGCCATGAGATGTTGCAAACGGCAATCTAGTTTGATGGGCGAACCGCTTGCGCCTTTGAAACCAGCGGATAAAACGGACGACAACAAAACACAAAGAGAAAACGATTTCATGACCACTGCCCTTGTCATCCTCGCCGCCGGAAAAGGCACCAGGATGAATTCGGAGATACCAAAAGTTCTGCATCCCATCGCGCAGGCCCCGATGCTGGTTCACGCCATGCGCGCAGGCGCAATTCTGTCCCCCGAACGCACTGTCATCGTCACCGGGCACGGGTCCGAGGCGGTCGCCAAAGCCGCGCGAGCCGAGGATGAAGACGTGCATATCGCCGTGCAGGAGGAGCAACTGGGCACCGCCCACGCGGTCGCGCAGGCACGCGGCGCGTTGGACGGGTTTTCCGGCGATATCGTGGTTCTGTATGGCGACACACCCTTTCTGCAACCGGACACTCTGGAACGGATGGTAGCCGCGCGGGCCGAGAACGATCTTGTCATTCTGGGGTTCGAGGCGGCCGATCCCGCCCGTTATGGCCGACTAGTCATGAAGGGCGACACACTGGAACGGATCGTTGAATTCAAGGACGCCTCCGAGGAGGAGCGCGCGATCACCTTCTGCAATTCGGGCCTTTTGGCCTGCGATGCTCAGACACTGTTCTCACTGATCGACGCGGTCGGGAATGGCAATGCATCCGGCGAGTACTACCTAACCGATGTTGTTGAAATCGCGGGAAGTCGCGGACTGAAAGTCACCGCTGTTGCCTGTGATGAGGCCCAGACACTGGGTGTCAATTCCCGCGCCGATCTGGCGGCGGCAGATGCCGTTTATCAAACCCGCGCTCGTGCAGAACTGATGGATCTGGGCGTCACGCTGATGGACCCGCAGACCGTGTACCTGGCTGCTGACACCGTGATCGGGCGCGATACCGTGATTGAACCAAATGTGGTTTTTGGCCCCGGCGTTACCGTGGAAAGCGGCGCAACGATCCGCGCCTTTTCGCATCTTGAAGGATGCCATGTCAGCCGCGGTGCCATCGTCGGCCCCTATGCCCGCCTGCGTCCGGGCACCGAATTGGCCGAAGATGCGCGGATCGGTAATTTCGTCGAAATCAAGAATGCCGAAATCGGTGAAGGTGCCAAGGTCAATCACCTCAGCTATGTCGGCGATGCCTCGGTCGGGGCCAGAACCAATATCGGCGCCGGAACCATCACCTGCAACTATGACGGCGTCATGAAGCACCGAACAACGATTGGTGACGATGTCTTCATCGGCTCCAACACTATGTTGGTGGCACCGGTCACGCTGGGCGACGGCGCAATGACGGCGACCGGCACGGTGGTCACTAGGAATGTCGATCCCGACGCACTGGCCGTGGCTCGTTCACGCCAGGAAAACAAACCGGGTTATGCGCGTAAATTGTTTGAAATGTTAAAGGCGAAGAAGGCTCGCCGCGACAAAGGAGCCTAAAATATGTGTGGTATTGTTGGCGTACTGGGACAGCACGAGGCCGCCCCGATTCTGGTCGAGGCGCTGAAGCGGCTGGAATATCGCGGTTATGACAGTGCGGGAATTGCAACGGTCAACAACGGCGCGCTGGGGCGTCGGCGGGCCGTGGGCAAGCTGGTCAACCTAAGCGATCTGCTGGTGCACGACCCATTGCCCGGAAAATCGGGTATCGGCCACACCCGCTGGGCCACGCATGGCGCGCCTTCGGTCACCAACGCCCACCCGCACAGGGCGGGCCCGGTGGCCGTTGTCCATAACGGCATCGTCGAAAACTACCGCGAATTGCGTGCTGAGCTGGCAGAAAACGGGATCGATTTCCAGACCGAAACCGATACTGAAACCGTCGCCCTGATGACCGAACACTACATGAAAACCGGTCTGAACGCGGTTCAAGCCGCCTTTAAAACGATCGACCGGCTGGAAGGTGCCTTTGCCCTGGCATTCCTGTTCGACGGAGAGGATGACCTGATCATTGCAGCCCGCAAAGGCTCTCCGCTGGCGATTGGTCATGGCGATGGCGAGATGTTCGTTGGCTCGGACGCCATTGCGCTGGCCCCGCTGACAGACAGGATCACATATCTCGAGGAAGGCGACCGCGCCGTCCTGACCCGCACGTCGCTGGAAATCCGCAATGAAAAGGGTGACCTAGCCAACCGGGAAACGCGCCGGATCAAACTGGATCACACCCGAACCGACAAGGGCGGGCACAAACATTATATGGCCAAGGAAATCGCCGAACAGCCGATCGTGGTGGCCGAGGCGATCCGGTCCTATCTGCCGACCGGTGGCGACCGGGTCGTGTTGCCCGATGCGGATCTGGATTTCACGAAACTGGATCGGTTGACCATGGTGGCCTGCGGCACAGCCTTCTATGCCTGCCTGACCGCAAAATACTGGTTCGAACAACTGGCCAAAATGCCGGTCGAAGTCGATATCGCCAGCGAGTTCCGCTACCGCGAGCCACCGATCACTGATCGCACACTGGCCCTGTTCGTCAGTCAGTCGGGCGAAACGGCGGACACATTGGCCGCGCTGCGCTATTGCGAGGGCAAGGCGGACAAGATCGTTTCGGTCGTCAATGTCCCCGAAAGCTCGATTGCCCGCGAAAGTGACATCGCCCTGCCGATCCACGCCGGCGTGGAAATCGGCGTGGCATCGACGAAGGCGTTCACGTGTCAGTTGAGCGTGTTGCTGATGCTTGCGCTCAAGGCTGCCGCCGACCGGGGCACGCTTAGCGACGAAGAACTGGCCGATCACGCCGCAGCTCTGCGCGGTCTGCCCACAATCCTGAACGCGGCGCTGGATCAAAGCCACGCCATCCGCAAATCCGCCCAGCGCCTGTCCGAGGCGCGCGACGTGTTGTTTCTGGGCCGGGGGCTGATGTATCCACTGGCCATGGAGGGGGCGCTGAAGCTCAAGGAAATCAGCTATATCCATGCGGAAGGTTATGCCTCGGGTGAATTGAAACACGGGCCCATCGCCCTGATCGACAAGCATATGCCGGTGGTTGTCATGGCCCCGCGCGACGCCGTTTTCGACAAGACGGTTTCGAACATGCAGGAGGTCATGGCACGCAAGGGCAAGGTCATTCTCATCTCGGACGATGACGGCATTACCGACGCGGAAGACGGCGTCTGGAACACGATCCGCATGCCGCATGTCCATACAAGCCTGGCGCCAATCCTGTATTCGGTGCCGGCCCAGTTGCTGGCCTATCACACCGCTGTCGCAAAGGGCACGGATGTGGATCAGCCGCGCAACCTGGCCAAATCCGTAACGGTGGAGTGAACCATGTCCAAACAATTCCCGGAACTGGACGACGCCCAACGCAAGTTCATCGAAGACCAGCACATGTTCTTCGTTGGCACCGCAGGGCCTGAAGGTCGCGTCAATATCTCGCCCAAGGGCATGGATTCATTGCGTGTTCTTGGGCCCAACCGGATCGTTTGGTTGAACCTAACCGGCAGTGGCAACGAAACCGCCGGTCATTTGCTGCAGACCAATCGCATGACGCTGATGTGGTGCTCCTTCACCACGCGCCCTCTGATCCTGCGCACCTATGGCACTGCACATACCCTGCACGTCGGCGACGATGGCTGGGACCAACTGGCCGCCCTGTTCCCCACTCATCGCAGCGCCCGGCAGATCTATGACCTCAGCCTCGACATGGTGCAGACGTCCTGTGGCTACGCGGTCCCGTTCATGGAATTCCAATCGGACCGCGACACGATGCAAAAGTGGGTCGACGGAAAATCCGACGAGGACATCCGTGCCTATTGGGTCGACAAGAACCACTCCACGATTGACGGCCACCCCACCCGTGCCCTGGATCAGAGCGGCGATGACGGGTAGCTATCTCAACCAGATCAAGGCTCATGCCGACCCAGAGCGCGCAGACCAAATGGCGGCCTATCACAAGGTCGAGCGTCCTTATCTGGGGGTCGCCAATCCGGTTTTGAACGACCTCACCAAGTCGTGGCGGCAAGAGCTGGATGTTTCTGATCGCGTAAAAGTGGCGGACGCTCTGTGGCAGAGCAACATTCACGAGGCCCGTCTTGCTGCCGCCAAGCTGCTGACGCAGGCCCGTATCCGGCCAGATCAGGCGGTCTGGGAACTGCTGCACAGCTGGTTGCCGGATTTTGACGCCTGGGCGGTGGCCGATCACGCCTGCATGGCAATGCAAAAGCGCCTTACAGCAGACCCCGAACGGCTGGATCAGGTGGAGCTCTGGACCACCTCAGATCACATGTGGACCCGCAGGGCTGCGCTGGTCGCCACCCTGCCTTGGACCAAGCAAAACCACCCCAAACCCGACGATCTGCAACGCCGCGACCGTATTCTGGGTTGGGCTGCGGGTTATGTTCCCGATCGTGACTGGTTCATTCAGAAATCTGTCGCCTGGTGGCTGCGCGAACTGTCCAAACACGATCCGTCCCGCGTCATTGCGTTTCTGTCCGCGCATGGCAGCCAGATGAAGCCCTTTGCCCGCCGCGAGGCCGGCAAATACCTGAAAGATCAGTTGGAATAAACCTCGAGCTCGACCAGAGCGTCGAGCGGCAACAAAAGTGCCCGCATTGCATCCAGCGACAGGCGGCTGCCCCCGCTTTCAGGTCCCGGCGCCGGGACCAGCGCAATATAGGCCTGTGCCCCCGTACTTGGGACCAGAACGCGCCCCGTAAACTCGGTCTCGACCAGAGGGGTTTCCATCCAGCGTCCCGGCGTCGTGGGATCACCCAGCGCTGCGACGGTCGTTCTGGCGCCGATCCAACCAGCCGCAGTGGCGGCAACAGGTTCCGGTTCGATCGCTTCCCCGGCAGTCGCAGCATCCGGTTCGGCAACGCCATCGCCACCGCCAAAGACCCGGTCCGTCGTTGACCGAACCGCGTCACATCCCGCCAGCAAAGCGCAAAACACCAAAACCGCATATCTCATGGCCACAACCTATCGATCTGTGCCCATCTATGCCAGCGCAAAGGAAACTTCACCCTTGTCGCGGGCAGGCCGCAGCTTTACCTATGTCGCATGACAGCTCCTCTTATCGACCCGTTTGCGCGCGCCATCACCTATCTCCGTGTTTCCGTCACGGATCGCTGCGATTTCCGCTGCGTCTATTGCATGTCCGAAAACATGACGTTCCTGCCCAAGAAGGACCTGCTGACTCTCGAGGAGCTGGATCGCATGTGTTCGACATTTGTCCGGCTGGGCGTCGAAAAGCTGCGCATAACCGGCGGGGAACCACTGGTGCGCCGTAACATCATGAGCTTTTTCAACGCCATGACCCGGCATCTGGACAGCGGCGCGCTGAAAGAGCTGACGCTGACAACCAACGGATCACAGCTAAACCGTTTTTCCGAGGATCTGTATGCCGCGGGCGTGCGCAGGATCAACGTGTCGCTGGATACGCTGGATGACGACAAATTCGCCCGCATCACCCGTTGGGGACGCCTGAAACAAGTGCTGAACGGCATTGATGCCGCACAAAAAGCCGGATTGCGGATCAAGATCAATGCCGTGGCTCTGAAAGGCTTCAACGAGGAAGAACTGCCGCGCATCACGCAATGGTGCGCTGAGCGTGACATGGACCTGACCTGGATCGAAGTAATGCCGATGGGCGACATCGGCAACGAAGATCGTCTGGATCAGTACTGGTCACTCAAGGATGTACGGGCCGAATATGAAAACCACTACCGGGTCACCGATCTGGCCGAGCGGACCGGCGGCCCAGCACGCTACGTCCGGCTCGAGGAAACGGGGCAGAAGATCGGCTTCATCACGCCGCTCAGCCACAATTTCTGCGAAAGCTGCAACCGCGTGCGGCTGACCTGCACGGGCGAGCTGTACATGTGCCTGGGCCAGGAAGACATGGCCGATCTGCGCGATCCGCTGCGGGATCATCCGGATACGGAACAACCGCTCGAAGACGCGATCCGCGCTGCGATCAACCTCAAACCCAAGGGGCATGATTTCGACTATTCCCGTCAGGCGGTAGATGGCCGGATGAGCCGCCACATGAGCCACACAGGCGGCTGACATGCCGCGCCGGAACGGCCAGACACTGCTTTATCGATTGTATTGCGGCCTGACCTCAATTGCCGCACCGCTTGTCTGGCGTACCGTGCGCAACAAGCTGCAGGCTGCAGGGGTTCCCCAGGCACGGCAACAGGAACGCCTCGGCCACGCAAGCCAGCCCCGTCCAGATGGCCGCCTGGTCTGGTTTCACGCCGCCAGCGTCGGAGAAAGCCTGTCCGTTCTCAGCCTGATCAATCGGCTGGCGGAAAAGCTGCCAGATGCGCATTTCCTGATCACATCCGGCACTCCGACCTCGGCGGCCCTTATCGAAAAGCGCCTTCCGCCCAGAACGCGCCACCAGTACCCGCCGCTGGACACCGGCGGCCCCGTCGGACGGTTTCTCGCCCATTGGAAGCCCGATGCCGGGATCTTCGTCGAAAGCGAAATCTGGCCGCACCTGATTGTCGAGGCCTCGCACCTGGGAACGCCGCTTGCCCTGCTCAATGCCCGACTGTCGGATAAATCAGTCGCTGGCTGGAAAAAGCGTCCGCGAACAGCACGGTTCATCCTTGAACAGTTTCGCTTGTTTTTGACTCAGAACGACAAGGCGGCGGCCAACCTGCTGGCCACGGGGGCCCAAGCTGATCGGGTCAAGCCCGGGACCAACCTCAAGTCGATGTCCGCCCCCCTGCCCGTGAACAAGGAAACGCTGACCAGCATCCGCAGCCAGATTGCCGGGCGGCCGGTCTGGATCGCCAGTTCCACCCATGCCGGAGAAGAGGAAATCGTGCTGGCGGCCCACGCGCAATTGCTGGAAAGCTGGCCCGACCTGCTACTCCTGCTGATCCCCCGCCATCCTGAACGGCGCGAAGATGTCGGTACATTGATCCAGCAGGCCGGCCTTTCCATGTCGCTGCGCTCTGCCGACATGCCAATCACGGCAGACACGCAGGTCTACGTCGCCGATACCCTCGGTGAAACCGGAACCTGGTATGCCTTGTGTCCGATCGTATTTTTGGGCGGCTCGCTTAAGGAAATCGGCGGTCACAATCCGTTTGAACCGGCACAGGCCGGCGCGGCCGTCATTACCGGGCCGGGGTATTTCAACTTTGCCGAAACATTTGCGCCTCTGATCGAAAGTGGCGGCACAATCGAGGTGCGGACAGCACAAGACCTTGCCACGGCCGTTACCACTTGGCTGAGCGACAAAGTGGCATTAGCGGAAGCCCAAAGCGCCGTCAAATCCTGCGTGAACACTCAAAAATCGGCGCTGGACGACGTCACAGATACACTCTGCAAGTATCTTTCTCTCACGTGATCGCCCGCGGGGTCCACGCTTCATCTGGCTAAAAATATCCCGGGGGAGGCGCGCCATGGGCGCGACGGGGGCAGTGCCCCCATCGCCTTTGCCGTCAGGCGGCCGGCATCCTTTGCTCGACAATCTCGGCCCACCAACTGCATCCTGCCGGAATGGCCTCATCATTGAAGTTGTATTGCGGGTGATGCACCATCGCCGTGTCGCCGTTGCCAACCAGAATATAAGCGCCCGGACGTTCTTCCAGCATAAAGGCAAAATCCTCGCCGCCCATGACCAGAGGCGCCTCCTCGCAAGCGCCTGAGACTGAACGCGCCACGTCCGCCGCAAAATCGGTCTGCTCGTCGCTGTTCACCATAACCGGATAGCCTCGGATATAGGTCACTTCAGCGGTCCCACCGTAAGTCGCGGCAACACCGTTGCAGATTTCGTTGATCCGGCGCTCAGCCAGATCCCGCATAGCATTGCTCATGGTGCGCACGGTTCCCTTGATCTGAACCGTCTGCGGAATCACGTTGAAAGCCTTGGAAGAGGTTTCGAACGAGGTTACGGATACCACGATCTGATCGACCGGATCGGCATTACGCGAAGCGATGGTCTGCAACGCCAAAACTGCATTGGCGGCCAGGACGGTCGTATCAACAGTTTCATGTGGTTTGGCCGCATGGCCGCCAAGGCCTTCGAACGTGATGTCGAACTGGTCAGTAGCTGCAAAGAACGCACCCGGACGGATCGCAAACGACCCTACAGGCTTACCCGGCCAGTTGTGCATTCCATAGACTTCCTGAATATTCCAGCGATCCATCATGCCATCTTCGCACATCTCGCGCCCGCCGCCGCCGCCTTCTTCGGCAGGTTGGAAGATGACCACAACCGTTCCATCGAAATTGCGGGTTTCAGCCAGATATTTTGCGGCCCCCAACAACATCGCCGTATGCCCGTCATGGCCACAGGCATGCATGGCACCCGGAGTTTTCGATGCATAGTCCAGACCGGTCGCCTCATGGATCGGCAGCGCATCCATATCCGCGCGCAGCCCGATGACCTTGCCTTTGGTATCCGACTTGCCCTTGATTACGCCGACAACGCCGGTTCGCCCGATGCCGGTTACAATCTCGTCACAGCCGAATTCCTTCAGCTTGTCGGCGACCACCGCGCTGGTGCGATGCGTTTCGAACAGTATTTCCGGATTTTCATGAAGATCCCGTCGCCAAGCGGTGATTTCTTCCTGCATCTCGGCAAGGCGGTTCTTGATAGGCATGTCATTCTCCCCTGTGTGTCATGCGACAGGCATTCGTCGTTCCACCACTTCCGCGTACCAACTGCAGCCCGCGGGTATGGCTTCGTCATCAAAGTTATATTCAGGATGGTGGCACATGGCGGTGTCCCCATTGCCAACAAAGATGTAGGCGCCCGGCCGTTCTTCAAGCATGTAGGCAAAATCTTCCGACGGCATGATCGGATCGACGCTATCATTCACCTTGCCGGCAACAGCTGCCGCAGCTTCGGCCGCATAGCCTGTTTCCGCATCGGTATTGACAGTCGCCGGGTACCCCGGCGTCCAGATCACTTTTGCCGTTGCACCAAAGGCCGAGGCCGTGTCCTCGGCGATCCGGCGCACCCGCTCTTCCGCGATGGCGCGATACTCGGGATCCAGCGTTCGCACCGTGCCTTGCAACCGCACCGTATGCGCGATCACGTTCGACGCAACGCTATCAGTCACGAAGGTGCCGACCGTCAGCACCACACGCTTGATCGGATCGACGGTGCGCGACACAACCGACTGCAAAGCCACGACAATATGAGATGCGACAAGTGTTGTATCCACCGCATCATGCGGCGCGGCGGCGTGCCCGCCCTTGCCCGTCACAACAATCTCGAACTCGTCGGACGAGGCCAGCAAGGCACCAGGTCGAATGGCGAACTCTCCCACCGGAAGACCCGGCATATTGTGCATGCCGTATACTTCCTGAATGCCCCATCGTTCCATCAGGCCATCCTGACACATCGCCAATCCGCCCGCGCCGCCTTCTTCGGCGGGCTGGAAAATCAGAACAACGGTGCCATCAAAATTCCGGGTCTCAGCCAGATACTGTGCCGCCCCCAGCAGCATCGAGGTATGGCCGTCATGCCCGCAGGCATGCATCTTACCCGGCACGGTCGAGGCATAGTCGAGCCCGGTTGCCTCTTCGATGGGCAGCGCATCCATATCGGCGCGCAGACCCACGACACGACCCTTCGTGTCGGTCCGCCCCCGGATCACGCCAACAACGCCTGTTTTACCGATACCGGGCGTAATCTCATCCACGCCAAACGCTTTCAGGCGCTCTGTTACAAAGGCGGCCGTTTCATGGACGTCATACATCAATTCTGGGTTGGCATGCAGGTGGCGGCGCCATTTGGTGATCTCGCCATGCATTTCGGCTAGCCTGTTTTTGACGGGCATTTTCATCCTCCTGTGACAAGAGTTTCAATATCGACCAAGTGGCCACAAATCTCAGGCCCCGAGCTTGTTTACCAGCCGCTCCATAAATCTGTGACCTTCATTGAACTGTGCAATCGTTATGAACTCGTTCGGCTGATGGGCCTGTGCAATATCGCCGGGGCCGCAAATAACCGCTGAATAGCCCGCTTCCTGAAACTGTCCCGCTTCAGTCCCGTAGCTGACAACATGCGAGGCATTGTCCCCCGTCAGGGATCGCACCAAGGCCTCGGCCTCTCCATCAGGTTCGGGCACCAGCGCCGGTACTGCAAAATCCTCGGCCACGTCGATGCGCGCTTCCGGGTGGACCTGCTGCATCCGGGCTTCGATCTGCCGCACCTGCTTCAGATAGTCCGTTCTCCAGTGCGATGCCTGTTCACCGGGCACCACTCGGAAATCCATCATGAACCGGCAGTCCTTGGCAGTGATATTGTGCGCCGTGCCCCCTTCGATCATCCCGACATGGCAGGTGGTCCAGGGCGGGTCGAATATCGCGGCGACATCACTCGGTTCGGCTGCCATATTCTCGGCATTACGATCGTTGGCCCAATCGATCAGCGGCGCCGCCGACATGATCGCGTTGACCCCGGTATGCATGATCGAGCTGTGGACCTCAAACCCGACAACATGTGTATCATACCCGAAGCTGCCCTTGTGGCCCGTGACGGCCTGCATCATCGACGGCTCGCCCACGATCACCGCGGATCCTTTGGGCAGAACCTCCTGCATGGCTTCGATCATCGGCGGGGCTCCGGTGCAGCCAACCTCCTCATCAAAGCTCAGCGCCAGTTGCAGAGGTCGTTTGAGATCCGCGTATTGCGCCTCGACCAATGCCCAGATGGCCAGTGCGTCAAAGCCCTTCATGTCGCAGGTTCCGCGTCCGAAATATTTGCCGTCTCTTTCAAAAACAGTGAAAGGGTCGCTGTCCCATGGCTGCCCGTCAACGGGCACGACATCGGTATGGCCGGACAGGACAACCGCCCCTTCCTGCCAGGGGCCAACATGGGCCAGCAGGGCGGCTTTGTGAGGCTGGTTCGGATCGGGCCAGCGATGCGACGTGATGCCGTGGCTGGCCAGGTAGGCTTCGACCCAGTCCACCAGAGGCAGGTTGGTCTCACGGCTCACCGTCGGGAACGAGATCAGGTGCGTCATGATCTCAAGCGGCGTCAGGCGGTGCGGCATGAGGATCAGTAACCGCTATCCGTGGTTAGGACGAAGTGACCCGGCTCGACCTCGCGGTATTCCGAAGGTTCGGGTTTATAGCCGATTGGATGAATTGGCGACGGGATCGGCTTGAAATTCAGATCCTTTTCCGATTTCCGCTGGTTCGGATCGGCAATCGGAACAGCCTTCATCAGCGCCTGAGTATAGGCGTGCTGCGGGTTCTCGAACACCCGGGCACGCGGGCCAAGTTCGACAATGCGGCCCAGATACATGACGCCGACATGGTGGCTGACCCGCTCGACCACGGCCATATCGTGGCTGATGAACAGATAGCTGAGGCCAAGTTCCGACTGAAGCTCCATCATCAGGTTCAGAACCTGCGCCTGGACCGATACGTCAAGCGCCGATACCGCCTCGTCCGCGACGATCAGTTTGGGGTTCAGCGCCAGCGCTCGGGCAATCGCGATCCGCTGCCGCTGACCACCCGACATCTCGTGCGGGAAACGACGCATGAAGCTGCGCGGCAACTGTACCTTGTCGAACAGTTGCGCCACACGGTCCTGCAACTCCGAGCCTGACGCGACACCGTAGTTGCGCATCGGTTCGGCCACCTGATCGATCAGCTGCATCTGCGGATTGAGCGAGGCGAACGGGTCCTGAAAGATCATCTGCATATCCAGCCGCGCTTTGCGCAGACCCGCAGAATCCAGTTTCATGATATCAAGGCCATCCAGATTGACCTCACCTGCCATCGGCTCGACCAGCCGCAGGATCGACCGACCCGCCGAAGATTTGCCGCACCCTGATTCGCCCACAAGGCTCAGCGTCTGGCCCTTGTTCAGGGTGAACGAAACGTCTTCGACCGCGTGCACATTGGAAATCGTGCGGCGCAGCAGCCCACCCTTGACGGGGAACCGGGTGGTCAGGTTCTTGACGGACAGCAGAACTTCTTCAGTGCCAGGGATTGGCGCGATGTTCTGCCCTTCGACACCCAGCAGCTTCATCGGTTCCGGGGCCGATTTTCCCTGCATTTCGCCCAGTTTCGGAACAGCGGCCAGCAGCGCCTTGGTGTAGTCGTGCTGCGGATTCTCAAAGATCTCCTTGACCGTGCCCTCTTCGACCTTGTTGCCGCGGAACATGACCACGACGCGGTCGGCCATCTGCGCCACAACCGCCATGTCATGCGTGATGAACATCACCGCCGTGCCGGTTTCCCGCTTGAGCCGGTCCATCAGCGCAAGAATCTCGGCCTGAATGGTCACATCCAGCGCTGTGGTGGGTTCATCCGCAATCAGCAGGCGCGGCTCGCAGGCCATGGCCATGGCGATCACCACCCGCTGGCGCATGCCGCCGGACAACTCGTGCGGGTATTGCTTCAGTCGCCGTTCGGGTTCTGGAATGCGGACCTGACGCAGCAGTTCCAGCGCGCGGTCCTCGGCCTGCGACTTGGACAGGTTCTTGTGGATCCGCAACCCTTCGGTCAACTGCCGGCCGACGGTAAAAACGGGGTTCAGCGCTGTCATCGGCTCTTGAAAGATCATTCCGATCTCGTTGCCGCGAATCTGTTTCATCAGATTCTGATCGGCCCCAGACAGGTCCATTTCGGTCTTGTCGCGCCGGTCAAACAGCAGTTGCCCACCCGCGATCTCACCGCCGCCGAATTCCACCAGCCGCATCAGCGACAAAGACGATACCGATTTCCCTGAACCCGATTCACCAACGATACATACGGTTTCGCCGGGATTGACCGAAAACGAGACATCTTCGACCCCGACCACCGGACCATCCTTGGTCTGAAATTCGACCCTGAGATTCTTGATCTGGGCAATAGGCTGATCCAGCACGCGCACGCTCCCCTTGGCGGCTTGTTATTTTTGAATGCCAAACGCTAAGGCGGCAGGAAGGGAAAAGTCAAACCCATTGCAGGTTTTCCTTAAGGCAAGGCTTGCAATTTTCCAAAACTCTGTTTCGATACGCCGCGTAACCGTTTTTGGGAGATGGCGGAATTCGCGAAGCGTGGCTTGCATACATGTTTCTTTTCAGCGCCTTACAATCCCACACGGCAACGCCAAACCCGCAGGCCTTGCGGAGATAATCGAGACACGAATGTGTCCAACATGGAGTGTATGATGAAAATCAAAACCCTTTTGCTTGGTGCGATTGCAAGCACGGCGATGGCCCCGATGGCCTTTGCCGAGCGCGGATCGGACGGCAATGTCAGCATCATTTACTGGCAGGCACCGTCGATCCTGAACCCGTTCCTTTCGGGTGGTACCAAGGATGTGGAATCGGCATCGCTGGTGATCGAACCGCTCGCCCGCTACGACCAGGACGGCAACATGGTGCCTTATCTGGCATCCGAAATTCCAACCGTTGAAAACGGCGGTGTCAGCGAAGATCTGACCTCGATCACCTGGAAAATCGCACCGGGAATCACCTGGTCGGATGGTAGTCCGTTTACTTCTGCCGACGTGAAATTCACCGCTGACTACTGCATGCACCCCGAAGGTGGCTGCGCGCAGGTGACCAAATTCGAAGGTGTCACATCGGTCGAAGCAGTGGACGACCTGACCGTAAAGGTCACGTTCGATGCACCGACCCCGTTCCCCTATGGTCCGTTTGTCGGCGGCGAAAGCCCGATCATTCAGGCCGCACAGTTTGCCGACTGCCTGGGCGCGAAAGCCCCCGAATGCACCGAGCAGAACTTTAACCCGATCGGCACCGGCCCGTTTGTCGTCACTGAGTTCAAGCCGAACGACGTGATCACCATGAAGGCCAACGACAACTACCGTGATCCGGCAAAACCTGCCTTTGCGACGCTGACTTTCAAAGGTGGCGGTGACGCAACTGCGGCGGGCCGCGCGGTGATGGAAACCGGCGAGTTTGACTATGCCTGGAACCTGCAGCTGGCACCCGAGGTGATCCAGCAGATGCAGGAAGGCGGCAAGGGCACTCCGGTCGCAGGCTTCGGCCCGCTGGTCGAGCGCATCATGCTGAACCAGACCAACCCGTCGCCCGATCTGCCGGAAGGCGAGCGTTCGACTGCTGCGCATCCGCACCCGTTCCTGCAGGATCCTGCGGTTTACAAGGCGATGTCTCTGGCAATCGACCGTCCGCTGCTGGTGGAAATCGGCTATGGCCAGGCCGGTCAGGTCACCTGTAACTGGGTTCCGGCCCCGGCTGCCGTGAATTCGGACACCTTTTCCTGTGACACGCAGGACATCGAAGGTGCGAAGAAACTGCTGGATGACGCGGGTATCGTAGACTCTGATGGCGACGGCGTGCGTGAAAAAGACGGCGTTCCGCTGAAGATCGTCTACCAGACCTCGACCAACGCCGTCCGTCAGGACTTCCAGGCGCTGATCAAGGAATGGTGGAGCCAGATCGGTATCGAAACCGAGCTGCGCAACATCAACGCGTCGGTCTTCTTCGGCGGTGACCCGGGTTCGCCCGACACCTTCCAGAAGTTCTATGCGGACGTTGAAATGTACGCCAACACCTTCAACGGCACCGACCCGCAGTCCTATCTGGGCAACGGCTTGTGCGACAAGGCTCCCAAGCCGGAATCGCAGTGGCAGGGTGAAAACATCAGCCGCTTCTGCAACGAAGAATTCGACAAGCTGCATGGTCAGCTGGCCGAAACCGCCGGTGCGGAAGAGCGTGCGAAAATCGCCCGTCGTCTGAACGACATCATGGTTGAAAACGGCGGTATGATCCCGCTGGTGCACCGTGGCCGTCTGTCGGCGCACGCAAACACCCTGGGTGGCGTGATCCTGAATGTTTGGGACAGCGAGCTGTGGAATGCAGCAGACTGGTACCGCAAGACCGGATCCTAAACATCAAGTTGCAAAGCTGCGCCCCGATCTGTATCGGGGCGCGGTCATTTGCACACCACTCCAACAAGAAGACGCACAATAAAGGCGCCTTTTGATGCTCAACTTCACCATCAGACGACTGATTCTGGCCGTTCCGACGCTCCTGTTCATCAGTCTCGTCATCTTCCTGCTGCTTGAACTCGCACCCGGCGATCCCATGGCGCAGGTTCCGCTTACCGTCCCCCCCGAAGTCAAAGAGAAGATGCGCGAGGCGCTTGGCCTCGGGCAGCCGATGCATATCCGGTTCTGGAAATGGATCGTGCAGTTCTTCTGGATTGAACCGCAGGTGCTGATCGACTCGATGTTCGGCACGACCTTCTCCGAAGGCGATCTGCGTGTGATTTCGTGGCAGACCCGCTCGCCCGTCATGGACATCGTCGTTCAGCGTATCCCGCAGACCCTGTGGGTCGTCGGCACCGCCTATGTGGTCGCCATCCTGATCGCGCTGCCCATCGGAATCTATTCCGCGTACCGCCAGTATTCCTGGTTCGATCAGATGGGCACATTCGTGTCGATGGTCGGCTTCTCGGTCCCGCCCTTCTTCTCGGGCGTGCTGGTGATCGTGATCTTCTCGGTCCAACTTGGCTGGTTCCCGTCAATCTATGACACAACACATGTGGTCGATAGCTGGGACAGTTTTGTCGTGCAGCTGAAGCAGATGATCATGCCTGTCATGGTTCTGGCGCTTCAGATCACCGCACAACTCAGCCGGTTCATGCGCGCCTCGATGCTGGATAACCTCAACCAGGACTACGTCCGCACCGCCCGCGCCAAGGGCCTCAGCGAATACACCGTCGTGATGGTCCACGTGCTGCGAAACTCGATGATTCCGGTTGTCACCGTGATTGCTCTGGGCATCCCGGCCATCTTCGGCGGCGCCATCATTACCGAGCAGGTCTTCAAGGTGAACGGCATCGGCCAGTTGCTGATCGGGGCCATTCAGGCCAATGACCTGCCGATGGTGCAGACCCTGACCTTCATCTTCGCCGTCCTGATCGTGCTGTTCAACCTGATCGCAGACGTCCTGTATGGCATTCTGGACCCGAGGATTCGCTATGACTGATCATGATCGCACGGATTCTCTGGTTCCGGACGAAGGGCTTGCCCCGGCCTCGACCGCCCTGCCAACGGCAGACGTGCTGGAGGAACTGGCCACCCCGCCCCGCAGCCAGTGGCGCGATGTCTGGGATCAGTTCAAGACCCACAAGGGCGCGATGATCGGGGCCATCCTGTTTATCTTCATCGTGGCCGGCGTCTACATTGGTCCTTATCTGTGGAGCATCGACCCGACACAGATCGACATCCGGTCCCGCAATCAGGGGCCAAGCTGGTCGCACCCGTTTGGAACAGACCAGTTGGGCCGTGACATTCTGGCCCGTATGATGTCAGGCGGGCAAACCTCGGTCTCTGTGGGCATCACCGCGATGTTGCTGGCGTTGTTCCTGGGATCTTTCATCGGCGTTCTGGCCGGGTTCTTCAAACGGCTGGACGGGCCGTTGATGCGCCTGACCGATCTGTTCCTGGCCCTGCCCCTGCTGCCATTGCTTCTGGTCATGATGCTGCTGTTCCGCGAACCGCTGTCGGCGGCATTCGGGCTGGAGCGCGGGATCTTCATTCTGATCGTCGCTGCAATCGGCGTCACGTCATGGATGCCGACCGCACGGATCGTGCGCGGAGATGTTTTGGCGATCAAGGAGCGGGAGTTCGTTCTGGCCGCACGCTCGATCGGGACAAGCAACGGACAGATCATCACACGGCACATCCTGCCCAATGTGCTGTCCCCGATCATGGTATCCGCCACGCTGGGCATCGCCACCGCGATCATCACCGAAAGCGCACTGTCCTTCCTGGGTCTGGGCTTCCCACCGGACTTCCCGACCTGGGGCCGTTTGCTGTTTGACGGTGTCGACTATCTGCAGCAATACCCTGAGCGCGTGTTCTGGCCCGGTCTTGCGATCTCGCTGACAGTGCTAAGCGTCAACTATCTGGGTGACGGTCTGCGCGACGCTCTGGACCCGCGTATTCGCGGACGTTGAACCAAGTCAGCCGGCGCGTTTCAGCGTGCCGGCCAACACGACGATCAGTACCGCCAGCGGTATCAGCACCGAAAACGCCATTCTCAGGCCAAACAATTCGGCCAGAAACCCGATCAATGGTGGCCCGATCAGCAACCCGCCATATCCAAGCGTTGCAACACTGGCAATTGCCTGTCCGGGGGGCACCAGCGGGTCATTCGCGGCGCGACTGAATGCCAGAGGCATGATGACGGCATAACCGATCCCCATCAAAGCAAAGCCGAACAAAGCCAGCGAGGTCGCCGCAGCGGATATCACGCAAAACACCCCGATGGCCGCACAGACACCACCGAACCTTGCAATGCTGACCGGCCCGAACCGGGCTATGAACACACCACCTGCCAGCCTGAGTGCAACCATGGCAACCGAAAACACCGCATAACCCAACGCTGCAACACCTTCGGTCGCTTCCGTGACATCTCGCAGGTAGACCGCGCTCCAGTCCGCGACCGCTCCCTCGCCCAACGCACCACACAGGGCCGTAACTCCAACAAGAACCAAAGCACCGGACGGCCATGCAAAAACGGCGCCGCCCGCGCTTTCCGACAGTTTTGACGTCCAGCGCACCCATGACAGGGCAAGCGCAAACCCTACGACAATCCCACCCGCCAGCAGGAAATGAGTGATCACGGTCAGCCCCATCTGGACCGCCATGTAACCGCTGAGCGCCCCCAGCCCGGCCCCAAGGCTCCACATTGCGTGAAACGAGGACATGAGGGGTTTATCGTAAGCCTGCTCTACCTCGGCCGCCCAGGCGTTCATCGCCACGTCCATCGACCCGTGGAATGCCCCAAAGATGAACAGAAACACAGCCAGCGCCCAGAAACCGCCTGCCAGAGCCAGAAGGATCAGCGAAAGCGTGTAGAGAACGGCAATCACACGCGTGATGACGACGGCTCCGAAACGGTCGGTCAGACGCCCCGTCACTGGAAATGAACACACCGCCCCTGCCGCCATGAACAGCAAGCCATAACCCAACGCCTCGTGCGTCAGCTCCAGCCTGTCACGCACCGCGGGAATGCGCGATGCCCAGATGCCGAACAAGGCACCGTTCAGGATGAACATGGCCGCGACGGCGCGCCATGCGACCATTATTCCGATCACGAAAAACCCCTCTTGCCGGGCAAACCTGCCAGCCCCGTTCTACAGGCCTGATGGATTTTCGCAAACGTGATCTAGGACAGCCGCTTGCGGATATGGCGAACACCGACCCAAACGCCTGCGACAACCGGCAATGTCACGGCGGCCGTCAGCATTCCCTTGCTGATGCCCGCGCTCGTCAGCGGATACAAAAGATAGCTGACCAAAGACACCGCATAATAGCTGATTGCAACAACCGACAAACCTTCTACCGTGTGCTGAAGTCGTAAGGCCAGATCCGCGCGCCGGTCCATGCTTTCCAACAGCGCCTGGTTCTGCGCACTTCGTTCCACATCCACCCGTGTCCGCAGCAGGTCGCCGGCGCGGATGGCACGGTCCGACAAGGCTTGCAGGCGGCGCTCGGCCGACTTCACGGTGCGCATTGCCGGGTCATAGCGGCGCATCATGAAATCGGCAAAGGACTGGCCGCCCTCGAACCGCTCCTCGCGCAGGATTTCGATCCGCTGGTTGACGATGGCTTCATAGGCGCCCGACGCTCCAAAGCGGAAAGAGGATTGGGCCGACAGGGTTTCCAGTTCGATCGACGTGGACAAAAGTTGCGGCAATAATTCATCCGGCTTGGACGAACTGACGGTCATCTGCCTCATCAATTCCGTCAGCTTCCCGTCCAGTTCGCCTATGCGCGGCATCAGTTGTTTCACCCGCGCAAAGCCCAGCATGGACATTGCCTTGTAGGTCTCGATTTCACACAGACGCTGAATGATACGGCCAGTCCGGCGCTGATTGGTCCCGTCACGGACAAAAACGGCAAAGCGCATATGCCCCGCCGGGTCGATGCGAAAATCGCTGGCGCAAATGGCGGCGTCATCCAAAACGCGGGCCACCGCCAGGCTTTCCGGTTCGAACCAATCCGCAAGCATCGGCTTCACGGAGTCATCATCCTTGCATTCCACCACCCGCAGCATCGCCGAGGTTACGCGCTGACCGGGGCTTGCCATCAGCCAGTCGGGCGGAAAAATTTCGAAGTCCGCCGGATTGAACGGGCGGTCACTGACATTCTGCGCAATGGCCGTATACGTTACGAATTCAGCGTGCTGCTCCCATTTGAGCCAGTGGCGTCCGATCTGCCCGGCATAATGCGTGGCCCCGGGCTGCGGATGCGGCGCTCCGTGGCGGTTCAGCAAATCCGTCAGATGCGCAATATCTTCATCACGATCCCGCGCTGCCGCCGCAACGGGCTTCTTGATGGCCAGAAACACCACCGTACAGGGCGTTTTCGCCACCGGAAACGGGCGCGCGTGCAATTCATTGGCCAGCGCATAGCGCAGCGGATGATCCTGGATGGGCGTCATTGTTAGCTCCCTGACTCCAGGCCACTATACCCCGCATTCAAAATACATCAATTATTGTTTTATTTCATAAGCTTACGTGAATACCACCGCATACAGTGGCGCTATCCTATTGATTTGGCTGCCAGAGCTCGATCGGATTGCCTTCAGGGTCGCAAATACGAGCGAACTTCCCGACCTCACTGTCCCACTCATCGCGGGTTTCGACCTGGATACCTGCTGCCTCAAGCTGAGCGATTAACGCTGCCAGATCATCGACGCGGAAGTTGATCATCCACTGTTGCTCTGACCGGCCGAAATATTCGGTCTCCTGATCGAATGGAGCAAACACCGTGTACCCCTCGCGCTGTTTCCAGGGGACAGGATCGTAGTGATTGACCCCCAGATGTGTCTCGTACCAGGCGGACAACGCTTTCGGATTACGCGCGCGGAAAAACACGCCGCCGATGCCGTTCACCTTTTCCATCAACGCCCTCCTGTCAACAACCTGTCCTGCCCAGCCTAGCACGCCCCGCTTGCTTCATCTGGCCAAAAATATCCTGGAGGTCAGGAGGCAAAGCCTCCTGCATATCAAAAAAAGAAAAGGGCGCCGTCTGGCGCCCTTTGCAATATTGTTCAGCCTGCCGATCAGTCGATCATGGGCAGCAGCTTGTCCAGGCTCGCCTTGGCGTCGCCATAGAACATGCGGGTGTTTTCCTTGAAGAACAGCGGGTTTTCGATGCCCGAATAGCCAGTACCCTGACCACGCTTGGACACGAACACCTGCTTGGCCTTCCAGCATTCCAGAACCGGCATGCCGGCAATGGGACTGTTGGGGTCTTCCTGCGCCGCAGGGTTCACAATGTCGTTCGAACCGATGACGATGGCGACATCCGTGTCGGGGAAGTCCTCGTTGATCTCATCCATTTCAAGAACGATGTCATACGGCACTTTCGCTTCGGCCAGCAGAACGTTCATATGGCCCGGCAGACGACCGGCTACGGGGTGGATCGCAAAACGCACCTCTTTGCCCTTGGCGCGCAGCTTGCGGACCAGCTCAGAAACGGACTGCTGCGCCTGCGCGACGGCCATACCGTAGCCCGGGATGATGATCACGCTGTCAGCGTCGTTCAGCGCGGCCGCAACTCCATCTGCGTCGATCGCCACCTGCTCGCCCTCGACCGCCATCTGCTCGCCCTGCGGGCCACCGAAGCCGCCCAGGATCACGCTGACAAAGTGACGGTTCATCGCCTTACACATGATGTAGGACAGGATCGCACCGGACGAGCCCACCAGCGCGCCGACCACGATCAGCAGGTCGTTGCCCAGCGAGAAGCCGATCGCCGCAGCGGCCCAGCCCGAGTAGCTGTTCAGCATCGACACAACCACCGGCATGTCAGCGCCTCCGATACCCATGATCAGGTGGTAACCGATAAACAGCGCCGCCAGCGTCATCAGGATCAGCGGGAACAGGCCACCCGACGAGGTGTACCAGATCAGGCAGATCAGCGAGAGACCGGCAGCCGCCGCGTTCAGCGCGTGACCGCCGGGCAGTTTGGTTGCGGCGCTCGTCACCTTACCCGCCAGCTTGCCATAGGCGACAACCGAACCGGTAAAGGTAATCGCACCGATGAAGATGCCGAGGTACAATTCGACATGCAGGATTGCCAGTTCCGCCGCGGTCTTCTTGGCGATCAGCTTAGCAAATGCGCCCAGATCGGAAAGATCCGCCTGAGACGCACTGTCGGCAATCGCCATGACCTGCGCCACGTTACCGATTTCGAAATGAGCGTTGAAGCCGACGAACACAGCCGCCAGACCCACCAGCGAGTGCATAGCTGCGACAAGCTGCGGCATCTCGGTCATCTGCACGCGCTGCGCCACGTATTGGCCGATGAAACCGCCGCCGGCGATCAGCAGCAGCGACAGCAGCCACAGTCCCGAACCGGGACCAACCAGCGTGGCGAAGACCGCCAGCGCCATACCGACGATGCCATACCAGACCGCGCGCTTGGCGCTTTCCTGGTTCGACAGACCGCCGAGCGAAAGGATGAACAGAACAGCCGCAACAACATAGGCAGCAGTAGTGAAGCCAAATTCCATGTGCCCGGCCTCCTTAAGATTTCTGGAACATGGCAAGCATGCGCCGGGTTACGAGGAAGCCACCGAAGATGTTGATCCCGGCCATGAAGACGGACAGCGCCGCCAGCAGGATGACCAGGAAGGACCCCGACCCAATCTGCATCAAGGCCCCAACGATGATGATCGACGAGATCGCGTTGGTGATCGCCATCAGCGGGGTGTGCAGGCTGTGCGAAACGTTCCAGATCACCTGGAAGCCCACAAAGATCGCCAGCACAAAGACGATGAAGTGCTGCATGAAACTGGCCGGAGCGATCAGCCCCACCAGCAACATCAGCGCGCCGCCCACACCCAGCAGGGTAAACTGCTGCTTGGTCTGCGCCTTGAAGGCCGCAATCTCCTGCGCCTTCTTCTCTTCCGGGGTCAGTTCCTTGACTTCCGGTTTCTTCTGCGCCGCAATCGCCTGCACTTTGGGCGGCGGCGGCGGGAAGGTAATCTCGCCCTCGAATGTCACAGTCGAGCCGCGGATCACGTCATCTTCCATGTCATGATTAATCTGACCGTCCTTTTCGGGCGTCAGGTCGGTCATCATGTGACGGATGTTGGTCGCATACAAAGACGAGGACTGTGCTGCCATCCGGCTGGGGAAGTCGGTGTAGCCGATGATGGTCACGCCATTGTCGGTCACGATCTTCTCGTCCGCCACGGTCAGCTTGCAGTTGCCGCCCTTTTCCGCCGCCAGATCGACGATCACCGAGCCGGGCTTCATGCTTTCAACCATGTCCTTGGTCCAAAGCTCGGGCGCTTCGCGGTTCGGGATCAGCGCCGTGGTGATGACGATGTCCATCTCGGGCGCAAGTTCGCGGAACTTGGCCAGCTGCGCGTTGCGGAACTCTTCGGACTGGACCGAGGCATAGCCACCGGTGGCCGCGCCGTCCTGCTGGTCTTCTTCAAAGTCCAGATAGACGAATTCAGCACCCATGGACTCGACCTGCTCGGCCACTTCCGGGCGCACGTCGAACGCATAGGTGATCGCGCCCAGCGAGGTCGAGGTCCCGATGGCCGCCAGACCGGCCACACCGGCGCCAACGATCAGCACCTTTGCAGGCGGCACTTTACCCGCCGCCGTCACCTGACCGGTGAAAAAGCGACCAAAGTTGTTGCCCGCCTCGATCACGGCGCGGTAACCCGCGATATTGGCCATCGACGATAGTGCGTCCATCTTCTGCGCGCGCGAAATACGCGGCACCATTTCCATGGCGATCACGTTTGCGCCCTTGGATTTGGCCAGTTCCATGCCTTCTTCGTTGCCCGCAGGGTTGAAGAACGAGATCAGCGTCTTGCCCTTGGTCAGCCGCTTCAATTCCACATCGGTCGGTTGGCGCACCTTGGCGACAATATCGGCCGCCTTCCAAAGCGCCGCCGCGGTCTTGACCACCTCGACACCCGCAGCCTCATAGGCCGCATCCGAGAACCCGGCAGCGGCACCCGCGCCCTTCTCGATCAGGCACTCATAGCCCAGCTTCTGCAATTGCACGGCAGAGTCCGGCGTCATCGCAACCCGGTTCTCTCCGTCCAGTCTTTCCTTCGGTGTGCCTATTTTCACCGGTGCTATCCCCCTAATTTTGACTCAATCTGAGCAGGTGGTCGGTATTGTTTGATAAGCAAACATGTATCCTGCGCAACATTATTTCGCAAGCGCAGCATTTTTGACGTTGGATCATCGCCGCAACCCACTCATATCCACCGCCGTGTTTCCCGTTCATAGCGGGCAAAATCGGCGCGGAATGTCCGGCGCAGACGGTCTTCTTCCGGCAGGATAAAACGGCGTTCCAGGACCCAGACAAAGACCGGCACCAAAACCAGCGAAAGCACTGCATCAAAACGCAGAATCAGACCGGCCAGGATCAGAACATCCCCCAGATAAATCGGATTGCGGCTGCGCTTGTAGATGCCCGATCGCACCATCGCGGTTGGTGTTTCGTGCGGAATAACGGTGGTTTTGTGGCGGCGGAATTCGACGATGGCCAACACGGCCAGAAGAATGCCCCCTCCGATCAGGATGCCACTCAAAAGATCGGTCAGGCCGCTTTCCAGCGACAGATCCAACGACAGATGACGTCCCTGCAGCCACGCGAGCACGGCGAATCCCAAAAGCCAGACGGGTGGTACATCAATCCGTTGCACGCACATTTCCTGTGATTGACGACACGCGCGATCATGTCGCTTCTGAACGACGTCCTACCGCTTTCGGGCCAAAATGGCAAAGCTCAGGATGTCGCATCGATGGACAGGCGGTTTCCGATCAGATAGGCCCGGGGAAACACTGATCCGAAGCACAATAAGATGAGCCCTGAATGACCGATTTTGCCGCAACCAAAGCCATGTTCGACCTGCCCGAGGGCGTGATTTATCTGGATGGCAATTCGCTCGGCCCTTTGCCCAAGGCGGCGGGCGCACGTGTGCAGGACATGATGGCCAACGAATGGGGGCAAATGCTGATCACCGGCTGGAACAAGGCAGGCTGGATGGGAATGCCGACCGGGCTGGGTGATCGTATAGGGCGGCTGATCGGGGCCGAACCCGGCAGCGTTGTGGTCGGCGACACATTGTCGATCAAGGTATATCAGGCCGTGGCGTCCGCGCTGGAGCTATGCCCCAACCGCAAGGTTGTTCTGTCGGACAACGGAAACTTCCCCTCGGACCTTTACATGGCGGACGGGCTTCTGCGCTCACTCGGACCGGATTATGAGTTGCGTGTAGTCGCCCCCGAAGACGTGGCCGCGAACATTGCCGAAGACGTTGCCGTTCTGATGCTGACGGAAGTGGACTATCGCTCAGGATGCATGCACGACATGAAGGCGCTGACGGAACAGGCGCATTCGAACGGCACAGTTACAGTCTGGGACCTGGCCCATTCCGCGGGCGCAATCCCCGTTGACCTGTCGGGCTGCAACGCAGATTTTGCAGTGGGCTGTACATACAAGTACCTCAACGGTGGTCCCGGCGCACCAGCCTTTATCTATGTCGCACCACGTCTGACTGACAGCGTCAGGCCGGCACTGTCCGGCTGGCTGGGTCACGAAGCGCCATTTGCCTTTGATCTGGATTACCGTCCGGGCAGCGGGATCGAAAGAATGCGGGTCGGCACCCCCCCGGTCATTCAGATGAGCGCGCTTGCATCAGCAATGGATGTCTGGGATCTGGCAGACATGAACGACGTGCGCGCCAAGTCCATCGAACTGACCGAGCTTTTCGTTGCGCGCGTCGAAGCCACCTGCCCTGGTCTGCATCTGGCCAGCCCGCGAGATCCGAACCTGCGCGGCAGTCAGGTCTCATTCCATTTCACCGAGGGCTATTCCGCGATGCAGGCCCTGATCGCGCGCGGCGTGATCGGAGATTTCCGGGCCCCGGACATAATGCGCTTTGGCTTCACGCCGCTCTACATCGATGAACAGGATGTCGAACGCGCGGTCGAAATCCTTGCAGATATCATGCAGAACAGATTGTGGGATGCGCCGGAATACAAAATTCGCCAGCGCGTCACCTGACCTCGAGCCCGGCGCCAAACAGGTCGGCCACCTGGCCAACCTGTTGTTCGTAAACCTCGGCACCCGCTCCGGTCAGTTTCAGCCCCTTGAGCGTCGCTGAAATGGTCCGGCCGGTTTCGACCGCGTCCGCGAACAACCGAACGCGCCCAGCTTGTTGTTGGTGTGACAGCCAGTCTGCGTAAAGCCCCGCCAGCATGGCCTCACCCTCCGAGATGATCTCGGAAGACATGGACTTGGTGTTATCCAGCAGTTCAAGCCCGTGCGGCAGCGCCAGAATGGCTGCCATTCCTTCGGTCTGCGCCCGTATTGCTCGCTTCAACACGTCCGGCACGGAACCGGGCGACGCCAGCGCGGCAGCAACCGCTGCGCTTTTTTCCGCATAGTAGAGTTCGGTCAGCTTTCTGACGATCGCTTCTTTGTTCTTGTAGTGCAGATACACGGCCGGTCGGGACATCCCCGCGCCCCGCGCTATGTCGTCCATTGATGTCTTGCGAAATCCGTACGTTGCAAATGCCTGAAAGGCCGAGTCCAGGATCGCTTTTTGCCGTATATCGCCAACTGCTTCTGTCATGCTCAAATTCGTGACATTTTTTGTTTATTTTGTCAATTGACATCCTGACACTTTTCAACAATTGTGTCATAAACCGCGACAGCTACGAGAGGTGCGCCATGGCGACCGCCCTTAAGATCAATGGAAAGCAGCATCAGATTGACCTGCCCGATGACGTCCCCCTGCTTTGGGTCTTGCGGGATGAGGTCGGCCTGACCGGGACCAAATTCGGCTGCGGCGTGGCAGCCTGTGGGGCCTGCACCGTCCATATTGATGGCGAGGCGGTACGCTCGTGCCAGGTTGCGCTATCGGACGTTTGGGGTGACGTGACCACAATAGAAGGTATCGGCACCCCGGACGCGATGGCGACCATACAGCAGGCCTGGGTCGATCATCAGGTCGCGCAATGCGGTTATTGCCAGTCAGGCCAGATCATGCAGGCCGCTGCGCTGCTGGCGGAAAACCCCGTCCCAAGCGACAGCGATATCGACGAGGCGATGCAGGGCAACCTGTGCCGCTGTGGCACCTATCCCCGCATTCGCGCCGCGATTCACGATGCGGCGTCCAAGATAAACGAGGCGTAAATTATGGCATCTGTTGGTAAAATCCTCCGCCGCACGTTCCTGATCGGTTCAGCCGCAATTGTCGGCGGCGTGGCGTTCGGCGCCTACTATGTCAGCCGCCCGGTCGCCAATCCGCTCAAACCTGGCAAAGGCGAGGCGGCGCTGAACCCGTTCGTTCTGATCGACCAGAACGGCGTTACCCTCTTTGCACCCCGCGCCGAGATGGGGCAGAGCGTGAAAACCACCTGGGCCGCACTGATCGCGGAAGAACTGGACGTGGATCTGGACCAGATCACCGTCCTGCACGGCCCGGCGGCGCAAGCGTATTACAACACGGCCATGATCGGTGAAGGCTTGCCGAACAAGGGCTACGACATCTCTGATTTCCAGCACAATCTGGGTGAAGCTTTGGGCGGGATCGGCAAAGTGCTCAGCCTGCATGTGACTGGCGGCTCGACCTCGATGAAGGACGGGTTCGAGCGGATGCGGGAAGCCGGTGCCTCGGCCCGCGAAACGCTGAAACAGGCTGCCGCCGACCGTCTGGGCGTGGACCGCAGTGCCCTGAAAACGGCCTCGGGCCATGTGGTTGCCCCGAATGGCGACAAGATACCCTACACCGAACTGGCCGGGGATGTGGCTAAGCTCGACCCGATCGAGGCACCGCTGCGTGACCCCTCGGAATGGCGTTACCTTGGCCGGCCCCAACCGCGTCTGGACATGGCCGAAAAGGCAACCGGCACCGCCGAATTCGCAATCGATGTACGCCTGCCCGGAATGAAGTTCGCCTCGGTCCGCATGAACCCGAAACTGGGTGGCCAGATGAACGGCTTTGACGACACCGCCGCGAAGTCAATGCCTGGGGTCGAGAAAATCGTCGACCTGGGCACCGGCGTTGCTGTCATTGCCACCAATACATGGCTGGCCAATCAGGCAGTCGAAGCCATTGACGTGGATTGGGGCGACGCGCCCTATCCGCCCGGGACAGAGGCAATCTTTGCCAGGATCAGCGAGGCGTTCGAGAACGACCCGAACTCGACCATGCGCGATGACGGCGACGTCAGCACTCTGCCGGAAGGCGCCACCGAGATTTCCGCAGAATACATCGTGCCCTACCTGGCCCACGCGACAATGGAACCGATGACGGCTGCCGCGCTGTTTTCCGGCAACAAGCTGGAATTCTGGGGCGGCAACCAGGCCCCGACCTTCATGCAGATCAAAATTGGCGAAGCGGCCAATCTCGAGACCGATGCGGTTGAGGTTCATACCACCTATCTGGGCGGGGGCTATGGCCGTCGGCTGGAGTTTGACTTTGGGGTCATCGCCACAAAAATCGCCTTGGCCATGCCGAACACTCCGGTTCTGACGACCTGGAGCCGGGAAGAGGACATGCGCCACGACTTCTATCGTCCCGGCGCAATGGCCCGGATGCGCGGTGCGGTCAAAGACGGTCAGGCGGTTCTGATTGACGGTCGGGTCGCCTCGCAATCCTGCACACATCAGGCCGTGTCTCGCGTGACCGGGTTCGCCGGCGGCGGCCCCGACAAGGTACTTGTCGAAGGGCTGTTCAACCAGCCATATGCCGTGCCGAACTATCGCATCAGCGGCCACATCGCCGATCTGGATATTCCCGTCGGCTTCTGGCGTTCGGTCGGCAACAGTCACAACGGGTTCTTCCACGAAACTTTCGTGGATGAAATGGCCCATGCCGCCGGCCGCGATCCACTGGAATTCCGGCTGGAGCTGATGAAGAGCGAACACGCGCCATCGGCCGGGTGTCTGGAAGCGGTGCGCGACATGTCGGGCTGGACCGGCCAGACCCCGGACGGAGTTGGCCGTGGGGTCGCCTTCACCTACAGCTTCGGCACTCCGGTAGCGCAAGTGATCGAAGTCGTTGACGAAGACGGCAGCATCCGCATCAGCAAGGCGTGGATTGCCTGCGATATGGGCATTGCGCTGGACCCCGATAACGTCAAGGCGCAGATGTTCGGCGGCATGATGTACGGCCTGTCAGCGGCCTGCTTTGGTGAAATAACCTTTGCCGATGGCGAGGTCGAACAGTTCAACTTCCCCGACTATGACGCCGTTCGTATGCACACGGCCCCGGAAGTCGAAGTGCGCGTACTGGAAACCAACCGTCACCTGGGCGGCGCAGGAGAACCCGGCACGCCGCCATCAATGCCGGCACTGGGCAACGCGCTGTTTGACCTAACCGGAGAACGCGCTCGGTCTCTGCCACTGATTAATCAGTTCAATCTGCTGGTTTGATGCAACCCGACCGGTCCCGTTTTGCGGGGCCAGCGCAAGTCACGCGGTTTGTTGAAACAGTCCAGCTTCCGATCCAGTCGCCCAGGCCCGCACCGCCGCTCCAAATGCTTCGAACAATGGCCGTGACACAGGATCATTCACAGCATCCCATTCCGGATGCCACTGCACGGACAGGGTGAACCCCGGGGCGTCTTTGACATAGATCGCCTCGGGTGTGCCGTCCGGTGCATGGCCGTCGATTTCGATCCTGTGGCCGACTGTCTTGATCCCCTGCCCGTGCAACGTATTGGTCATCACCTCGGTCGCGCCCATCAGGCGGTGGAACACACCACCCTCGGCCAGTGTCACGACATGGCGCAGGGCGAATTTCTCTTCCAGCGTGCCGTCGGGCGGCATCCGGTGGTTCATGCGCCCGGGCAGATCACGGATTTCGGGGTATAGCGTCCCACCCAATGCCACGTTGACTTCCTGAAACCCACGGCAAATTCCAAAAAACGGCTGACCTCGCTCAACACAGGCCCGGACCAGTGGCAAAGTTATCGCATCGCGCGCCCGGTCGAATTCCCCATGCGCTTCAGTGGCCAGTTCGCCATACTCCTCCGGGTGAACATTGGGGCGCCCACCTGTCAGCAGGAAGCCGTCGCAGACCTCAAGCAGTTCATCGACGGCTACATATCTGGGGTCTGCCGGGATCAGCATCGGCAGGCAACCCGAAACATTCGCCACCGCATCGGAATTCATCGTACCGCCGGCATGCGTCGGGTATTGATCGTTCATCAGATACGAGTTACCGATGATACCAACCACGGGTCGTGACATTGTTGTTTTCCAAAACGTTTCCAGATCTAGCTGAAAACTATCGGCAGCAGATGAGACGTGCAATAGCACACACCCTGCATCTCAGCGCAAGCTCCTGTTCACAACTGCACAATTTTTTCCAATTTTCGATCAATATTCAGGAAACTGTTCCAGCAATGTCACCAATAGAGGGAATAAGTTCCTAATGGCGGTTCTTCAGCCTCCACACCGGCCACGACATAACGTTGCGTGTCAGATCTCGCCCGTCAGACCCGCGGCTTCGATGCCAGCCAGGGCCGCCGCCGCGTCGTTGTCCGACGTATCGCCGGTCACCCCAACCGCACCAATTACGGCACCCTTTTTGTCGCGCAGCAGGACGCCACCCGGAACAGGCACGACCTGACCGCCATAAACGCCATTTACCGCCGCCATGAAATAGGCCTGAGCCTCGGCGCGCTGCATCTGCGCAGTACCCGCCATGCCCAACATGACCGCCCCATAGGCCTTGCCGTGCGCTATTCCAAAGCGCCCCGGGGCCGCGCCGTCCTCACGCTCGAATGCGATGACGTGACCGCCGGCATCCAACACAACCACCGAGAGTGGCTTCAACTCCATCTCATGCGCTTTTTCCAACGACTTTCGAATGATGGTGCGCGCCTTGCGCAAGGAAATAGCCATCCCTGATCCCTTTCATCTGGCCCAAAATATCCTCGGGGGAGCGCGAGGGGGCAGACAGCCCCCTCGTTCCCGCCCGTGCAACTCAACCCAAACTGGCTTTCTTTTCCAGCCGCCGTGCATGCAAAACCGGCTCGGTATAGCCCGAGGGCTGCACCCGCCCCTTGAAAACCAGATCGCAAGCCGCCTGAAAGGCGATACCATCAAAACCGGGCGCAATGGGAGAATATTCCGGATCATCCGCATTCTGGCGATCGACGACGGCGGCCATCTTGCGCATTGCGGCCATCACCTGGCCTTCGTCAATCACATCATGATGCAGCCAGTTGGCCAGCGCTTGCGAAGAAATCCGGCAGGTCGCGCGGTCCTCCATCAGGCCAATGTCATGAATGTCCGGCACTTTCGAGCATCCGACACCCTGATCGACCCATCGCACCACATAACCCAGAATGCCTTGCGCGTTGTTCTCGACCTCACGAGTGATTTCCTCTTCGCTCAGGTTGCGCCCGCCCAGCAGGGGCACGGTCAGCAGATCCTCAAGCGTGCCGCGCGCGCCGCCGGCCGCCAGTTCGTCCTGACGGGCCAGAACATCAACCTTGTGATAGTGGGTCGCATGCAGTGTAGCGGCGGTTGGCGAAGGCACCCAGGCACAGGTCGCGCCGGATTTCGGGTGGCCGATCTTTTGGTCCAGCATGTCGCCCATCCGGTCGGGCATCGCCCACATGCCCTTTCCGATCTGAGCCTTGCCCTTCAGGCCGCAGGCCAGACCGATATCAACGTTGCGATCCTCATAGGACGCAATCCAGGGCGTGTTCTTGATGTCGCCTTTCGGCAGCATCGGGCCGGCCTCCATCGAGGTGTGAATCTCATCCCCGGTGCGGTCCAGAAAGCCGGTGTTGATAAAGGCCACCCGCGATTTTGCAGCGCGGATACATTCCTTTAGATTGACCGACGTACGGCGCTCCTCATCCATGATGCCCAGTTTCACTGTGTTGCGCGGCAAGCCCAGAATATCCTCGACCATGTCGAAAATTTCGACCGAGAACGCCACTTCTTCCGGCCCGTGCATCTTGGGCTTGACCACGTAAACCGACCCTTCGACCGAGTTGCCCCCCTCGCGCCGCAGATCGTGCATCGCGATCAGCGTGGTGCAAAGCGCATCCATCAACCCCTCGCCGATCTCATTACCCTCGCCATCCAGAACGGCGGAGTTGGTCATCAGATGGCCGACGTTTCGGATCAACATCAGCGAGCGGCCCTTCAGCGCCGCGGTTTCGCCGCCAACGGCGGTGTATTCAACGTCGCCAGCCAGCTTTCGGGTGAATGTCCGGCCACCTTTCGAAACCTCTTCGGTCAGGTCGCCCTTCATCAGACCCAGCCAGTTGCTGTAGGCCACAACCTTGTCGGCGGCATCCACGCAAGCCACCGAATCCTCGCAGTCCATGATAGTGGACAGCGCCGATTCCAGGCGCACATCAGCGATGCCTGCGGGGTCGGAGGCACCAATATTGCTGGACGGGTCGATCATGATCTGCACGTGAAGACCGTTATTCTTCAGTACCACGAACTCAGGCTTGTCAGCGGAACCGCCAAAGCCAACGAAACCTGCGGGATCGGCCAGCGCGGGCACCAGCGCACCGCCTTCGACGCTCAGGTCCGAAACGTCGGACCACGAACTATTTTCCAGCGGTACTGCGTCATCCAGAAACGCCTTGGCCCATGCGATCACGCGGGCACCCCGTGCGGTATCGTATCCTTTACCCTCGGGCAGATCGCCCATCGCGTCAGTGCCATAAAGCGCATCATACAGGCTGCCCCACCGCGCGTTGGCGGCGTTCAGCGCAAAGCGGGCGTTGGTGATTGGCACCACCAGCTGAGGTCCGGGCGTCAGAGCGATCTCCGGATCGACCTTGGCGGTTTCGATCTGAAAATCGGCACCTTCCTCGACAAGGTATCCAATCTCTCGCAGGAAAGCCTGATACGCGGCGGCATCATGATCCTGCCCTGTTCGGGCCAGATGCCAGCCGTCGACCCGGCCTTGGATCTCGGCCCGTTTTGCCAGCAACGCTTTGTTCTTCGGCCCCAGCTCCTGAACCATCCGGGACAGACCCGACCAAAAATCCTCGGATGAAAGGCCCGTTCCGGGCAGCGCCCGGTTTTCGATGAAATCTGCCAGTTCAACGGCGATCTGCAAACCGTTCCGGGCTTCTCTACTGCTCATATTCGACATCTCCCGCAATTGTACGCCACTGTATGCCGGCTTCAATTAGAGCGGAAGTTTCCGATAGGCAACATATTCGCCATCGCTTTTCGGCGGACCTGCCGGATTGGCGTGGCGTCAGCACGCCGGATTTACGTGCCCGGCACCGCTTGCAGCGCGTCGCCGCAACCCATAACGTCGCGCCAGACATGAACCGATGCGAGGCCCCCGATGCGCGACGCCGCCCCCACCACAATCTATCTGAAAGACTACACGCCCTTCGGCTATCTGGTGGACAGTGTGCATCTGACCTTTGATCTGGCCGAACACGCCACGCGCGTCACATCGCGCATCGCATTCCACCCCAATCCCCAAGCAACGGACCGAACCTTTTTCCTGCACGGCGAGGATCTGAAACTGATCCGCGCCGCCATTGATGGCGCGGACATCGCGCCACAGGTCACCGACAAGGGCCTGACTGCGGATGCACCGGATGCGCCGTTCGTGTGGGAGGCCGAAGTCGAGATTGACCCGGGCAACAACACCGCGCTTGAGGGGCTTTACATGTCGAACGGCATGTACTGCACGCAGTGCGAGGCCGAGGGGTTCCGCAAGATCACTTTCTACCCCGACCGCCCGGATGTGATGTCGACCTTCACCGTGCGGATAAATGGCGACCTGCCCGTGCTTCTGTCCAATGGCAACCCCACGGCCAAAGGCGAAGGCTGGGCCGAATGGACCGACCCATGGCCCAAACCCGCTTATCTGTTTGCACTGGTCGCGGGCGACCTGATCGCCCATCCCGACCGGTTCACTACCATGTCGGGCCGGGACGTGGACCTGAAGCTTTGGGTTCGTCCGGGCGACGAGGGCAAATGCGCCTTTGGCATGGAAGCGCTGAAGAAGTCGATGAAATGGGACGAAGATGTCTATGGCCGCGAATACGATCTGGATGTGTTCAACATCGTGGCCGTCGATGATTTCAACATGGGCGCGATGGAGAACAAGGGGCTGAACATCTTCAACTCCTCCGCCGTGCTGGCCAGCCCCGAAACTTCGACCGACGCCAATTTCGAACGGATCGAAGCGATCATCGCGCATGAGTACTTCCACAACTGGACCGGCAACCGGATCACCTGCCGCGACTGGTTCCAATTGTGCCTGAAAGAGGGTCTGACCGTCTTCCGCGATGCGCAGTTTACGTCCGACATGCGCTCGGCCCCGGTCAAGCGCATCCACGACGCCATAGACCTGCGCGCACGGCAATTCCCCGAGGATAACGGGCCGCTATCGCACCCCGTTCGGCCCGAAAGCTTCCAGGAGATCAACAACTTCTACACCGCGACCGTCTACGAAAAAGGCGCCGAGGTAATCGGCATGCTGAAACGGCTGGTGGGGGATGAGGCCTATTCCAGGGCGCTTGACCTTTATTTTGACCGCCATGACGGGCAGGCCTGCACCATCGAGGACTGGATCCAGGTGTTTGAGGATACCGCCAGCCGCGACCTGAGCCAGTTCAAGCGCTGGTACAGCCAGTCAGGAACCCCACGTGTAGCGGTAACAGAGGACTGGGCCGATGGCACCTATACGCTGACCCTCAGCCAGCGGACAGAACCCACACCGGGTCAGACCGAGAAGTTGCCGCAGGTGATCCCCGTTGCTGTTGGCCTTTTGGGGCCGAACGGCGACGAGGTGCGCACAACTGAAATGCTGGAATTGACGGAAGCGGAACAGAGCTTTGCCTTTACCGGTCTGGCCGCCAAACCAACGCCATCGATCCTGCGTGATTTCTCGGCGCCAGTGATCCTGGAACACGATCAGACCAATGCCGAACGCGCGTTCCTGCTGGCCCATGACACCGACCCGTTCAACCGCTGGCAGGCGGGACGCTCACTGGCGCAGGACACACTGCTGCGCATGATATCCGAAGACGCCACCCCGGACTCCGATTATCTGGACGGGTTGCTGGCCGTGCTGCGCAACCGGGATCTTGATCCGGCTTACCGCGCCCTGATGCTGGGACTGCCAACGCAATCGGAACTCGCTACCGCCTTGTTCGACCGTGGTGAAACACCAGATCCAATGGCGATCTGGAGTGCGGTCGAGACATTGCGGCAAGCCACAGCGCAACATGTGCAGGACCTGCTGCCCCGCCTGCACAGCGAAGCCCTGGTTCAGACCCCCTACGGCCCCGACGCGGAGCAATCCGGCAAACGCGCACTGGGCAGCGCCGCTCTGTCGCTGACTTCGCGCCTGGACGGCGGTGCCAAGGCAGTAGAAGAGTATGGCGCAGCCAACAACATGACCCTTCAACTCTCGGCCCTGGCCTGTCTTTTGCGGGCCGGAAAAGGTGAGACGGAACTGGCCGGATTTTACACGCAGTGGCAGCACGACCGGCTGGTCGTGGACAAATGGTTCGGCCTGCAGGTCGCGATGGCCGCGCCCGATGCGGTGCCAGATACCGCGCACAATCTGACCGAACATGCCGATTTCAACTGGAAGAATCCCAACAGGTTCCGCGCAGTAATGGGCGCGCTGGCAATGAACCACGCCGGGTTCCATCAGGCCGACGGCGCAGGTTATGCCCTGCTGGCGGACTGGCTGATCCGGCTTGACCCGGTCAACCCGCAGACCACCGCGCGCATGTGCTCGGCCTTCCAGACATGGAAGCGGTATGACGGTGACCGTCAGACCCTGATGCGCGCACAACTGACACGCATCCAGGATACCCCAAACCTGTCGCGGGACACCGGGGAAATGGTGTCACGCATACTCGACGCATGACGCCCTTTACCTTCACCCGGCAAAACCGCGCGCCCCGCGCTGTACTGATCCTGATCGGCGTCTTTGCGGGGCTGATATCGCTCGTGATCTTTTTCAACGCCGCACTATGGCTGGTCGGGGTGCTGGCGCTTGCCACGCTGCCGGCCATCTGGGACATCGTGAAAGACACCAGCGCCGGGCTGACGCTGGACCGGGATTGCCTCAGGTGGCATTCGGGCGGGCGCGAAGGTGAAATCGACCTGAACGAGATCGATTTTTTCCGCTTCGACACACGTTGGGACTTCTCGGTTCGCGTCTCTTTAATGTTGAGATCAGGCAAGCGTATCCGGCTGCCGGATGAGTCGGTTCCGCCGCACCGGGCCTTCGAAAACACTTTGGAAAACGCCGGTTTTCGGGTTGAGCGTCATCATTTTACAGTTTTTTGAAACGATGCGCCACCACAGGCCGGATTGGCGCGGGATTCTGAAGTGTTTCAGGCAATTTACTTGAACTGACGCTGATTTACAGCCAGACTTCCGCTGTAAGTTACGTTTTTTGTTACAGTTCCGAGTTTCGCCATGTTCAGGTCATTCAGGGCTCATCTTGCCCGTTTCACAAATCCTTCCCGGCAAATTGCGCCGCCAAACAAGGTGGCAGCAGATGCTGTCGCCGCCGTTCTGCCTGATCAGGGTCAGCTTAACATTCCCGTTGCACAACTAAACGCTGGCGACTTCGTGGGACGCACCACTATTGAACGCGGCCGTCACCTGGCCCGGCAGGACCGGTGGGAAGATCTGTCCGCGGAAATGCGGGCAGCTGATGCAGCGCGCGACACCGCGCCCGACGGGTTGCCGATTGCTGATTTGCTGGCATTCGGTGCACGCTCGGATGTGGTTCTGGCCGCTGAACATGCATTGTCGGATGGCAAGGCCCTGTCAGACTATGATCTGCTAGGAGGCGTCGCCGATCTGGAAGACGTGATGCAGGAACACCTCGGCAACCCGATGATAGCCCTGATCGTTGCACTTGCACATATTGATCTTGCCTGGGCATGGCGGGGAACGGCGCTGGATGCGACCTTGCCACCGCTGCACCGGTCGCGCTGCGCAGCGCATTTTGACCGGGCGGCGGCTATTCTGCCCAAGTGCAACGCCGCGTTGCCAGACAGCCCGTTGGTTGCTGCCGCAGGCTGCGCCCTGCTGGCCGGTCAACGCCGCACGTCGGTTCGGGTAGCAGACGAGTACGAGCGGCTGATCGCGCTGGACCCCGAAAACCAGCGTCACATGCGCGCCATGGGCAGCCATCTGCTGCCGCGCTGGTTTGGCAGCTATGAAGAGCTTGAGGTTCAGGCCCTGCGCAACGCCGCCAGAACGCAAAAAATATGGGGCGCCGGGGGATATACCTGGGTCCAATTCGATGCGATTGCCCTGGATGAGGAAGCCTGCGCTCGGGTCGATATCGAGTTCTTCCTGGAGGGGCTGCACGACATCTTGGAGCGTCGTCCGGACCAGCAGACCATCAACATGCTGTCGGCCTATTGCGCCATTACCGTGCAAAACGGCGTGGGCCTGAACGAAAAAGCCGATCTTGTCCGCTCGCAACTGCGCGAGGCGGCAAACTGGCTGATCCGCGATCATCTGACCGAACTGCATCCGCTGATCTGGGCGCATGCGGCCGCCGGGTTCAACAATTCGGTCCGCGTACCTTCGCCCGAGCGGTTCGCCGCGCGCGGGCACCGGGACGCATTGCGGGCCATCGCCGATCTGTTTCGCGAGGAACTCAACAGCGGCAAGGACGTGACATTTACCTCGTCGGGCCTGCAACTTTCACGGAACTGAACCGGCAAAAGACTGGAAATCACAGCCATTCCCCCTTGCTCCTCTGACGTGCCGGGCCTAATACGCTGGCCTAGACTTTCTGCGGATATGAGGCGCGCCATGCTCGACCTGACATACGAAATGCCCAAACCCAAGACCATTGCCGGGGCCAAGCACGACTGGGAACTGGTAATCGGGATGGAAGTGCATGCGCAGGTCTCGTCCAATGCCAAACTGTTTTCGGGCGCGTCGACAAAATTCGGGGCTGAACCGAACGCAAACGTTGCTTTCGTGGACGCGGCAATGCCGGGCATGCTGCCGGTGATCAACGAGTATTGCGTGGAACAGGCGGTGCGGACCGGGCTGGGCCTGAAGGCAGACATCAATCTGAAATCGGCCTTTGACCGCAAGAACTATTTCTACCCCGATCTGCCGCAGGGATACCAGATTTCCCAGCTTTATCATCCGATTGTGGGTGAGGGCGAAGTGCTGGTCGAGATGGGTGACGGCACCGCACGCAAGGTGCGGATCGAACGTATCCACATGGAGCAGGACGCGGGCAAATCGATCCACGACATGGACCCGCATATGTCCTTCGTCGATCTGAACCGGACCGGCGTTTGCCTGATGGAAATCGTGTCGCGTCCCGACATCCGTGGCCCCGAAGAAGCCGCCGCCTATATCGCCAAGCTGCGCCAGATCATGCGCTATCTGGGTACCTGCGACGGCAACATGCAGAACGGCAACCTGCGGGCGGACGTAAACGTCTCGATCTGCTTGCCGGGCGCGTATGAGAAGTATCAGGAAACGCAGGACTTCTCGCATCTGGGCACACGGTGCGAGATTAAGAACATGAACTCGATGCGTTTCATCCAGCAGGCCATCGAAGTGGAAGCCCGCCGTCAGATCGCCATCGTCGAAGCTGGCGGCAAGATCGATCAGGAAACCCGCCTGTACGATCCGGACAAGGGCGAGACGCGGTCCATGCGGTCCAAGGAAGAAGCGCATGATTACCGCTATTTCCCGGATCCCGACCTGCTGCCGCTTGAGATCGAGCAGGCGTGGGTGGACGATATCGCCGCCAATCTGCCGGAACTGCCGGACGGCAAAAAAGCGCGCTTTATCAGCGAGTTCGGGCTGACTGATTATGACGCCTCGGTGCTGACTGCCGAGGTGGAATCGGCAGCGTATTTCGAAGAAGTCGCCAAGGGACGCAGCGGTAAACTGGCCGCGAACTGGGTCATCAACGAGCTGTTCGGCCGGTTGAAGAAAGAAGATCACGACATCACTGAGTCGCCGGTTTCGCCAGCGCAGCTGGGAAGTATCATCGATCTGATTTCGTCGGACGCCATCTCGGGCAAAATCGCCAAGGATCTGTTTGAAATCGTCTATACCGAAGGCGGGGACCCGGCACAGATTGTCGAAGAACGCGGCATGAAACAGGTGACGGATACCGGCGCGATTGAAACGGCTTTGGACGAGATCATCGCCGCCAACCCGGCGCAGGTCGAGAAGGCGAAAGTGAACCCGAAACTGGCCGGATGGTTTGTCGGTCAGGTGATGAAGGCGACCGGTGGCAAGGCCAACCCGAAGGCCGTCAACGAATTGGTCAGCAAAAAGCTGGGTTCGTAAATCTTCGGGTTTGCACGTCGCGCACGGCCCACGGTGTGCATTTTGTACATAACAAAAAGTTAACCGCTCAGCCCCGATTTCGGGCTGAGCATCTGCTTGACTCCCCGCCGGATTGCACCCTTTCATCCCCGAAAATTGAGGTGAGGTAACATGCAGAAAAGATTTGATCAGGAACTCGAGGACCGGCTGGTCCGGTATGCTGCGATCGACAGTCAGAGCGATGAGACGTCGCCCTCGACCCCAAGTTCGGACATCCAGCTGAACATGCTGAACCTGCTGCGCCAGGAACTGACCGAAATCGGCGCGCAGGATGTTGAATTGACCGGTGACAGCGTTGTTGTCGCCACTATCCCCGGAACTGTTCCCGGCCCAACAATCGGGTTTCTGGCCCATGTCGACACCGCCCCGCAGTTCAATGCCGCCGGCGTCAAGCCGCGCGTGATCAAGGGGTACAATGGTGGCGAGATCACCTTTCCCGACGACCCCGATCTGGTCCTGTCGCCGGAGGAGCACCCCTATCTCGCCGAAAAGATCGGGCACGATCTGATTACTGCATCAGGCACCACCTTGCTGGGTGCGGATGACAAGGCGGGTGTCTCGATCCTGATGACCATGGCGCGGCATCTGATTAATAATCCTGATATTCCGCACGGGCCGATCCGCATCGCCTTTACCCCCGATGAAGAGATCGGGCGCGGTGTTACCGAACAACTACCCAAGGATCTGGGCGCTGATTTCGCATACACTCTGGATGGTCAGGAAGTCGGCGAAATCGAATATGAGAGCTTTTCGGCCGACCGTGCCGTGATCCGGATCGAGGGCGTCTCGATCCACCCCGGGCTTGCGAAGGGAAAAATGGTCAACGCAGCCCATCTGGCAGCTAAGATCGTTCAAACTCTTCCGCAGGCGACGATGACCCCCGAAGTCACGGACGGGCACGAGGGGTTCATCCATATCACCGACATGAATGGCGGTTCCTCCGAAATGGAAATCAAGCTGATCCTGCGCGATTTCGAAATGGAAGCGTTGGAGGCGCAGGGTGATCTGGTGCGGCAGGTTTGTGCCACTGTACAGGCCACAGAGCCGCGGGCGGTAATCACCTGTGAGATTTACCATCAATACCGCAACATGCGCTATTGGCTGGAAAAGGACATGACCCCGGTTGATCTGGCCCGCGACGCCTGCCGCGACATGGGGATCGAGCCTGTATCTGTTCCGATCCGGGGCGGCACCGACGGGTCGCGCCTGACCGAGTTCGGCACCCCCTGCCCCAATATCTTTACCGGGATGCAGTGCATTCACGGCCCGCTGGAATGGATTTCGGTGCAGGACATGGCCGTCGCGACCGAGTTGTGCCTGTCCGTGGCGACCAGGGCAGCGCAGAAACCGGGCAACAGTGGCGGCTAAAATCCGACATCGGGTCGACGTCTCTTTCGCCCGGCGGTCAACGTGATAACCTGTCCGCCACAGGCATTTCAGGAACGGTTGATGCAGCGCTACGAATACAAGGTTGTCCCCGCCCCGCAAAAAGGCACCAAGGCCAAGGGCGTGAAAACGCCCGAGGGGCGGTTTGCCAATTCGGTCGAACAATTGCTGAACCAGATGGGTCAGGACGGCTGGGAATACCAGCGCGCCGAGTTGCTGCCCAGCGAGGAACGCTCGGGCCTGACCGGATCGACGACCCACTGGCGCAATGTGCTGGTGTTCCGCCGCTCGGTCGAGGCTGAGGTCGCCCCGGTTCCCGTCCCGAGCCCGACAGAAACGCCCGAAGGCGTTCCGCTGGCCCACCCGATCCCGGGACCGGATACGGTGAAGGCGCCCGAGCCGCATGCGGTTCTGGCCCCGGGACCTATTTCAGCCGAGGTGGATGAGCCTCCCCTGACTTTGCAACCCGGCGAAAAAGCCGACGAAGATTCCAAGTAACAAGCATCAAGACCAGACGGTTCGAAGGTGTGGTTTTGATGGCACGGATTTGACCAGCAGGACTGAGACGGTCATCCGTTTCAGGGTTCCGGTCGTATCGTTAAGAGATATTTTTTGCCCCCCAGAAGGACCCCCTACTGCGATGAAACCCCGCAAAGCTAATCTTTGTCTTTTTGCCGCCATCGCATGCCAGTTCGCGTTGCCCGCCGTCGCACAACAACGATTAGGCTGGGTCAGCCAGATCGACGGGCTGGCCGCCTATCAGGGCAGCGCCGATCTGGATCAAGGCGGCGACTTCAGCGCGACGCGGTCGTTTCTGCGGGCTACGGGGCTATATAGTTTTGACAGCGATACTTCGCTCGGTGTTTCGGTAAGCTACGGACAACTGGATTACGATTTCAGCGCAGCGGACAACCAGCCGTGGAACGATATCCGCGACATCCGAGTTTCGACCCCGCTTCGGTTTCAGGCCAGGCAAAGGGGCAGCGTGTTCGTATCGCCTCAGATCAGATGGGACTACCACAGAGGTGCCGCACCTTCGGATGGGCGCACATATGGTGTTTTTGCGGGTGTCGCATGGCGGATGAGCCAAAGCTTGACAATCGGCCCGGCATTTGGGGCTTTTTCGCAACTGGAAGATAGCGGTGTGGATGTCTTTCCCGCGTTGTTGGTGGATTGGGACATCAATGATCGCTGGAACTTGAACACCGGATCCGGAATCGGAGCTACGCGAGGGCCGGGGCTGACATTGAGCTATGCGGTGAATGAAGATTTCAGCCTCTCGCTTTCGGCACGTTCCGAGAAAATCCGCTTCCGGCTAGACGACAACGGGCTGGCTCCCAGCGGGATTGGTGAAGATCAGAGCATCCCGGTGGTTGCGTCCCTCAGCTATGACCCGAATCCTGGCGTGTCAGTAACCGTCTTTGCAGGGGCCGAGTTCGATGGCCGACTGACGCTGGAGGACAAGAACGGTAACGAAATCAGCCGTCAGAACTATGACACGGCCCCTCTGGTCGGTCTCGCCTTCCGGCTGCGGTTCTAAGCGCGATCAGACACCGATATCCAAAGCCAGCGCATGGATGCGTGGAACCACATCGCCCAGCGCCTTGTGCACGGCACGGTGGCGGGCAACGCGGGATTGGCCTGCGAAGGCTGAGGCGCGGATGCGGACGTTGAAGTGGCTCTCGCCCCCGTCCTGGTATCCGGCATGGCCCCGGTGGCTTTCGCTGTCATCGACCACTTCAAGCTCGCGCGGGTCAAACGCGGCCTGCAGGCGGGATCGGATTTCTTCGGTCACGCTCATTTTTATGCTCATCGGCAAAATTTTTGCCGCCCCCCTCTTCTACTTTCGGCTGCTTAGACTAAACTGCTGCCTCCGAGTCGAAAAGATGTGTTCGTAAGGATCAGAGCATGACGAAATCAGACCCATTCGGATTCGATATGTCCGTTTCCAGCGCCAAGAAAAAGAACCCGCGCGGGCGTCGGGGCATGTCGGGTGCGTCTGAGACCTCGATGCGAATCTGCGATCACGAGGGCTGTGAAGAGGCGGGCAAGTTTCGGGCGCCAAAAGCGCCGGACGTTCTGGATGACTTCTTCTGGTTCTGCCAGCAGCATGTGCGCGAGTATAATCAGAAGTGGAATTTCTTCGACGGCACCACCGAGGCCGAACTGAACGCGCAGCGGTCCAAGGACAAGGTGTGGGAGCGTGAGACCAAACCCATGGGCGACCCCGAGGCGCGCGCCTGGGCCCGGCTGGGCATCGAGGATCCCCACCAGGTGCTGGGCGCCAACGGTACACAGAACAAGGGCCGTACATCAGGTGGCGGCGGGCGTCGCCTGCCCCCGACCGAGCGCCGTGCGATCGAGATTCTGGAAGCCAATGACAGCTGGTCAAAGGCCGAGGTGCGCAAGGCCTACAAAAAGCTGATCAAGGTGCTTCACCCGGATATGAACGGCGGCGACCGCAGTCAGGAAGAGCAACTGCAGGAGGTTGTCTGGGCCTGGGATCAGATCAAGGACAGCCGGAACTTCAAATAGTCCGGCATCCGGTTGGCCCTGCCGCAAACAATGACAGCAGGACCAGAACGGATCTGGCGCGTCAAACAATCATTCCGGAACGTAGCGCGGATAGGTCGATTTGCTTTGCGCGGCAAAGTCCAGATCGATCTCGACCGTGGCAAAGGGATTGTCAGGGTCGGTGGTGGCCAGCACGTTTCCTTCGGGGTCGATCACCCAAGCCAGACCGCCTGCGTCGGGGGCATCTCCGACAGGGGCCCACAGGTTGGACGACAGGCAATCAGCACCGGAACACACGGCCGAGGCCTGACCGCCGGCCAGCCATTTTTCGACAGAGCCGTGCGGCGTCGCACGCGGGACGCATAACAGGTCGGCACGCGAGGCCGCATAGTGGCGGGCCCATTCAAAGAACCACATCTCGGTACAGATCTGGACGCCGACGCGCATCCCCAGAACACGGGCCAGATCAAAGCTCTTGGGTCCGCGATCATACCAGCTGTGCTCATGATAACCCGGTTCATCCGGCAAATAGTATTTCTCATGCACCGGCGCTGCGTTGTCGGTTTCAGCGGTCCAGACATAGGCCTGATTGCGGCGGCTGCCGGCGGCGTTGACAATCGGGCGGGTTCCCATCGCGCCGCGAACGCCCAGTTTCGAAAGCTGCGAAATCCTGTCGTCATGCGCCGCAACGGAGGCAGCCCAGCGCCCGGCATCCGGCGTTGCGTCATGCGCCAGCCAGTCGAAAAAACACATCTCGGGCAGCAGCAAAAAATCTGTTCCGGCAGCTTGGACATGATCGGCCAGACCCGACAGGTACTGGTCCAGTTGTGATGGGCGCGGGTCGAGTTGGCAAACGGTGACTTTCACGGCTGCGGTCCTTGGACATGGTTGGTAATGCGGATCAGCATGACTGCGCGTGTATTGGCGTAACAGTCAAGGAATGGTATCGTTTCGATAGACCTTTAACGATTTGACAGCCATTTTGACGAAAGCGAACACAAGGCATGGACAATATCGATCGGGAACTGCTGCGCCTTCTGAGCGGGGATGCCCGTTGTTCGGCCGCCGAACTGGCGCGTGAACTGGGCGTGTCGCGGGCCACGATCCAGAACAGGATCGACAAGCTGAAGGCGAACGGCACAATCGCGCGGTTTACGGTGGAACTTGGGGGCTTGGTTGAAAATGCGCTGGTCGATGCACTTGTGCTTTTGAAGCTGGCACCGGGGGACAGCAGACGGATCATCGACCAACTCAGGAGAATTCCCGAAGTTCAGTCGCTTGGCTCCGTGAACGGTGTGTTCGATCTGGTTCTGGAATTGCGCACCTCCTCGCATCAGCGTCTGGATACGGTCCTGATGGATATCCGCCGCATGCCGATGGTGGCCGAAACCAACAGCTGCATCCGCCTTAATCATTTCAAATGAAGCAAGTGCCCGCAGCGAAATACCTGCCCGATGTCGCAGGTGGACAAGCCTAATGGTCCGATTCGATCGTCTGATCACCGTATGGGCAACGATCACCTGTACGACAATCTTCTGCGCCTTTCGCGCGACGCCTATCGCGGCAATCGTGAATTGACGGCCTTTGCGGCGTTTCCAGATGACGTCGAGCGGCAGCCAATCACGCCATTACACCGCCCCTGCGGTGAAGCTCTGCGCAACGAAACCGGTTTGTCATCCCAACACTATGGCGATCTGCAGGATGCCATCATTGCCGCCGGTCCGGCGGCTGTCTGGCGTGAAACCTACAAGGGCACCAATATCGGGGACCGGTTCCTGCAAAATTTCGGATGCTATTCCATCATCGGCAAAGGCGGGCCATTCACCTCGCGGCAGTTGTGGCTGTGGGTCGTCCATATGCCAGCCGGGCTGTATTATCCCTGGCACCATCATCCGGGGGAGGAGGCATATTTGGTTGTGTCCGGGTCGGCTGTTTTCAAGCGGCAGGGATGCCCCGATGAAGCCCTGCGCGAAGGCGACACGGTACTGCATCAAAGCAACCAGCCACACGCGATGGAGACATTGGACGCGCCGGTCCTGTGCCTTGTCGCGTGGCGAAACGGGTTTGACACACCGCCTGTTCTGACGCCTTCGAAGTGATAGCCTTGTGGCTTGATCACGCGCAGGGTTCCGGCCAGAGGCTTCGGTTTTCCGGCGCATCGGGCTTGGGCAAACCGGGTGTGGGGCAACTCCTCGCTTGAAAGCGCTTCGGGACTGAGGCAGTAGGTCGTGACCCGCCGCGTTTGAAAGACTGAGATGCTATTCAGTTCCGTTCCGTTTGTGTTTGTTTTTCTGCCTCTGAGCCTTCTGGGGTTTTACGCAGCCGCAAGACTGCGCAATGCGGATGTGAAACTCTTGTGGATCGCGGCTTGTTCGCTGTTTTTCTATGCCTATTGGCGGCTGGATTACCTGCCAATTCTCTTGGGATCGGTCTGCGTCAACTTTCTTGTGGCCCGGGCCATTCGGCACAAGATGGCGGCGCAGGGGCAGGACGGCGCGGCGCGGGGGCTGCTTGTCGCGGGCATACTGTTCAACCTTGGTCTGCTTGGGTTCTTCAAATACCTTGGATTTGCCGTCGGTATCCTGAATGACGTCACGGGGTCCTTCATCCAGCCGCTGAGCATCGCGTTGCCGCTGGCGATCTCCTTTTTCACTTTTCAGCAAATCGCATTTCTGGTGGACAGCTACAAGCGGATCGCGCGGCCGACGCGGTTTCTGAACTATCTGGTTTTTGTCACCTTCTTCCCGCAGCTCATCGCGGGACCCATCGTGCATCACCATGAGATGATGCCGCAGTTCAAATCGCCTTCGATCGGGATTTTGCGATGGAAAAACCTGTATGTCGGGATAGTGATCTTTGGCATCGGGCTGTTCAAGAAACTGGTCATCGCAGATCAACTGGCGGTCTATGCGGATCAGGGTTTTGCCGATTATGCCAACCTGACCGTTCTGGACGCCTGGGTTGCGACATTGTCCTACACGTTCCAGCTGTATTTCGACTTCAGCGGTTATACGGATATGGCCATCGGCGCGGCGCGAATGTTCGGCATCCGCCTGCCGCAGAACTTCAACTCGCCCTACAAATCCCTGTCGGTTCAGGATTTCTGGCGCAGGTGGCACATGACGCTGTCGCGTTTTCTGCGCGACTATGTCTATATCCCGCTGGGCGGCGGCCGCCGGTCGCCCGCGCGGGTGTCGGCAAACCTGTTCACAACCTTTCTGCTTGGCGGTACCTGGCACGGCGCAGGCTAGACCTTTGTGATCTGGGGTGCCATTCACGGCGCTGTTCTGGTGGCCGAGCGCTATCTGGCCCGGCTGAAGGTCAGCCTGCCGAAACCGGCCCGTTGGGCAATCACCTTTTTGATCGTTCATTGCGCCTGGGTCTATTTCCGGGCCGACAGCGTGGCGCAGGCCAACAGCGTTCTTCGAACCATGTTTGGCCGGGGTGCATCGAACTCCGGCAGCAGCCATGTGGTGATCATCGACAGTGACACTGCGGCGGTTGCCATTCTTGCCGCGTTCTACGTGGCGCTGGCCCTGCCCAACACGAACCAGTTTGTGCGCAACCTCAAACCGCAATGGAAAACCGTTTTCGCCGGGATGGCCTTTGGCACCGCCTGCACGGCGATGCTGGCCACGCGCAGCGACGTTTTCCTTTATTTCAACTTCTGAGGAACAGGCCGGATGATGTACCGCAATCGTTTCCTTCTGGTCAGCGCCATCGCGGCGGTTGTGTTCCTGTTTCTGCCCGTCACCACTCTGCTGGCGCGCCTGCAGATGCAGGACGGGCCGATTGTGCCGGAAGACCCGCGCGCATTATGGTCCGTGAACAATGCCGAAGGCATGCTGGCGCTGGGGTTGTGGTCCTGCTGCGGCGTCTCACTGGACACCGATCAGGTGGTGATCGGGCAGTCGGGCTATCTGTTTCTGGGCAACGGTCACAATCGTGTGCTCGACAGAACGTCGGGCCGGAAGATGCCCGATGCCAGGGATGTTGCGGGCTGGGCGGATCATCTGCGGCAGTTCTCGGACTGGCTGCAGGCGCGGGGTTCGGATTTCCTGCTTGTGATCGCGCCGAACAAGCATACGATCTATCCGGAATTTCTGCCGCCCGAAGTGGCACCAGCGGACATTAACGGCACGGACATGTTTATTGAGGCCGCGCGTGAACAAAATCTGCCGCTGCTGGATTTGCGCACCCTGATGACGGGACTGAAGGCCACCGCTCAGGCCTACCTGAAAACCGATACCCATTGGACAAACTTGGGGGCCGCGCGAGGATATGAAGCGACTTTGGAGGCACTTGGGCCCGACTATGATCCGATTGTCTACGCGGCAGAGGTACTGGAATATACATCAGGTGATCTGGCCAATCTGCTTAAAGTTCGGGATTTGCTGGGCCACCGCCATGAAACGGATTATGCAATCGGATTTGAGAATTTGGTGGTCTGCGCAGGTGCAACTCCGTTCATCGGAAGCGTACCTGACATCTGTACGGCAGAAGCGGGCGACGGAGGGGGTTTTGAGACGACATTTGCGCCTGCCGCCATAAATCCCGGCACCGCATTGCTAATCTGCGATTCATTCTGCGAGGCGAACATCGCGCTTTATCGCAGCACGTTCCGGATCGTTCACAAGGTACAATGGCAGGATCTTTTAGATCGAGACATGGCGGAACAGATCGCTCGCCTGCAGCCCGATGTGGTCATTTTCCAACTTGTCGAACGAAACCTGTTCGAGCCTCGCCTGCACCTGTAATAGGTTGAAAGGCCCGCCGGCTACGGGCCACCGGATTGTGATACCCACGATTTATGGTCAGTTTCAAAGAAACATCCGGCCAGCCAAATGAACGGTCGGCTTTCCCTTGCCCTTGTCCGCAATATGTTGCACCACACACGGGTTCAAACCCGGAGAGCGGGGCAAAGGATAAGGACAAGGCGCATGGCTGACGGATCGATCGATATCAACGCAAAACCAACCGAAGACATCTCGGTCCGTGACGTATTTGGAATTGACAGCAACATGGCGGTCAAGGGGTTCGCCGAGCGCAGCGACCGCGTTCCGGTGATCGACCCGACCTACAAGTTCGACCCCGAAACCACGCTGGCAATCCTGGCGGGCTTTTCGCACAATCGCCGCGTGATGATCCAAGGTTATCACGGCACCGGGAAATCGACCCATATCGAACAGGTCGCCGCGCGTCTGAACTGGCCTGCCGTACGTGTGAACCTGGACAGCCACATCAGCCGGATCGACCTGATCGGCAAGGACGCGATCAAGCTGCGCGACGGCAAACAGGTGACCGAATTCCACGAAGGTATCCTGCCCTGGGCCCTGCGCAACCCTGTTGCCATCGTGTTCGACGAATACGATGCGGGCCGTGCCGACGTGATGTTCGTGATCCAGCGTGTGCTGGAGCATGACGGCAAGCTGACCCTGCTGGACCAGAACGAGATCATCACGCCGAACCCGAACTTCCGCCTGTTCGCGACCGCCAACACCGTGGGTCTGGGCGATACCACCGGCCTTTATCACGGCACGCAACAGATCAACCAGGCGCAAATGGACCGCTGGTCGCTGGTTTCGACTCTGAACTACCTGAGCCATGATGCCGAAACGATGATCGTGCTATCAAAGGCACCGCACTACAACACCGCCGAGGGCCGCAAGACCGTCAGCCAGATGGTGACCGTTGCTGACCTTACCCGGACGGCCTTCATGAATGGCGATCTGTCCACGGTGATGAGCCCGCGGACCGTGATCAATTGGGCCCAGAACGCAGAGATTTTCCGCAATGTGGGTTACGCCTTCCGCCTGTCGTTTCTGAACAAGTGCGATGAGTTGGAGCGCCAGACCGTGGCCGAGTTCTATCAGCGCTGTTTCGACGAGGAACTGCCCGAGAGCGCGGCGAGTGCGAGCCTGGGGTAAGCACCTGAATTGCGCCCGTTTCGGGCGCAATGCCTCCGGCGGGGATATTTTTGGCCAGATGAAGGCGGATCCGTTAATGTTTTCCAGGCCGGGCTGGTCACTTTGATGAGGGCTTAAGGACATGGCACAGAAGAACGATAACCCCGCCGATCCTTTCAAGAAGGCCTTGGCCGAGGCCACCAAGGTGATGGCCGACGATCCCGAGCTTTCGGTGAGCTATACGGTCGACCCGTCGGGTCTGTCCGGTGAATCGATGCGGTTGCCGCAGGTCTCTCGCCGCATGACTCGCGAGGAGGTGTTGCTGGCACGCGGCACGGCGGATGCTCTGGCGCTGCAGCGGCGGTATCATGACGATGCGACCCATGCGCGTTATGCCCCTCCGGGTGATATGGCGCGGGATCTTTATGAGGCGATGGAAGTTGCCCGTTGTGAAGCGATGGGCGCACGGGACATGCCCGGGACTGCCAGCAATATCGATGTCAAGATCAGCCACGAGGCGATCCGGCGCGGATATGACCAGTGCAAACAGCCTGCAGATGCGCCGCTTGCGGTGGCCGCGGGCTATCTGATCCGGCATCTGGCGACCGGGCGGGATCTGCCGCCGGCAGCCGAGAACATCATGAACCTGTGGCGCGGGTTCATCGAGGAACAGGCGGGTGGCGTGCTGGAGAACCTTGAAGAGGTTCTGTCGGACCAGGCGGAATTCGCAAGGTTTGCCCGTCAGATGATCAAGGATCTGGGCTATGGCGACCAGCTGGGCGAGGACCCGGACGAGCTGGACGACGAGCAGGAAGATCAGGCCGAAGACGACGCCGAGGAACAGCCCGACCCCGACAGCACCGGGCAGGACGATCAGGACGAGCAGGACGCCGACGCCACCCCCGAACAGACGCAGGAAGAGCAGCAGGATCAGTCTCAGGCGCAGGTCTCGATGGACGAGATGGCCGAGGATGAGATGGGCGAAGAGGCCGAGATGCCCGATGGCGAGGCCCCGCTGGAGCCGCCTGCCCCGCCGCCCGCGTCTGAAGCGGATCCCGACTACAAGGTTTACCTGAGCACCCATGACGAGGAGATCGCCGCCGAGGATCTGGCGGAACCCGCCGAACTGGAGCGGCTGCGGGCCTATCTGGATCAGCAGCTGGAGCCGTTGAAAGGGGCGGTATCGCGTCTGGCCAACAAGCTGCAGCGTCGGTTGCAGGCGCAGCAGAACCGGTCCTGGGAGTTTGACCGCGAGGAAGGCATTCTGGACGCAGGCCGTCTGGCACGTGTCGTGGCGAACCCAACAACACCGCTGAGCTTCAAGGTCGAGAAGGATACCGAGTTCCGCGACACCGTGGTGACGCTGCTTTTGGACAACTCGGGCTCGATGCGCGGGCGTCCGATCTCGATCGCGGCGATCTGTGCGGATGTTCTGGCGCGGACGCTGGAGCGCTGCAACGTCAAGGTCGAGATTCTGGGCTTTACCACACGGGCATGGAAAGGCGGTCAGGCGCGTGAGGCGTGGCTGAACGATGGACGCCCGCAGCAGCCGGGGCGCCTGAACGATCTTCGCCATATCATCTACAAGGGTGCGGATGCCCCGTGGCGTCGCGCGCGGCCCAATCTGGGTCTGATGATGAAAGAAGGTCTGTTGAAAGAAAACATCGACGGCGAGGCGCTGGAATGGGCGCATCGCCGGATGCTGGCGCGGCGAGAGCAGCGCAAGATTTTGATGGTGATCTCGGATGGTGCGCCGGTTGATGATTCAACTCTGAGCGTTAACCCTGCGAATTATCTGGAAAAACACCTGCGCGACGTGATCGCGATGGTCGAAAAGCGCAAGATGGTCGAACTGCTGGCGATCGGTATCGGTCACGACGTGACCCGCTATTACGACCGTGCGGTCACGATCACCGATGTCGAGCAACTGGCGGGTGCGATGACCGAGCAGTTGGCAGCTCTGTTCGACAGCGACCCGCGGGCGCGGGCGCGGGTCATGGGAATGAAGCGGGCCAGCTAGATCCGTTGACGTCGCCCTGCCGGGCGGCATAGCATCCTAAGCAACCAGCCCCAGATTGACGATCCGGTAGTCGGAGCAATTCGGGGCTGGGTATTATTGTGCCTGTGGCGAACGGCCTTGTGGTGCAATAACGCGATATCGAAGGGTGGCATCATCTGAAGCTCCTGTTTGTTGCCTCTAATTTGGCAACGGCGCTGCCCTCTCGCTTGAAGACAATCCTGAGAAACCCCCGAGAAACCTTTGGGAAGGCCATTGAACCTTGTGGCCCCAATCGAAACGGAGTGTATTCAGCCCATGCGCTATGAGTTTGCAGATTGTATTCTGGACGTTGACCGCCACGTGCTGTTGCGCGGGGGCGAAGCGGTTCCGGTTGAACCTCAGGTCTTTGATCTGCTGGAGTTACTGGTTGAAAGCCCCGGCAAGCTGGTTGCACGCGAAGAGATCATCGAGCGGGTCTGGCATGGTCGGTTTGTCTCGGAATCGACCATAAGCGCCCGCATCGCTGCAGCACGCAAGGCAGTAGGCGATGATGGCAAGACGCAACGGATCATCCGGACAATTGTGCGGCGTGGCCTGCAGATGGCGGCTGAAGTCAGCCGTGATTCACAGCCTGCACAAAACGGCGAACATCGAACCCAGCGGCTAAGATATGCCCGGGGACATGACGGTCAGGCGATTGCCTTTGCCATGTCCGGAGAAGGCCCTCCGGTTCTGAGGGTCGGTTCCATCGTTTATGATCTGGAGGCAGAGGGGCGGCTGGCTTCTGAGCGGACCTACCTTGAAGCGATGGACGCTGAGTTCACGATGTTGCGTTACAACAAAAGCCACCAGTCCCATTGGGGCGACCCCTGCCGGGCCAATTACGAAGGGGTTGCCGAAGACATTCTGGCGGTGACGCAGGCCGCAGGATTTGACCGGTTTGCCATTGTCTCGGAATTCGGCGGCGTATTCTCGGCCCTGCAATTCGCCACGAAATATCCCGAGCGCGTCAGCAGGCTGGCGATTGTTGGCGGCTGGGCAGAAGGGCGCGATCATCGTGAAGGTGTGGCGGGGCCGGATTCGATCCGCAACCTGATCATCGAAGGCTGGAAAGACCCCGGGAGCGGTTATGCGGTTGGCTCGCTACTGAGCTACTTTCCCGAGGGACCTTTGGAAACCGTGCGCGAAATTGTGAACGAGATGCAGACGCTCTATTCCGTCGAGCAGAAACTGTATCAGCGCGACAGCGGAAACACCGCCTCGGTTCTGCATCTTTTGCCGCAAGTGCAATGCCCGACGTTGGTCCTGCATGGGCGCAACAGCGCCGTCCACCCCTTGTCCGAGGCGCGAAAACTGGCAGCCGGTATTCCCGACGCTTCGCTTGTCATTCTGGAAACCGCCAATCACATTCCTCTGCCCGGAAACGACGTTTACGACTCTTATATCGAGACGCTGAAAGGCTTTCTGGGCGCAACCGAATAGTGTCGTCGCGATGTGCTGGACATTTGCCGCCGCGCGCCCCACTTTTCGCCGCACCAAGACATAAGCAAGAGGCCCCCATGTTCCAGACATTCGAAGTGACCGCCCGCCCGGAACAGGGGCCGCCCAGGCTGGCGGCCTTGCGCAGTGAGATGGCTCAGGAAGGGCTGGACGGATTTCTGGTTCCCCGCGCAGATGCGCATCAGGGGGAATATGTAGCGCCGCGCGATGAGCGTCTGGCCTGGTTGACCGGGTTCACCGGATCGGCCGGGTTTTGTGCCGCGCTGACAGACGTGGCGGGTGTATTCATCGACGGGCGCTATCGCACGCAGGTCAAGGCGCAGGTCGCGGATGTGTATACTCCGGTTCCCTGGCCCGATATCGGGTTGGCCGCCTGGCTGAAAGAACAGCTGCCACAGGGCGGCAAGGTCGGGTTTGACCCCTGGCTGCATGCTGTGGGTCAGATCACGAGCTCCCAGAAGGATCTGCAGGGCAGCGGTATCGAACTGGTCCGCTGTCCGAACCTGGTGGACCGGATCTGGGCGGACCAGCCTGCGCCACCGATGAACCCGGTTAGCGCGCACCCGATTGAATTCGCGGGTGAATCCGCCGAAAGCAAGATCAGCCGCCTGGCCGAAGCGCTGCAAAAAGCAGGACATGCGGCTGCGGTGATCACGCTGCCGGACTCCATCATGTGGCTGCTGAACATCCGGGGATCGGATATCGGGTACAACCCGGTGGCGCACGGGTTTGCGATTCTGCATGCCGATGGCGGAGTGGACCTGTTCATGGCCGCCAAAAAGCTGTCCGGTGTTGCCGATCATTTGGGGCCTCGGGTGCGCCAGCACGAACCGGATGCGTTTTTGCAGGCCATAAGCGGGCTGGCTGGTTCGGTGCAGGTCGATCCGGCGACATTGCCGCAGATTGTTGCGGACGCTCTGGGCGACAGGATGGCCGAGGGGGGCGACCCCTGCGCCCTGCCCAAAGCGTGCAAGAACGCTGCGGAAATCGCGGGCAGCGCCGAGGCGCATCTGCGCGATGCAGTCGCGGTGATCGAAACGCTGTGCTGGCTGGACGCGCAGCCCCCAGGCAGCCTGACCGAAACACAGGTCGTCACCCGGCTGGAGGAAAACCGACGGCAGGACGCGGCACTGCGGGATATCTCGTTCGACACCATTGCGGGCACCGGGCCAAACGGCGCAATCATGCATTACCGGGTGACGACCGAGACAGACAGCCTGTTGAAGGATGGCCATATTCTGGTTCTGGACAGCGGAGGGCAATATCTGGACGGCACCACGGACATCACCCGAACCGTTGCGATCGGCACCGCCGGTGACGAGGAAAGCGCCTGCTTCACGCGCGTGTTGAAAGGCATGATTGCCATGTCCATGCTGCGCTGGCCCGTCGGGCTGTCCGGGCGCGACATCGAATGTGTGGCGCGCGCGCCGCTGTGGTCCGCGGGGCAGGATTTCAACCACGGCGTGGGCCACGGCGTCGGTGCCTATCTGAGCGTGCACGAAGGCCCGCAGCGCCTGTCGAAGGTCAGCCATGTTGCGCTGGAACCCGGTATGATCCTGTCAAATGAGCCGGGGTACTACCGGGAAGGTGCCTTTGGTATCCGGATCGAGAATCTGGTGGTTGTGGACAAAGCCCCCTCGCTGCCCGGTGGTGATACCGAACGGGCGATGCTGAACTGGCGTACGCTGACCTTTGTGCCCATTGACCGCCGGTTGATCGTCGCCGACATGTTGTCCCCGCAGGAACGGGCATGGCTGAACGAGTATCACCGCGAAGTTGCGGAAAAAATCAGGCCAAGGCTGGGCCATGACGCGCAACTGTGGTTGGATGCCGCAACCGCGCCGGTGTGACATCCGGCTGTTACATAGACTGGGCAGAGGAAAGGCCCTGACGCGACAATAGAAGGAGCAGACATGACCGACCACATAACAATCCGCAAGGCGCCCGGAAAATGGAGCGTCCGGTCAGGTGGCGCGATTCTGGGCGAAACCACGGGTGCGCTGGAGTTGCTTGAAGGCAATCTGGATCCGGTGATCTATTTCCCACGCTCAGATGTCGCGATGGCCTTTCTGGACCAGACGGATAAAGTCACCCACTGCCCGCACAAAGGCGACGCCACGCATTTCTCGATCGTCAACAAATCCTCGACAACCGAAAACGCCGCGTGGAGCTATGAAGACCCGATCCCGGCGGTGGCCGAAATCAAAGGCTATCTGGCGTTCTATCCGCTGGATTCGGTGAAGGTCGAACAGTTGTAGAACCATCCGGTGTTGAGAAGTCAGTCGAAGCCGACAGTTGCGCCAAGTGATGGCAGGCCGGATCACCCCTCGGCGGGTTGCATGGCCCGCTGATAGAGATGCCATGTTGTGTGGCCAAGGATCGGCAGGGTGAAGATCAGTCCCAGAAACGCCGGGACAAGCGACAACAGCATAGTGACCGAGATGATCGCCGCCCAGCCAAGCATGACCAACGGATTTTTCGTGACGACGCGAATGGACGTGATCATGGCAGAGACGAAATTGGTTTCCCGGTCAAGCAGCATGGGCATGGCGATGACGGTCACCGAGAACAAGGCAGCCGACAGAAATGCGCCGACGCAGGTGCCAACGGCCAGGAAAGTCCAGCCCTGCGGTGTGAAGAACACGGTGTTCAGAAACCCGTCGAAATCCGAGAAAGATGCATTCTGTAGGATGATCGCCAGCCAAAGCCGGACCTGATAAATCCACACCCAGAAAATGAACAGGGTGACAAAGGCCATCCAGCCCATTTCGCGCTTGCGCTGGTTGGCCATGACGGTGAGGATTTCAGACCAGCCGAAACTCTCGTCGTTCTGCATCCGGCGGGACATCTCATACAGCCCGGCGGCAGCAAATGGCGCGACCAGGGGGAAGCCAACAACCGCTGGAATGATCATCCAGATCTTGCCAAGCCAGACCAGGCTCCAGACAAACAGGATGCCGAAGACTGCATAGAACAGGCCAAAAAAGCCACTCATGAAGGGGCGGGCCAGAAAATCGGAAAAGCCGGCCTTCAGGGACGCCGTGATATCATCCGCAGTGACCTTGTTGATCCTGGGCATGGCCTGCGGCGGCGGCGTCAGATTGTCCGGTGGCGTGGAACCCGCAGTCTTGGATGTCATGACACTCCTCCCAAAGCAGCTGCACCGTTCTGGTCCGCTTTCAAACAGACCAAACGGAGAAACAGACATCCCTCCTCTGCGACCAAGTTTGCATCAGGTGGGGCACAAGGGCAAGAAGCGAGTATTGTGGCCAAGTCTTCGCAGGGTCTGCGGAAAATCAGCAATTTCGCGTCAAGGGTACGCCGGTTCCCAAGGCCTGGGTTATTCGGGAGGGCTATGCGACCGCCCGGAACCCTGCCTTTGTGTTGCCTTTGGGATAGTCGATGTCGGGTGCCGGCAAGCCCAGCCCCCTGCACTAAGGATCCCAACCGGAGCCAAGCGGCAGCTCGATAAGCCGTTCCGCAGGCACTTCGTTTCGGACACTGGCGATCGTGTCCTCGTAAACAGACAGAACATGTGCCTTGTCCTGGATGTTTCCGCCGAAAACCCCTTCGGTTATCACGCTGGTTCCCAGACCGCCGACATCCGTGCCCGTTAGCAGCGCTGTCTGAATCGTATTGGTGAAACTGTTCCACCAGTCTTCGGCGGGCCGGTGGGTCAGCACCACTTTGGCATCCGGGTAGAAGGCCATCGTTTCGCGCCAGTAGGCGGCTGATGGCCAGTCCACGGCGCTGATGTATCCTTCAAACAGCGAGGGCCAGTCCGGTGTTGCCCCGTTTGCGAAAGCGAGCCAGCGTTCCCGCTGCGTTTCGCTGTCCATGACCTCGTACATGTGGTGCGTCGGTCCGAGCCCAAGGGCTTCAAGCGCCCGCTTGAGGCTTTCCGTTCCTGTCCGTCCAAATCCGGCTCCGATCACTTTCAAAGTCATGTTCATCCTCCGGTCAATTGCAATGCATCCCGTGACGGGTCTGCTTGCCTAAGGATGTCCGGATGTGTCAGATTGAACAATCAGATCAATTCGTTTCAATACATTGAAATTTTCAATTACACTCAGACAGGGTTCCGATGTCCACAGCGCCAGAAATACTCTCGCTCGATTTCGCGGCGCTTCGTACGCTGAAGCTGGTGTACACGCACCGCTCATTCGCAAAGGCCGCAGCCGAGTTGGGCATGAACCCGTCTTCGGTCAGTTACACGATCGAACGTGTAAGAAAGGCAGCGCAGGATCCCCTGTTCGTCAAACAAGGCGGGGGGATAGCACCCACGCACCATTGTCACCGGCTCATGGACCGGGTGGAGCACATGTTGGAAGAAGCCGAGCAGTTTCGCGACGATGAGGCATTCGATCCGAAGCAGTCCGAGGGAGAGATCCGGATCAACATCACCAGTTACGAAACGTTGCTTGTTTTGCCGCAAGTTGTTCGGCGGCTCCGGCGCGAAGCACCTGCGATCCGGCTGATCCTGAACTATAACTACGGCCTTGCCAGCGACTTGTTGCTGAGTGGCAGCGCCGATATCTACCTCGGGCCGCAGAAAGTGTCGGACAGCGGGATTTACGGCGAAGAATACCTGAACTGCGAGCAGCATGTCTGCATGATGGATCCGTCACACCCGCTGGCAAAGAAAGAGGTCCTGGGGCTGGACGACATCAAGGAGATGAATTTCGTCCATTTCGAACCGCGCCCCGGCTGGCAGCAGGCGACGGTTCGCTATGCCGCCGAACAGGGCATCAGCCTGCGGCGTTCGATCGTCAGCAGTGATGCGATATCCTTTGGCGAAATCATCGTGGGCACCGACCTGCTGGCTGCGTTGCCTTCACGGATGGCCAACCGTTTCAGGGACAGGCTTGCTCTGCGGCCTTTCGATTTTGACACGGGCATGGCAGAGCATATGTACTGGACCGCTGCAACCGACCGGTCGAAACTGGCACGTTGGGTCCGGTCTGTGATCAAGGAAGAAGCGAAGAAAGCGCCAACCGGCTAAGCGGCTCCCGTTTCAGAAGACGCAGCGCAACGTACCGGCTTCCGCCTCGCTACGAATGCTCCTCGGCCGCTGTCGCCGCCAGCGCGCGGTTATACGCCTTGAGCGCATCTATGTGATAAAGCGCGCCGACCGGGGTTTCGACACCGTTTTCTTCGATCAGAACCACCGGAATGCAGGGGATGTCATCGCGGTCGAAATAGGGCATCGCAGCCTCAAGCGTGGCGCTGGCCTGAATGCAGAAGCCCTGTTCAATCAACTCCTGCGCCTCGTCCCTGGTGATCGAGCGCGGATCTCCGAGCGGGCGCATCACGGCACCAGCGCGCAACATGGCCAGCAGGTAGGCCTGCGGCCCCGCGGCCAGATGCACATTGCGGCGCTCCAGTTGTGTCAGGAAGAAGGACCGGTCCACCAGGCGCGAAGCCAGCGCGGTGGACATCGAAACCGAGACCATCACCGCAAGGCCGATCTGCCAGTCTCCGGTCAGTTCGAACACGATCAGCGTGGTCGAGATGGGTGCCCCCAGAACTGCGGCGGCCACGGCACCCATTCCGGCAAAAGCATAGAGCGTGTGGGTCCCCGATACGTCCGGCAGCAGGCCGGTGGCGATCAGGCCAAAGGCCAGCCCGGTCAGCGCGCCGATCATCAGCGACGGTGAGAACACACCGCCACCCATGCGGCCGCCCATGGTAATGGCGACCGCAACGGTCTTGAGAACGGCAAACAGGATTGCGGTGGTCAGCAGCAGGTCGCCGGTCAGGGCGCGGATCGTGGTCTCGTACCCGACACCGATGATATGCGGGAACCAGATCGCCATCAGCCCCAGCATCGCCCCCGATACCGCCGGCCGCAGCCAGCGCGGCAGAGACAGGCGGGTCTGAATGTGGTTGCCGATATCCTCGGCAAAGAAGATCGAGCGCATCAGCAGCAGAGAGACGAACCCACAGATCAGCCCGAGGATCAGGAACGCGGGCAACTCCACATAGAATTGCAGCGATCCGGGGGTCTCCAGGACAAACTCGGTGACGTCACCATAGGCCAGACGGTTGATAACTGTCCCCGCGACCGAGGCAATTACGATAGGGGCGAAGGCATGGACCGCGAAATGGCGCAGAACCACTTCGAGCGCAAAAAGCGCACCTGCGATCGGGGCGTTGAAGCTGGCTGAGACGGCGGCGGCCACGGCACAGCCCAGCAGGTCGCGACCGGTGATGCCGTCCGCGTGGATGCGGTTGCTGACCCATGTTGAAATGACGCCCGCCATGTGAACCACCGGCCCTTCACGGCCCGTCGAGCCGCCAGAGCTGAGCGTTATGAGCGAGGCGAGGAAAGACGCGATCCCTGCCTTGATCTCGACCCTCCCATCAGTGACGGCAGAACCTTCCATCACGTCCGCTACGGACCGGACACGCCCGTCATCGGTGAAAATGTGCAGGATGATACCGACAACCAGGCCACCGATGATCGGCGTGATCAGGATCAGGACCCAGGGCAGCTTTTCCACATGGCTGTGCAGCAGAAGGATATCTTCGGTGTTGTAGATATACGCCTGAAGTGCGGCGATGGCCTTGCGGAATCCCAGCGCCATGAAACCCGCCGCGATACCGATGGCCAGGGCAATGAACCAGAACTGAATCTGGCTGGGTCCCCGGCGGAGCATCACCCGCCATGCATCCTTGATCGCGGCCAGTGCCTGATTGAGCTGATTGCGCAGAACGGTGCGGGTCGACTGGGTCATTTGCCCTCGGAGGTCATCGTTCCCTCATTAGTAAGCCACGGGGCGTCCTTATAAAAGTGGGATAGCGACGGTTTGAGAACCGGAAAGCGGCAGATATGTCTCAGGCCTGCAGCAAAGCGCGTGCGGCGGCGCGGGCTTCGTCCGTTATGGTGTCGCCTGCGACCATGCGGGCAATCTCATCCACCCGATCCGGGTCGGCCAGCGGGATGACGGTGGACAGGGTTTGCCCGTCCGCAACCTGTTTCTGCACACGCCAGTGATGCGCGGCCCGCGCGGCCACCTGCGGCGAATGCGTCACGACCAACACCTGCCCCCCCTGCGCCAGAGCGGCCAGACGGCGGCCAACCGCATCGGCAGTGGCACCGCCGACACCCCGGTCGATTTCATCGAAGATCATTGTGCGGGCGCTGTCATCACCGCTGAGGCAAACCTTGAGCGCCAGCAGGAAGCGGCTGAGTTCACCGCCGGATGCGATCTTGTTCAGCGGTCCCGAGGGCGCGCCGGGATTGGTGGCGACGGTGAAGGCCACCGCATCGGTGCCTTCGGGGCCGGGATCGGCTGGTGTGATTTCGGTTCGAAACACCGCGCGTTCCATTTTAAGCGGTGCAAGTTCGGCCATCACGGCGGCGTCGAGTTGCCCGGCCGCATTCTGACGCATGGTGCTGAGCTGGGCTGCAGCGGCATCGTAGGCGACCTGCGCGGCCTCGACAGCGGCACGCCTGTCGGCAAGGTCGGCATCTCCGGCGTCCAGCCGGTTCAGACGCTCACGCAGGGTTTCGGCGAAAGCGCCCAGATCGTCCGGCGCGACGTCGTGTTTGCGGGCCAGCGCGCGGATGGCGAACAGGCGTTCTTCAGTCTGTTCCAGTTCTGCCGGGTCGAAATCCAGCGCCTGAAGGCAGGCGTTGACGCCATCCTGCGCTTCGCCCAGTTCAATCATGGCGCGGCCGAGGGCGGCGATGGGCTCTTCAAGCTGGCCGCCGGCATGGTCCGACACACCTTCAAGCCAGCGCACCGCGTCGGCCAAAGCGCCTTCGGCGCTCTCGCCCCCCAACAGGGCAAAGGCACGGGCCACGTCGTCGCGGATCCGTTCGGCCCCCTGCATCATGCGGCGGCGGGCGTCGAGTTCGGCATCTTCACCCGGCTGAGGATCAAGCTGATCCAGTTCCGACACAGCATGGCGCAGAAACTCTTCTTCGGCGCGCATTGCGGCCAGCGTGCCTTCGGTCTCGGTCAGCGCCTTGCGGGCGCGGGACATCTGTGACCAGGTCGCTCGAACGGCGCTAAGCTGGTTCCCTGCCCCGGCATAGTCGTCCAGCAGAACACGATGACCGCGCGGGTTCAGCAGGCCGCGGTCATCGTGCTGGCCGTGCAGTTCGATCAATGTCTCGGACAGCGCACGCAGCACCTCGCCCGAGCAGCGGCGGTCATTGACCCAGGCGGTTTTGCGGCCCTCGGCCGTGTTGACGCGGCGAAGGATCAGTTCTTCGCCGGCGGGCAGCCCGGCTTCGGCCAAAACTGCATGGGCGGGATGATCGGCGGACAGTTCGAATTCGGCCAGCACTTCGCCCTGTGCTGCCCCCTGCCGCACCAGTTCGGCGCGACCGCGCCAGCCCAGAACAAAGCCCAGCGAATCCAGCAGGATCGACTTGCCCGCACCGGTTTCACCGGTCAGCGCATTGAGACCCGGCTGGAAGGTCAGTTCCAGCCGGTCGATGATCAGCATGTCGCGAATATCAAGGGCGCGTAGCATCGGGTCCTACTGTCCCAACCCTATGGTCATGGCGATTACAACCACTGCCCTTTGATCGATTGACGGTAAACCTGGCTGAGCCAGTTGTTGCCACGGCTCTTGAGTTTGAGGCCGCGCGAAGTCAGCAGGGTATAAGCGCTGTCGTACCATTCCGAAGACTGGTAGTTGTAGCCCAGGATCGCACCGGCCGACTGCGCCTCATCCACCAGGCCCAGCGACAGGTACGCCTCGACCAGACGATACAGCGCTTCGGCGGTGTGCGAGGTGGTCTGAAAATCCTCGACCACGACGCGGAAGCGGTTGATGGCGGCGGCGAAATGATCCTGACGCAGGTAATAGCGTCCGATCTCCATCTCTTTTCCAGCCAGATGGTCGAAGGCGAGATCGAATTTCAGCACCGCAGAGGTGGCGTATTCACTGTCCGGATAGACCTCGATCACCGTGCGCAGCGCCTGCAGCGCCTGAAAGGTCAGACCCTGATCGCGGCCCACTTCGTCGATCTGGTCATAGTAGCTTAACGCCAGCAGATACTGGGCATAGGCGGCATCTTCGTCCGTGGGGTAGAAATCGATATACCGCTGAGCTGCGGCCCGGCTTTCTTCATAGTTCTCGTCGGTATGGAACGCGAACGCCTGCATGATCAGCGACCGTTTGGCCCAGTCAGAATAGGGATAGAGCCGCTCGACTTCCGAGAAATACCACGCCGCATCGTCAGAACGGTTCTGCGACAGTTCGTATTCACCGCGCGTGTAAATCTGTTCCGGCGTGAAGCCTTCCAGGTTCTGGTCGCGGTCCGCGCCCCTTCTTCCGAAAAGTCCGCCATTGCCGCACGCTGCTAAAGTTGCTGCCAGAAGAATCGCCCCTGCGAACCTGACTGCCGCTTTGCTGCCCACCATTCCGCTCATCCTTGTCGTCTTGCTTAACGGGTTCTGACCCGGATTGTGCCATGGTCTAGCATAGAAAATTCCGGTGCAAAACGTCTTTAACGCTCTCTGTCGGAAATGTCGCCAGTGTTGATCCGCGGCATCTCGCAGACCGCCCAGATCAGGCGACTTCGGGGATTTCCGCCCAGATCAGACCCTGACCGGGCAGTCGGGCCGCCTGTTCGGGGGTGCACAGCACGGGGCGCACGGCGCCGGGCGTCTCGAACAGCTTGCGCAGCAGCGTGTTGGTCATCGAATGACCGGACTTGTCGCCGGTGAAGTGGCCCAGAATCGGACCGCCTGCCAGATACAGGTCGCCCAGGGCATCCAGCATCTTGTGGCGCACGGCCTCATCCGCGCGGCGGAACCCGCCGGGTGTCAGAACGTCGGTGCCTTGAACAACAACTGCGTTGTCCAGCGTACCACCCAGCGCCAGACCGTTTTCGCGCATGGCTTCGACATCAGTGCGGCGGCAGAACGTGCGGCAATCGCTGAGTTCGCGCGCGAACGAGCCGTTGCGCATATCCAGCGTCTTGGTCTGGTTGCCGATCGCGTCATCTTCGAAATCGATGTGGAAGTCGATGATCAGCCCATTTGCCGGAGCGATCGAGGCGCTTGCGCCCTCGCGAGAGACGGTGACCGGTTTGAGCACTTCGTAGGCCAGAACAGGGCTGGCCTGACGGCGCACGCCCTTGGCCATGATGCCGCGCACGAATTCGATGGACGAGCCGTCCATGATCGGAACTTCGGGGCCATCAATCTCGACCAGCGCGTTGTGCACGCCGCAACCGGCAAGGGCCGCCATGATGTGTTCAACGGTTGAAACGGAAACTCCGGCCTCGTTCACCAGACGGGTGCAGAGCGGGGTCCGGTCCACCATGTCGTAGATCGCCGGGATCAGCGCATTGCCCAATTCGATATCCGTCCGTTTGAACCAGATGCCGTGACCGGCGGCTGCCGGCTTCAGGACCATCGTCGCAGGCTTGCCGCTGTGCAGCCCTGTGCCTGTAAACGTGACCGATGATTTGAGCGTGTGTTGCAAAACTGACCTCAGTGAGTGATGTCCAGCCTGCTTGGGCTGTGTTGGACACTCAGTTAAGGAAGCCGGCGATAAGGCTCAACTCACTCTTTGCAACCGATTGAAACATGGATGTTACAGATCGGCAAAACCCTGCTTACATTACAATAAGCACTTTATTTTAAACGAAAAAGGGCCGCCAAATGGCGACCCCTTGTCATCATTTTGTTACCGCGATCAGTTGGCCTGACGGCGCAGGAAGGCCGGAATTTCGATACGTTCCTGATCCGGATCTGCCTCTTCATGGGCAGGTGCCGTGGCGTCAGCCTGGCGCATGACCGGCTGTTGGCGGGCCGGTTGAGCGGGTGTATCGGCCGCATGACCGGTCATGCGGTCGATCAGCCTGTTGAAGCCGAAACGGGGCCGGTCATGAGCTTCCGCCTGCCGTGCGGGGGCTGCTTCTTCGACGTCCGCGCGGCTTGCCGCCATGCGCTGTTTTGCCGATGGCACATTCTGAACCGCCGCCTGCAGTCGCTGCAGGGCCTCGGGGGACGGAGTGCCGGCAGCAGCGGCGCGCGGTGCGACAAAGCTTTCCGGCGCAGGTTCCGCAACCTCGGGCTGCGGCTCAAACTCGGCCACGCGCGGCTGATAGGCGGGCGGCGGCAGGTCATCATCATCCTGTTCCGCCTGCGGCTGGAACTGAGGCTGGGACTGCACCGGCTCGTCAGCCGCTTCGAACAGCGATGGTTCGGGGTTTACCTCAGTAGGTGCCTGCTGTTCTGCGGCAACGGTCTGCGCTTCTTCCTGCGCCTGCTCTTCCGCGGAAACGGTGCGGGTCAGCGGTGCCGACATCGAACGACGCGCAACCGGAATTTCGGCCTGTTTGTCGGTTGCATCGATCCCGGTGGCCACGACGGACACGCGCATGCCGCCTTCCATCGCGGTATCGAGGGTCGACCCGACGATGATGTTGGCTTCGGGGTCCACTTCCTCGCGGATGCGGTTGGCGGCTTCGTCCAGTTCGAACAGGGTCAGGTCGTGCGAACCGGTGATGTTGATCAGCACGCCCTTGGCACCCTTGAGGCTGATTTCGTCCAGCAGCGGGTTGGCAATCGCCTTTTCGGCCGCCTGTACCGCGCGATCTTCACCGGTTGCCTCGCCGGTCCCCATCATCGCTTTGCCCATCTCGTCCATGACGGCGCGAACATCGGCAAAGTCGAGGTTGATCAGGCCCGGACGGACCATCAGGTCGGTCACGCCTTTGACCCCCTGATACAGAACGTCGTCAGCCATCGAGAACGCCTCGGTAAAGGTCGTCTTTTCATTGGCCAGACGGAACAGGTTCTGGTTCGGGATGATGATCAGCGTATCGACAACCTTCTGCAGCGCCTCAACACCGTCTTCGGCCTGACGCATCCGCTTGGCACCTTCGAACTGGAAGGGTTTGGTTACGACACCGACGGTCAGCACACCCAGCTCGCGCGCGGCCTGCGCGATGATCGGAGCCGCGCCTGTCCCGGTGCCACCGCCCATTCCAGCAGTGATGAAGCACATATGCGCGCCAGCCAGATGATCGACGATCTGTTCGATGCTTTCTTCGGCGGCGGCTGCGCCAACAGTCGGACGCGCCCCAGCGCCCAGGCCTTCGGTGACTTTCACACCCAGCTGCACCCGTGCCGAGGACTGGCTTTGCTGCAGCGCCTGCGCGTCTGTGTTGGCGACCACGAAATCGACGCCGTCCAGCTGTTTTTCAATCATGTTATTGACGGCATTGCCGCCTGCACCGCCCACGCCAAATACTGTGATCCGAGGCTTCAGTTCGTCGTGCCCGGGCATCGAAAGATTCAATGTCATGCTCTGTCCGCCTGTTCTTATAACCCGCCAAAGCGGTGTTTTTCTTACCTATCCGCCTTTAATTCTACCGGTCATATCCACAAACGTCACGTCAAAAATCGCAGGAATCCACAAAATATGGAGGAAATAAGGCAGCCAGAGGCGGTATTTCGCGCGATCCGCCAGATGTTGCGGAGCGAACGCAAGGCGCCACAAGGCATACGCAATTCGTGCCGCCAGCCAGAAGATGCGTCACAGAGGGGTCAGTTCTTGTTTTGCGGGTACCTGCTCGGGTCCTGCCGCCGGGCCTCTGTCGGGCCTTGTGGATATCTTGAGGGATATTCTCGGGCACCGCAAGCCGATTTTTCAACTGACAGGGACACTTGGACAGTTGAGGCTATCCTCGCTTATTCGGCGGACCTCCTGAATTTCACCGCCGATGAAGGTGGCCAGGCGCACCAGCAGCCGGTCGTGGTGCAGAAACGGCCACCAACAGACTGGCACCCCGTCCGTGTCATTGTCATAGAGGAAGCAGATCTGCCCGTTTGGCGTGGTGATCTGACCATAGACGCAGCCCAGGCCATTCTCGCGCCAGACCGAGGTGTTGCGACTTAAAAACTGCTCTGTTCCGACCAGCTGACCGCTGCGGATCTCATAGAACGTGACCGTCTTGCCGATGACCGCATCCAGAAACGCGTCGGGAGAGATGGCGGTCTGAGCGACCGCGCCGGCGGGCAACAGCAACGGGGCGATCAGCCCCCGAAGCAGCCATCTACCAATTGTCACGGAACCAGCGCACGGCGCGTTTGAAGGGGCGCGCCGCGTAGGTGTCGACCGGGATCTCGAAATCCCACCATTCGTCCTGCGGATGGGCGGCGAACAGGCTGAGGCCGACAGCAGATGAAAAACTTGGCCCTGTGGCCGATTGCGGCAGGCCGTGAACGCGCAAGGGGCGACCAAGGCGGACGCGCTGACCCAGGATACGGGTGGCGAGGCCGTCCAGCCCCATGATCTGGCTGCCGCCTCCGGTCAGGACGATCTGCTGGCTGGGCATGTGTTCGAACCCGGCTGCGTCCAGTCGCACGCGGACCTCTTCGAGAATTTCCTCGACCCTTGGGCGCATGATTCCGATCAGTTCGGCACGGCTGACGGTGCGACGGTCATGTTCCCAGTCGCCGGTATCGCCACCGATATCGATCAGATCGCGATCATCGGCCCCTGTGGCATGCACGCCGCCATTGAAAGTCTTGATCCGCTCTGCCACTGCCGCTGGAACGCCGAGGCCCATGGAAATGTCCGAGGTCACGTGATCACCACCCATGCGCACGCAATCGGCATAGATCATGTGTTTCTTCATGAAGATCGACACGCTGGTGGTGCCGCCGCCCATGTCGATACAGGCCGCGCCCAGTTCCTGCTCGTCCTCGACCAGCGCCGAGATGCCCGAGACATAGGCTGAATTCGCTATCCCCGCCAATTCCAGGTCGCAACGTTTGATGCACCGCACGATGTTCTGAATCGCCACCGCATCAACGGTCAGCATGTGCATATCGACCGCAAGGCTCTGCCCCATTTGTCCCCGCGGGTCGATCAGGCCGGACCGGTTGTCCAGCGCGAAGTTCACCGGCTGGGCATGCAGAACCTCGCGCCCGGCCCCGTAATCGGGCACGTCGCAGGCGTTCAGCACACGTCCGACCTCGGCTTCGGTCACAAGCTGACCTTCCAGATCGACCTGAGCGTCCAGACCGTAGGAGCGCGGGTTCGCGCCCGAGAAACTGGCGATGACGTGATCAACGCGAATGTCCGCCATCTTCTGTGCCGCCTGCAAGGCAGTGCGGATGGCGCGTTCGGTTTCCTGCATGGCAGTGACTTCGCCGAACTGCACTCCGCGCGAGCGGGTCGTCGCGGCGCCGATGACACGGAACCCGGTCTGCCCGGCCAATGAACCGATGCTGTTGTCATCGCTCAGCCGGCCGGTACCGTCAAATCGCAGCACCAGACAGGCGATCTTGGAACTGCCCACGTCCAGAATGGCGATGACGCCCCTTTGCACGGCTTGCCTGCGCATCTGCCGCATGGCCCGCTGGGACTGGTAAAGATCGGTCATCATTGTCGCTACTGCCCGCTACTCGTTGTCACTTTTGTATTCCACCAGTCTTCGCTGGCGGCTTTGGTCATTCGGATGGTCGGACGCTGACCGAGGCGCATGTCGACCACGGCCACATCGCGTTCCAGAAGGTCCTGTACCTCGTTTACCGCCAATACCCGCTCGAGCGCGCGAACAGGGCGGTCGGTTGGCAGCATGATGCGCTGGCCACGATCGAGGACCAGGTCCCAGCGGCGTTCACCGATGCGTACCAGTCCGCGCACGCGGTCACCAAGGCTGCGCGCTGTGGTCAGGATCCGCAGCGCTTCGCCGACATGCTGATCCGCCCCCTGACCCGCGATCAGCGGCAGATCCGCATGATCCTTGCGCGAGGCGACCTGATCCACATGGGCACCGGTTTCGTCCAACAACTCGATCCCGTCGCGCGTGCGCCAGACGATGACCGGCTGACGCTCGACCACATCGACCTGAAGAATGCCGCCCGGGCGAATGCGGACGGTGGCCGATTTCACCGGGTCCAGTCCGGTTATGGTGTCGCGCATCTGTTCGACATCCAGATCCCAGGAACTGATCGGGAAGTCCAACGGCACGACTTCGCGGATGTCGTCGGACAGGCCCGGCCCCGCACCATCGATGGCCATCAGGTTGACCATGAATTCGGGGCGCTCCTGAACCGAGGTCTTGATGTCGGCGATATAGGCGCTGAGCGCTTCGCGCCGGTCTTCGGACGCGAAATAGAGCCCGACCGCCGCCGCAACAACGCAAACCGGCAGGCCCAGACGAACGCTCAGCCGGATGCCCGGTGTCAGCATCCAGCGCTGGAACCGGTAGCTGAGCCGCGACGGCGCGGGATCGGAGCGGCGGGCGTTGCGACCAAAAAACCGGGCGCCGCGCAGTTGCAGTTTCGGCTTGGCCTGAGGGGTCGGCTCGGCAGTGGCGAAATCGGCATCCTGCCCGGCCAGAGGCTTGCTGCGATGGATCACGGGTGCGCGGGTGGCGGTCAACGGTCGCATGAGGCGTCCTCCACCATCCAGGCGCAAAACTGGCCGAAACTCATGCCCAGATGCGCGCCCTGTTCTGGCGCCAGCGAGGTCGGCGTCATGCCGGGCTGGGTATTGGTTTCCAGCAGGAACAGACCATCCGCGCCCCGTGCATCGTCCCAGCGGAAGTCGGTGCGGCTGACGCCCTTGCACCCCAACACCTTATGAGCGCGCACGGCATAGTCCATGCACATGTCGAAAATGTCAGCCGGAATCTTGGCAGGCAGTTCGTGCGACGAGCCACCGGGCTTGTACTTGGCGTCGTAGTCGTACCAGCCTTCGGTCATGATCTCGGTTACGGTCAGGGCACGGTCGCCCATCACGGTCACGGTCAGTTCGCGCCCCGCCACATATTGCTCGACCATTACCTGATCCGGCATGTCGTCGGACAGTTTCGGGGGACCGTTGGTGCCTTCGTGCACCAGATAGATACCGACGCTGGAGCCTTCGTTGTTGGGTTTGACCACATAAGGCGCAGGCATGACGTGGTCGGCTTCGACCTCATCCTTTGGGGCGATGATGCTTTCTGCGATGGGCAGGCCTTCGACGCGGAACGCTTCCTTGCTGCGCTGCTTGTCCATGGCCAGGGCCGAAGCCAGAACGCCGGAATGCGTATACGGGATACGCATCCATTCGAGCATCCCCTGCACACAGCCATCCTCGCCCCAGCGGCCATGCAGGGCGTTGAAAACCACATCAGGCTTGATATCCAGAAGACGCGCGTAAAGGTCGGGACCAGCGTCCAGTTCGACCACCTCAAAGCCTTCTTCCCTAAGGGCGGCTGCGCATTCGCGCCCGCTGCTGAGCGAGACCTCGCGTTCCTTCGAGGGGCCGCCCATCAATACCGCCACTTTGGGGTTTGTCCTGCTCGACTTACCCACTTCGTGCGCCTCAATGTCCCCGGACCTTATGTGGTGGTCCGTATCTTGTTTATGCCTTTGATCCGCCGCCTGAATTTGCCTGCTATGGTCTGACGGATGGGGCTTTATTCTGTCAGCGGATCACCGACCCGCATGATTTCCCACTCTAGCGTGATGCCGCTTGTTTCGTAAACCTTTTTTCGCACCTCCTCGCCCAGCCCTTCGAGGTCGGCGGCGGTGGCGGTGCCGGTGTTGATCAGGAAGTTCGAGTGCTTTGGACTCATCTGCGCTCCGCCGCGTGTCGCGCCGCGCATGCCCGCATCATCGATCACTTTCCACGCCTTCAGGTCATGGACGTCATCGGCCCGGCCTGTGGAGGAGAAACCGGCAGGGTTGCGGAAAGTGGAACCGGCGCTGCGATCCTTGGTGGGCTGTGTCTCGTCGCGCTTTTGCAACTGCGCCGCCATGCGCGCATGAAGGTCCTCGGGATCGCCCGGAGGGCCTTCGAACGTGGCCGAGACCAGAACCGCGCCTTCGGGCAGATCTGTCTGGCGGTAGCGGAAGTTCAGTTGGTCGGGCGACAGGTCCACAACACTGCCCTGCCGAGTCACGATGGTGGCCTTGCGCAGTACATCCGCCGTGTAGTTGCCGTAACAGCCTGCGTTCATTCGCACCGCACCACCGATGGAGCCGGGGATGGTTCGCAGGAAGGTCAGGTCGACCCCCGCGTCCGCCGCCTTGCGCGCCACATGCGCGTCCAGTGCCGCCGCGCCTGCGGTAACAGTGTTTCCCTTGACCGAGATGCCGTTGAAGCCGCGCCCCAGCCGGATCACCATGGCCCGCAAGCCGCCGTCGCGGACAATCAGGTTCGAACCGACGCCCATCGGGAACACCGGAACATCCGCCGGCAGGTCGCGCAGGAACGATTGCAGATCTTCAAGGTCGGCTGGCTGGAACAGATAATCCGCCGGTCCTCCGACACGAAGCCATGTGAGGTCGGCCAGCGGACGGGCCTCGGACAGGCGGCCTCGGGTCGCGGGGAGGGTTGTCATTCGGCTGCACGCGCAGCCAGGCTGCGCCCGCCGACCCCGCCCATGATCGCGGCGAATAGAAACGGAAGCACACCGGCGGTCAGCCAGACGAGCGGACCGAATGCCTGCTCTTCTTCGCCCGTTCCAACGCTGGCCAGCATCACGATCAGCACCAGCCCGGCAGCAGACGCCAGCCCAATCAGCCACAAAAGACCACGCAGGCCGATCCAGCGACCCGCCGTGAACCCTGCGGCGGCACCAAGAACAAGGGAAATGAGCGGCAGATAGGCAAATGTGGTGATCGTCGCCATGGCGGACCTCGTGAAGTTGGCCGGTTATTCGTCAGCCGCCTTCATGCCCTGCATTTTCGCCTTTGTCCAACGGGTCAGATAAATCACCGGCCAGCGCAGCACCGACATGCCAGCGGCCAGTACGATCAGACCGACCCATGGGCCATTCTGATAGGTCACAAATCCCAGGATCGGGATACCCAACGCGATCAGGACATAGGCGCGAGTCCAGTGATTGTCCTTGCTGGGGATCATCGCCAGCACATTCGCGGCAACCCCCCAGAGAGCGGCGAGAGCAATGGACCAGTTCATTCCACGACCTCCCCGCGCACCCATTTGCGCCAGTAATAGCGGATCGGATTGCGGAACATCGAGACAAAGCCGCCCAAAGCCAGCAGCGACCAAAGCCAGCCATGTACGTAGCCCAGCCAAACGATCAGCACCGGCGCACAGATCAGCAAAATGATACCCGGAGGGAATTGCAGCCGCATCGGAAGCAACGCCACGATAGTAGCGCAGATCACCCAGAGCGCTGAGAAGATCATCGAATAATCCATTCGCCCCTCCAAGGACGCGCGGAAGCCGCCCGCAGCATATCATACATTTGGGTTGTGCGCCAAATGAGCGCGAGGGTCAAACAGCTTGTTTTCGCTGCAATCTTTCGGGCAATCCATTGGCCCAAGCGCTGATTGTACCAGCGCCGAGGCAGACAACCATGTCGCCCGGACGGGCCTGTTCCCGAACAAGGCGTTCCAGATCGTCCTCACTCAGGATTGCGCGGGAATGGCGGTGGCCATGGCGGATCAGGCCTTGCACCAGAGCATCGCGCGAGGCGCCTTCGATCGGGTCTTCCCCGGCCGCGAACACCTCGGCGATGGCGACCACGTCGGCGTCGTTGAAGCAGGTGCAGAAGTCATCAAACAGGTTCGACAGGCGGGAATAACGGTGCGGTTGGTGCACGGCGATGACACGGCCGTCGGTGGCCTGACGGGCCGCCTTTAGCACGGCAGCGATTTCAACCGGGTGGTGGCCGTAGTCGTCGATGATGGTGACGCCGTCGACTTCCCCAACCTTGGTGAAGCGGCGGTTGACACCGCCGAAATTCGCCAGCGCCTCGCGGATTTCCGACGCCTTCATGCCCAGATGACGGGCGACGGCCACGGCGGACAAGGCGTTCGAGACGTTGTGGTCGCCCGGCATCGGCAGGGTGCAACCTTCGATCACTTTGTCTTCGTATTGCAGGTGGATGTCGAAATGCGCCACACCGCCCTTGTAGGTCAGGTTCACTGCCCGCACATCCGCCTGCGCGTTGAAACCGTAAGTGCGGACGCGGCGATCGGTGATGCGGCCCACCAGCGCCTGCACTTCGGCATGGTCCGTGCAGCAAACGGCCAGACCGTAGAACGGCAGATTCGTGACGAATTCATAGAACCCGTCGCGCAGGGTGTCGAAATCGCCCCAATGCTCCATATGCTCGGGGTCAATATTGGTTACGATGGCGATGGTCGCGGGAAGGCGGTTGAACGAGCCGTCGGATTCGTCGGCCTCGACCACCATCCATTCGCCCTGCCCCATGCGCGCGTTGGAGCCATAGGCGTGGATGATGCCGCCATTGATCACGGTGGGGTCGAAATCGCCCGCCACCATAAGTTCGGCCATCATGGTGGTTGTTGTGGTCTTGCCGTGGGTTCCGGCGATGGCGACGTTGGATTTCAGGCGCATAAGCTCGGCCAGCATGTCGGCGCGGCGGACGACCGGAAGACCCTGCGCACGGGCTTCGTCCAGTTCGGGATTGCCCGGCTTGATCGCGGTCGAGACAACGACCACAGCAGCGTTCTTCAGGTTTTCGGCGCGCTGACCCACGAATATCTCGGCCCCCAGACCGGCCAGACGATCCGTGATCTTGGACGCTTTCAGGTCAGAGCCCTGAACCCGATAGCCAAGGTTCAGCAACACCTCGGCGATGCCAGACATCCCGATCCCTCCGATCCCGACGAAATGGATCGGGCCTACGTCCTGCGGCAGTTTGGTTGCTGGGGTCATGCGGTCTCCTTCTGCGCCAGATGTTCGACAAGGGCTGTCAGTCGCTCGGTTGCGTCCGGCGCCCCCGCGGACAAGGCGGCACGGGCCATTTTCTGTGCGGCTTCGGGGTTGGTCAGAACCGTGGTGATTTGCTGTGTCAGCGAGGCAACGTCAAGTGCATTTTCGGGGATCATGATCGCCCCGCCCGCCTGAACCAGTCCGCGCGCATTGGCGGTCTGGTGGTCCCCTGCCGCGGCAGCAAAGGGGATCAGGATCGAGGGGCGGCCGATCACCGAGATATCGGCGACGCTGGATGCGCCCGAACGGCTGATGACCAGTTGGGCATCTGACATGCGGCGGGGCACATCGTCGAAAAAGGGCCGAACATCGGCGCGAATGCCGTGGTCGCCGTAGAACGCAGTGACCCGTTCGCCATCTTCGTCGCGCGCCTGATGAGAGACGCGGATATGGTTGCGGATATCTTCGGGCAGTGCGGCGATGGCTCCGGGCACCATATCGCTGAGGATGCGTGCGCCCTGCGAGCCACCCATCACAAGGATCGACATCGGGTAATCACCCGGCGGGATATACCCTGCGGCGGCCCGATCCAGAACAGCGGCGCGAACCGGGTTGCCGGTATGGATGCCATGTGCACCTTCGGGCAGATCGGTGGGCCAGACGCCGCAGGCCACTTGTGCAACACGGGTGGCGAACAATTGGTTCACACGGCCCAGTACCCCGTTCTGCTCATGGATCATGCGGGGGATTTTCAGCATCGTCGCCGCGCCCAACGCCGGAATCGAAGGATAGCCGCCAAAGCCCACGACCACATCCGGGCGGTCGCGCATCATCTGAAACGCCATCCCCGTCACACCGGCGGCGATCCGGGGCCCGACCATCGCCTTGGCCGCCAAGCCACCACGTGCGAAAGTGGCCGAAGATGCCTCGACAATCTCGGTCGCGTCAGGGAAGGCGCCGGTGTACCGGGCACCACGTGCATCGGTGGACAGGCGCACGCGCCATCCTTTTTGCAGCATCGCCTCGGCCAGCGCCTGCGCCGGGAACATGTGGCCCCCGGTGCCGCCCGCCGCAATCAGAAGGTAGGGTTTGCTCATCAACCTCGTCCGCGCAGAATATCACCCAGTTCGCCCTGTGGGCGGGTGCGGGTAAACGCCAAAAGCATGCCGACCGCAATGCCGCCTGCAATCAGCGATGAGCCGCCGTAGCTGACGAACGGCAGCGTCATGCCCTTGGCCGGCAACAAGCGCACGGCAACGCCCATGTTGATCATCGCCTGAACACCGAACATGCAGGCCAGACCGGTTCCGGCCAGACGGATGAACATGTCTCGCTCGCGCATCAGGCGCAGCAGCGACCGCACGACGATAAGTGAGTATAGCGCGATGATGATCAGAACCAGGATCAGGCCATACTCCTCGGCCGCCACGGCGATGATGAAATCCGTATGCGCGTCGGGCAGCGACCATTTCACCTGCCCTTCACCGACGCCGACACCGAACAGCCCACCCTCGCGGATGGCGTTGGTGGCATAGCCCAACTGGGTGGTCGGATCGACCTCCTGGTTGAGGAAACCGTCAATACGGCGGGCGAAGTGTTCCGAGTTCGAATAGGCGAACATGCCGCCCAGAACCACAAATGCAGCCATGCCGACCAGCAACAGCATAGGTGCGCCTGCCACAAAGTACATAACACCCCAACCAAACAGGATCAGGCACGCCTGCCCGAAATCGGGTTGCATCACCAGCATTCCGACAATCGCCATGCACAGCGCGAAAGACCACAACCGCCCCGGCGGGCCGTTGATTTCCTGTGATGCGGCAAGAAGCCATGCAGCCACGACAACAAACCCGGGTTTCAGAAACTCGGACGGCTGCAGCGAGGCAAACCCCAGCGAATACCAGCGCACCGCGCCTTTGCCGAAATCGGTGCCGAAGACGGGCAGAAAGGCCAGAGCCACAAATGAAGCCAGAAAACCCAGCACCGCCAGGCGTCGCACCAATGTCGGCGACATCATCGAGGTCAGCAGCATTGCGATCAACGCCAATCCGCCGAAAAACGCCTGACGTTCGACATAGTGGAACGGGTCGAACCCGTTGCGCCCCGCCAGTGGCGGTGATGAGGCAAGCCCCAGCAAAAGCCCGATGACAAACAGGATCAGAACGCAGGACATCGACCAGCGATCAATCGTGCGCCACCACTTTGGTAGAATCGGTTCGCCGCGCTGGTCCTGGACCGCGCCATACACCATCTCAGTCATGAGATACCGCCACTTTCTGCCTCGTTCACGTCCCGTTTTCGGGATCTGATTGAGAGTCTAACGCGATTTTTGCGTTTGGGCCAGTGGAATGAGGGCGGTCAGCGGAATTCCCATCGCGAGAATGCCAGGGGCTCCGTGCCCCCACGACTGTGGTACGGGTGGACCTCAGGCCTCAGAAACCAGCGGCTTGCTGTTTTTCAGATGACGCTTGACCAGTGTCCGCGTTTGCCCTCCGGTTCGCGGGATGAGCCGCGCCATTTCGGGCGCATAGGTTTCGGACATGATCTCGGGAAACAGTTCTGCGATTTCGGCGGTGGCCTCTTCACCTATGCTTTTGAGGGCCTGTGGTCCGGTGAACAGGCTTTCCGACGGCGCCCCTTCGGCAAAAATCACCTCATGCCGATCAAACAGCATGTGAAAATACGTCACCTGCTGGTCGTCTTCTACGATGGAAATACCAGGCATCCCAACCAGCTCGTGCGCAGGCACCAGAACCTCGTGCTTGGAAAACATTCTGGCCGCGATCGGGGATCGGACCAGCATCCGATGCTGCCTGGACACTCGCAGGTCGTCTTTGGGCAGACCATTCCCAAGCGCGCCCCTTGTGATCCGAACCGGCCGCAGCTTTGGCTTGACCTGCAAATCAATGCTGTCCAGTTCGCGCGAACCGATCCAGCGGATTAACTGCGGCCCATTGTCCAGGGTCGTAACCACATCGCCCGGCTGCAAGGTCTCGATCAGGCGTGGACCATCAGGCGTCTGGATGCTTGTCCCTTCCACAAAGCAAGGGACAACAGTGTCGACATCGATGTCCGGGCCATTGTCTATAATGGCGGTGATGGTCAGCGTCGTGTTCAGGGGCGGTATGGTCCCGCCGATAAAGCCCAGAAAATAACCGTCCTCGCTGTCGACCCCGATCGAATTTCCATCCCCGTCGAGGTCATAGTCGAAAAGGCCGATCTGGTAAGTATTCGTGCCGTCCGTCACCGAAACGGTGAAATCCCAGAAGATGATCTCTCCGTTCAGGGTCTGGGTCGGGTCGTTGCCGGTCTCGTTTGAGATGTTGTCGCCATCGATAATCGTGGCGTCTGCGCCGTCCTGGATCGTGATCTGGCTGTAGGCCGATATCTGGAACGTGGATCCCACGACACTGGATGAAGCCCCTGCATCGGACAATGTGCTGTCAGACCGAAAGGCACCATATACGTTCGTGGGCATGCGGCCCCTCCACCAAATTTATTAACGCAGACAAATCGTCACTTTACCGAAGAATTCGTAGGATTTGAGGCTCGTGCAGGTCAAGTGCCGCCGCGGGAAAACTTCGAAGTTGTGACCGGCAGGCAAGTCCTCGTCGTGTCGATCGCCTGTTGGAAAGGCCGAAACAAAAGAAATTGGGGCGTTGGAAAACATCTCGGCCTTGCGGTTGCGGGAAAACCGGGCCATGCGCTTGCACATGACCTTTGACACGATCATCCTTGGTGCCGGAGCCGCCGGCATGATGTGCGCCGCCCACTGTGGCGGGCGTGTTCTGGTGATCGATCACGCCAAGGCAGCCGGAGAGAAAATCCGCATCTCGGGCGGTGGGCGCTGCAACTTTACCAACATGTATGCGGGGCCGCAGAACTTCCTGTCGCGAAACCCCCATTTCTGCAAATCGGCGCTGGCGCGATATACGCAGTGGGATTTTATCGATCTGGTAAACCGCCACGGCATCGCCTGGCATGAAAAAACTCTGGGTCAGCTGTTCTGTGACGGGTCGTCAAAGCAGATCATCCAGATGCTGCTGGACGAGATGCAGCGTGCGGGGGCCGAATTGTGGATCCGAACCGAACTGAATGACCTGCGCAAGACCGAAGGCGGCTTTGCACTGGAGGTCGAGCGTGAAGGTAAGCGTCTGAGCCTGACCTGCGCCAATCTGGTGCTGGCCACGGGTGGCAAGTCGATCCCCAAGATGGGCGCGACCGGGCTGGCCTATGACATTGCTCGGCAGTTCGGTCTGCGGCTGACGGAAACGCAGGCGGCGCTGGTGCCTTTTACCTTTTCGGACGGCAAGTTCCGGGACCTGTCGGGCGTGTCCCTGCCCGCACGGTTGTCAAACGCCCGGACCAGTTTTGACGAGGCACTGTTGTTCACCCATCGCGGCCTCAGCGGACCATCGGTGCTGCAATTGTCGTCCTATTGGCGCGAAGGTGAGACGATCAGGGTGAACCTGATCCCGGATCTGCCGCTGTTCGACATGCTGCGGGACCAGCGGCAAAGCGGTGGCCGCAAGGCCCTGACCACGGAGCTGGCGCGCCACCTTCCCGCGCGATTGGTGGATTACCTGAAACAGTACATCCCGATGCAGGGCAATCTGGCGGATCAGTCCGATGCCGCGCTGAACGACCTGATCGCGGCCCTGTCCGACTGGCAACTGACGCCTTCTGGCACGGAAGGCTATCGCACGGCCGAGGTCACGCTTGGCGGAATTCACACCGACGATCTGTCGTCCAGAACGATGGAGGCCAGGGATGTCCCCGGCCTCTATGCGATTGGCGAAGCGGTGGATGTCACCGGCTGGCTGGGCGGTTACAACTTCCAATGGGCGTGGTCTTCGGGCTACGCCGCCGGAACTGCAATCGCGGGGCGTTAGCCGACGACGTTGTACCCGCGTCCGCGCATGCAGTTGCGCACGATAACTTCCTTGTTCTGGTTTTTCGCGATGACATCCGCGCCCGCACCGATCACCGCGCCGGCGGCGGCGGCCCTGCCCAGGTTAGAGCTGCTGTCCTGAATGATGGCGGTCGTGGCGGCAGCACCCGCTGCGCCGATCGCCGCGTTGCCGGCGGTCGAGCCGTCAACGCTGGCCTGCGACGCCGCCAGCTGCTGGCATTGCGCCAGATCCGAGTTGTAGTTCGGACCCACAGGTCCATCGATGACCGGTTGGTAATTGGCACCGGAGTTGGCGCAGGCGCCCACCAGAACAAGTGCGGGAACGACCAGAAGTGACTTGCGATTGAACATTTTCGTGACCTCGTATTGATTTACCCGCAGGTAATACCGCCAGGGACAGTCTTCAAGCAGGCAGGGTCCAAGCCTGCCCGAACCGGCGGCCTATTGCAAACGCGGCTCAATCCAGCCGTTGGCGCACCTGCGCGGTGAAGTCATCTCCGCGCTGCTCGAAATTGTCGTACTGGTCGAAACTGGCCGCTGCCGGAGCCAGCAATACCGTCTCACCCGGCTGCGCGTCCTGCATCGCGCGCTCGACCGCCGTGGCCATCGTGGTGCAGATTTCGGTTTCGACCTCAAGTTGCATGGCGAATCCTGCGGCCTCGCGCCCGATCACGTAGGCTTTGCGGACCTGATCCTTCACCTCGTTCAGGCCGGACAGGCCACCGTCCTTTTCCAGCCCCCCACAGATCCAGCGGATGTTGCGGAACGCGCTCAGCGCTTTTACCGCGCTGTCCACATTAGTCGCCTTGGAATCGTTCACATAGGTCACATCGTTCGCTTCGGCGATGATCTGGCTGCGATGCGGCAGGCCGGGATAGCTGTGCAGGGCCTGCTCGATCATTTTTGGCGCAAGCCCCACTGACCGGCAGGCAGCATAAGCGGCGCAGGCGTTCTGGTGGTTATGCGCCCCTGGCAGTCCCTTGATCCCACGCAGGTCGATTGATCCGGCCTGGCGCCCCTTGCGGTACTCCGACAGGAACCCCTTGCGGGCAAAAACCTGCCAGCCCGGCCCGGTCAGCTTGCGCGCAACCGATACCCGGATGACGCGGTCGTCGGCAGGGCCTTCGGACATCTGACCGGCCAGAAACGCGCCTTCGGCCTCATCCACGCCGATGACCGCGCGATCCGGTCCGCCTTCGGCAAACAAGCGGCGCTTGGCGGCGAAATACCCGCCCATACCGCCATGGCGGTCCAGATGGTCGGGCGAGAGGTTGGTGAACACAGCCACATCCGGCGTCAGCGCACGGGCAAGTTCGGTCTGATAGCTGGAAAGCTCAAGCACCACGACCGAACCATCACCGCCGGGATCAATATCCAGCACTCCGCGTCCGATATTCCCGGCCAGCTGCGCCTCGCGACCGGCCTCTGTCAGGATATGGTGGATCAGCGCTGCGGTGGTGGATTTGCCGTTCGACCCGGTTACGGCGATCACACGTGGCGGGGTGTCAAAGCTGTTCCATGTCTGATCCGCGAATGACCGGAAGAACAGGCCGATATCGTTGTCGACCGGCACACCGGCCTCAAGCGCGGCCGCCACGACCGGGTTGGGTTCGGGATAGAGATGCGGAATGCCGGGGGAGACGATCAGAGTGGCGATGTCATCGAAGGCCCCATGACGCCGCAGATCGGCACAGGTGAACCCTTCGCCTGACGCTATGTCACGCGCCGTCGGATTGTCATCCCAGCAGATCGCATCGGCCCCACCCGCCCGCAGCGCGCGCGCCGTGGTCAGACCGGACCGGCCCAGCCCCAGAACCGCAACTTTCTGCCCTGAAAACCCTTTGACCGGGATCATGCCGCCACCCTTCCTTCGACCTTCAATTTGCCGCCACACTGCGCAGAAGACCTGAGCGAAGGCAAGGGTCCGGAAAGGCTCGCGCGGCAGCGCGAGCCGGGCCCAACAGGTGACCAGGCGGACCGCAGGTCCGCCGAACCTGGCGGGAGCGTTAGCGGACCTTGAGCGTCGCCAGACCGATCATCGCCAGGATCAGCGAGATGATCCAGAAGCGGATGACGATGGTGGGTTCCGCCCAGCCCTTTTTCTCGTAATGGTGATGGATCGGCGCCATCAGGAACACGCGGCGGCCTGTGCGTTTGAAATACAGCACCTGAATGATCACGCTCAGCGCCTCGACCACGAACAGCCCGCCGACAACCGCCAGTACCAGCTCGTGTTTGGTGGCCACGGCAATTGCGCCCAGCGCCCCGCCCAAGGCCAAGGATCCGGTGTCACCCATGAAAACCGCAGCCGGCGGCGCGTTGTACCACAGGAACCCAAGCCCCGCGCCAAAGAGCGCCGAGGTGAAGATGAAAATCTCACCTGTGCCCGGCACGTAGTGCACGTCCAGATATTCGGTGAAGTCGACCCGCCCCACCGCGTAAGCGATGATGCCCAGCGTCGAAGCCGCAATCATCGCGGGCATGATCGCCAGACCGTCCAGACCATCGGTCAGGTTCACCGCATTGGCGGCCCCGACAATCACCACGATCGAGAAGGGAATATAAAAGATGCCCAGATTGATCAGCGTGTCCTTGAAGATCGGCAATGCCAGCTGGCTTTGCAGCATTTCGGGGTGATTCAACGTCGCCCAAAGCGCCGCCAGGGCTGCAATGATGATGCCCAGCGCCATGCGCATTCGGCCGGAAACGCCTTGTGTGTTCTGCTTGGACACTTTGGCATAATCGTCGGCAAAGCCTATGGCCGCATATGCCAGGGTTACGAACAGCACCATCCAGACATACGGGTTGTCCCATCGCGCCCAGATCAGCGTCGATGTCACCAGCGCCCCAACGATCAGCAACCCACCCATCGTGGGCGTTCCGGCCTTGGAAAAATGCCCCTCTGGGCCATCATCGCGGATCGGCTGACCTTTGCCCTGCTTGCGGCGCAGCACGTTGATCAGCGGTTTGCCGAACAGGAAGCCGAAGATCAGCGCCGTCATGAAGGCACCGCCTGCACGGAAGGTGATATACCGGAAGAGGTTCCAGAAATCTCCTCCGTCCGACAGGCCGGTCAGCCAATACAACATAGCGATACCTTTCTCACGCGGTGGTCACGGGGGCAAACGCTCATGACCCGGGCGCGCCCACTTGCCCCATTTTGCGCAAACCGTCAACAATACGGGCCAGCGCCATGCTTAGCGAGCCCTTGGCCAGAACGGTGTCTCCATCCCGGACCAGTTCCGGCAGGCGGTCGGCCATATCGGCGCTCGTCTCAAACCACAATCCCCGTTTTTCTGCGGGCAACGCCTGATGCAACGACTGCATCAGCGGGCCGATGCAATGGATCTGATCGACCTCGCCCATGGCAGGCAGGTCAGCCATACCGGCGTGCATGGCGATTTCCTGTGCGCCCAACTCCTTCATATCGCCCAGAAATGCGATCCGGCGGGAGCCGCGCGACGCGGCCAGTACATTCAGCGCCGCCTCCATCGAGGTGGGGTTGGCGTTATAGCTGTCGTCGAGCAGTTCGATATTGCCGCCATCAGCCAGGGTGATCTGCTCGCGCACACCACGCCCTTTGACCGGCGACCATTGCCCCAGTCCAGCGATCGCCTGATCCAGGTCCACACCCATTTCGACACAAGCTGCCAATGCACCCAATGCGTTCATGGCAAAATGCAGACCAGCGGACCTGACGCCAAAACGGATCGTTTTGCCGCCCACCATTGCCGTTGCGGAAACCGAATCGACCTCCTGTGCCGCGCCTTCCAGAATGAAATCCTGCCCATCGCGGCCAAATTCGACTGTTTTCAGACCGAGCTTCTGCGCACATTCCCGCAGGATGTGCGCGTGTTCGATGTCCGCATTGACGATGGCTGCGCCGCCTTCGGTCAGTCCCTCGAAAATCGCAGCTTTTTCACGGGCGATAGCAGCGACCGACTCGAAAGCTTCGAGGTGAACCGCCGCCACAGTCGTCACCAGCGCCACATGCGGCTTTGCCTGCCGCGCCAGCGGCGCAATCTCGCCCGGGTGGTTCATGCCGATCTCGATCACCGCAAACTCGGTGTCGCGCGGCATCCGGGCCAGCGTCAACGGCACTCCCCAGTGGTTGTTGTAACTGGCGACGCTGGCATGGGTCCTGCCCTGCGTTTCCAGAATCGTTGCAAGCATTTCCTTGGTCGAGGTCTTGCCGACACTGCCGGTCACGCCGACAACTTTCGCGTTTGTCCGGGCGCGTGCGGCCTGCCCCAGCGCTTCGAGCCCCGCCTGAACATCGTCGACGATCAGCAATGGCGCGTCGTCTGGAACGCCATCCGGAATACGCGAGACCAGCGCTGCGCCTGCGCCCTTCTCGAGCGCCTGCGCCACAAAGTCGTGCCCGTCACGCGCGGCCTTCAGTGCGACAAACAGATCGCCCGGCTGGATGGTGCGGGTGTCGATGGACACGCCGTTTGCTTCCCAGTCAGAGGTCGCACGCCCGCCGGTTGCCGCGGCAGCCTCAGCCGCTGTCCAGAGCGTCATGCCACCCTCCCGTCCAGTGCGGCCACGGCGATACTGGCCTGTTCCGCATCGTCGAACGGCAAAACCTGATCGCCGACAATCTGGCCCGTCTCGTGCCCTTTGCCCGCAATCAGCAGCGCGTCACCCGGTTGCAGCGCGTCGATGCCACGCAGGATGGCTTCGGCGCGGTCACCCACTTCGGTGGCTTCCGGCGCGCCATCCATAACGGCGGCACGGATGGTGGCCGGATCTTCGCTGCGCGGATTGTCGTCGGTGACAAAGACGATGTCAGCGTGATCAGCCGCAGCCCTGCCCATCAGCGGGCGCTTGGTGGCATCCCGGTCCCCGCCCGCGCCGACGATGGCGATCAGGCGACCCATGACATGCGGGCGCATCGCTTTCAGCGCCGTGGCGACCGCGTCAGGCGTGTGGGCGTAATCGACAAAGACCGCAGCCCCGTTTTCGCGGGTTGCGGCAAGCTGCATCCGCCCGCGAACCGTTGTTAGGTACGGCAGGGTTTCGAACACACGCTCGGGTTCATCCCCGGCCGCGATGACCAGCCCGGCGGCCAGCAGTACGTTTTCGGCCTGAAACCCCCCGATCAGGTTCAGGCGGGTCAGATGCGTTTTGCCCTGCCACGAAAACCGCAAATCCTGCCCGGTCGCGTCAAAGCGCTGGTTCATCAGGCAAAGGTCCGCATCGCCGAGCCCGACTGTCAGGACCGTCTGACCGCGCTGTTCGGCAATTCGGCGCACCTGGGCGCCCTTGGGATCGCTCAGATTGACGACTGCCGTTCCATCCTGCGGAAGAACCCGGTCGAACAGGCCCATTTTGGCGGCGAAATACGCCTCGAACGTTTCGTGGTAATCCAGATGATCCTGCGTGAAGTTCGAGAATCCGGCGGCCGCCAGGTGCACACCGTCCAGGCGGCGCTGCTCCAGCCCGTGCGAGGACGCCTCCATCGCGGCGTGGGTCACGCCATTTCCCGCTGCCGCCGCCAGACAGCGATGCAAGGTGATAGGTTCCGGCGTGGTGTGGGCCAGCGGTGCGGTCCATGCGCCTTCGACACCGGTGGTGCCGAGGTTCACGGCGGCGTGGCCAAGTTCAGTCCAGATCTGGCGGACAAACGTGGCAACCGAGGTTTTGCCGTTGGTCCCGGTGACGGCCACGATGGTTTGCGGCTGCGCGCCGAACCACAGGGCCGCCGCGCCTGCCAGCGCCTGACGCGGATCTTCGACAACAATCAGAGCCGCGTCCGATGCAGCCAGTTCACTGGCCGCGATCTCAGCGCCCCTTGCATCGGTCAGGATGGCGGCGGCTCCCATGCGCAGAGCGAACTGGATGAATTCGCCCCCATGAACGCGTGTCCCGGGAAGCGCTGCGAAGAGAAAACCGTCTTTGACCTCGCGGCTGTCAACCGCCAGACCGGTGATGTCGGGATTCGCGCCGCCCCGTGCGGTCAGGGCCAGTTGGCTTAGTTTCTTTGACCTTGCGCCCATGACCCACCTCTTGTCCGACGGCCTAGTTCGAGGTCAGCGTTATAGCAGCGCGCGCCTGAGGCTCAAGCCGGGGTCTGAGGCCCAGCAAAGGTGCGACCCGGCCGATCAGTTCGGCAGCCACCGGGACGGCCGTCCAGCCTGCCGTGCGGCGTTTTTCGCCATAGGCCACGATCGACGGCTCATCGAGCGTGACGATCAGAACGTATTTCGGGTCGTAGGCCGGGAAGATCGTCGCAAAGGTGGCGATGACCTTGTCGTCATAGTAGCCGCCGCGCGGTTTTGGCTTGTCGGCGGTGCCGGTTTTGCCCGCGACATCATAGCCTGCAACTTCACCAAAGCTGGCGGTCCCGTCCGTCACGACCTTGCGCAACATCCTCTGGGCCTGCTGCGCCGCATTTTCCGACAACACGCGGGGCCCGTATTGCGGACCGTTCTTTCGCAGGATCGTGGGGCTGACATAGTGGCCGCCATTGGCGATCGACGCATACCCGGCCGCCAGATGCATGGGGCTGGTCGACAGGCCATGGCCGTATGAGATGGTCACCGTGCTCAATTCGCCCCATTTCTTGGGTTTCAGGGGCGCGCCACCTGCGGCCTCGACAATTTCGAACGGGGTGGGTTCGAACATGCCCAGCGATTCAAGGAAATCCTGTTGTCGCTGTGCGCCAATTTGCAGGGCCAGACGCCCGGTGCCCCGGTTCGAACTGTGGACGATCACGTCCGCCACGCTGATCTTGCCGTAGTTCTTGCCGTTGAATTCACCAATCGGAAAGCGCCCGATCTTCATCGGACCCGAGGTGTCGATGATGGTGTTCGAATTCACCAGCCCAAGCTGGACCGCCTGTGCGGCGGTGAATATCTTGAAGACCGATCCCAGTTCGTAGACACCCTGAACATAACGGTTGAACAGCGGGCTGTCCGAGGGATCAAACCCCGAAGTCGGCGGGCGCGGACGGTCATTGGGGTCAAAGGACGGCAGGGAGGCCGCCGAAATCACCTCACCCGTGTGGGCGTTCATCAGGACAGCCGAAGCACCTTTGGCATTCATGATCTTCATGCCGCCGTAAAGCACCTGTTCGACCGCGGCCTGAACGGTCAGGTCCAGCGACAGTTGCAGCGGCTTGTTTCCGTTGGCCGGATCGCGCAGATACTCGTCAAACTGTTTTTCAACACCGGCAACGCCAATCACCTCAGCCGCGCTGACGCCTTCGCGACCAAACCCCGACCCACCGAGGATATGCGCGGCCAGCCTGCCGTTCGGATACAGCCGCATCTCGCGCGGGCCGAACAGGATACCGGGGTCGCCAATGTCGTGCACCGCCTGCTTTTGCTCGGGTGAGATACGTTTCTTGATCCACAGAAACTTGCGGTTGCCGGTGAAATCCTTGACCAGACGATCCTTGTCGAGATCGGGGAAGATGGCCACAAGCTGATCGGCGGCGGCAACCGGGTCGATCATCAGCGGGGGCTGGGCATAGACCGAATAAGTGTCCAGATTGGTCGCCAGAATGCGCCCGTCGCGGTCGACAATATTGGCGCGCTGCATGGCGATGGCCGCACCGGGGGCGCTGGCCAGTGGCTCCTGCGCTTCGGACGTGGCAAGCATTCCCATCCGCACGCCAACGACCGAAAAAGCGCAAAAGAAGAACAGCCCCAGCACCAGAAGACGCCCTTCGGCACGGGCGCGGGCGCGGTCTTTCATGCCCTCGTGACGTTGGCGAATGTTCTCGCGCTCGATGGCCTTGGGATTTTCGCCCCGGGCGCGGGCGTCAAGGATGCGGGCCAGTGGGCGCAGAGGCGTGCGGGTCATGGAAACTGTACCTCGCCCAGCGCCTGAATGCTTGTGATGGCCTGCAGTTCGATCGGATCTACGATCGGCAGGTCGGGGTCTTCGGCATAGGCGATCTGGTCGGCGCGTCCGAACTGCTCGGCCCGCAGCGGCAGCAGACCAAGCCGTTCAAAGTTCAAATCCGCCAGTTCGCGCAGCCGGTCGGGTCGGTTCAGATAGGCCCATTCGGCGTTCAGCACGGCCAGCCGAACCTGCGCCATGCCAATTTCACGTTGCAGACCTTGCGTCTCCTTCAGTACCTGCTGGGTGCGGTAATTCTCCTGATAGGCCCACAACGCCAGTCCGAACACGGACAGAGCAGTCAACACATACAGAACACTCTTCATCTTGCCCTTCCCCCCAGTTGCGGCATGCCGATTGCACGGGCGTCAATTTCCCCTGCAGGCGCCTCGGTTCGTACAGCCACACGCAGCTTGGCCGAGCGTGCGCGCGGGTTTTCCTGCAATTCCTGATCATCCGGACCGACGGCTTTGCGGGTTTTCAGGGTGAATTGCGGCTGTTCCTGTTCCATCTCGGGCGCATAGCGATTGGCGCGGCCCGTTTTCCCTGCGCGCGCCTGGAAGAACCGCTTGACCATCCGGTCCTCGATGGAATGGAACGTCACCACCGCCAGTTGCCCGCCCGGCTTCAGCGCGCGTTCTGCTGCCATGAGGCCCTGAAACAGTTCCTCGTATTCGGCGTTCACGGCAATGCGCAGCCCCTGAAAGCTGCGGGTCGCCGGGTGCGACTGCCCCGGTTTCGGGCGCGGCAGGCAGGATTCGATGATTTCAACCAGACGCAGGGTCGTTGTGATCGGAGCATCCGTCCGCGCCCTTGCAATCGCTTTGGCGATGCGGCGGCTGGCACGTTCTTCGCCATAGTGAAACAGGATGTCGGCCAGTTGCGCCTCGGTTGCGGTATTCACCAGATCGGCTGCGCTTTCGCCATCCTGACTCATCCGCATGTCCAGTGGACCGTCCTTCATGAACGAAAATCCACGCTCGGCCTGATCCAGTTGCATGGACGAAACACCAAGATCCAGCACGACACCGTCCAGATCCTGAGCGTATTCATCCAGTCGCGAGAAAACGCCCGGCTGCATCACCAGCCGGTCGCCGTAGTCACCCGCCCATCCGGCTGCCATCTCAAAAGCCAGCGGATCGCGATCGACACCGATAACCTTGTCGGCGCCAGCCTCGAGCAGCGCACGCGTGTACCCGCCCGCACCAAAGGTTCCGTCCAGCCAAACGCCCGAGACGGGCGCAACGGCGGCCAGCAAAGGACGCAGCAAAACGGGGATATGGGGTTTGTCGGAAGGGGACCCGGCGCCGGCCATGCCGTTACGCGTCCCCGACGCCGTCTAGGAACTCCAGAGGATCGAAGTCCTCGGGCTGATCGTCCAGCCAGTCTTCGGCCGCGGCCAGTTCTTCGGTCTCGTAGGTTTCGGGCTTCCAGATCTGGAACGTGTCGCCGGCGGCGATAAAGAAGGCCTCGTTCTCAAGCCCGATCTTGTTGCGCAGCTTGGCCGGCAGGACCAGACGCCCGGTTTCGTCGACCGTTGTCGGGAAGGACTGGCCATGGAACATACGCTGCAGCATCTTGCGCTGCATCGAACCGCGCGGCAGTGCATTAATCTTTTCGTCGACCTCGTCGATCGCCTGCATTGTATAGCATTCAAGGAACTTGCGGCGGTGATCCCCGTAGACAATCACCAGTTCGGGGGTATCTCCAGGTTGCCAGTTGGGGTCCGAAGCCTCTAGCACACGGCGAAACGAGGCCGGGATCGATACCCTGCCCTTCGTATCCACCTTGTGGTGGCTTTCACCTCTGAACCTGCGCGCCAAGACGACTGTCCCTTTCGCTTGCGCCCCACTTGATCTTTACGTTCCCCCCCTGATGAAAAACGGCGGGTTGATCTGCTGCCACTGATCAACCCGCCGCATTCGCCCGCTGTGCGGGGATGTCCAGCTGCGCGCGCCACCTGGGGGGATGTCTGCTCGCCCGCGCGCCGGATCTGTTAAGTGATGAAAGCGAGATGCCTGTATGAAACCTGATTATTTTTGGTCGGGGTCGTTTGTTGCCCCATCTGCCTCGTCCTCATCGGATGTATTAGGGATGACATGGGAAATCATGGAAATCAACAAGTTTTTTGGGCACTGACGCATTCTGAACGCAATCCACACGCGAAAAATCAACATAAACTTCACCAATGGGCACCATAAATAGATACTCTTTGCCGACTGCACACAACATATCCACAGAATCTGCTCAACCCAAATTGTCCCATGATTTCCCAGAAAATTCGAATTCTCCTTACATCGGTTGGCAAAAAATCGGTATTTTGCCGAACACCGCCTCGAATCAACCGTGTCGAATGGCGCAGTTTCCCCACACACATCGCAAGAACACCGGCAGCCCATGAATTCCCATCCGGAATGCAAGGGCCCCTTAACATGTGAATGTGCATGTGCCGAACGATCGGCCTGGACACCATTTCCATTCCGCCATCACGCCCATGCGCCGGACAGCTTCACCCAAATGCACACCCGCCGAAGCCCCAAAGGTGACCCTACGGCACCCGCTGCCCTTGGCCGCGACCGCCCCAACAATTTGATATCTATGCATTTGCTGCATAGCGGCATTGACGACGCCCGCTATTGTGCATCTGCAGCATTTGCCTATTTTCATCCTCAAGCAAACGCCGGAACACTTCGGCAAACGATCAAGTCAGAGGCATTGAAAATGGCAGTCGCAACCAACCACTCCGCGCTTGGCAATGCACCGGCAACCGGGCTGGTGGCACTGTTTGAAGCAGTAAAAACACGTTTTGTTCGCTATCGCCTGTACCGCCAGACACTCAACGAACTGTCGGGCCTGTCGAACCGCGAACTGGCCGATCTGGGCCTGCAACGCTCGATGATCCGTCAACTGGCCCTGCAGGCCGCTGCGGATTACACCGCGCAGTAAGCGCACAACAGATTAACGAGATCAGGTCCGTCCTCCTCCCTTTGGACCTGCATTTCGGCGGCGGCATCTCTCCTCCTCCCTGATGCTGCCGCCCCAAATACCGGCCCTGACAGCCGGGACATGACACATCGGGGCTCTCCTCCTCCCTACCCCGATGTTGAAAGCACGCGGCGACACTTATTCTCCTCCCTTGTGTCGCCGCGTCTTCCTCATACCGGGATCAGACCCGGGTTCGGATACATCGGGGCCTTCCTCCTCCCTGCCTCGATGTTGAAAAGAACGGCGGTTCCCCTTCCTCCTCCCTGGGAACCGCCGTTTTTTGTTTGTGCTTGTGTGTGTAAGGTGAAGCCGGAACCGAAGTTTCAGGAGTTTCCAATGGCTGCATATTTCATCGCCCAGATCACAATTCACGACCCAGACGGATACCAGAAATACCTTGAAGGGTTCATGCCGGTCTTTGACAGGCACGGAGGTCGCCTTCTGACAGTGTCATCCAAACCAGTGGACGTGATCGAGGGCACCTGGGCTGAGGAAGGGATAGTCCTTATGGAGTTTCCGTCGATCGAAGCCGCAAAGGCATGGAAAGACGATCCCGACTACGTCGAACTGGCGAAAATCCGGCACGCGACCGCGACGGCAAACATGGTTCTGGTCGAAGGCCTTTAAAACGGAACGTCATCCTTGGCGGACAGAAAGCGCGAGACAACCTTCTTCATGCCCGCCTTGTCAAAATCGACCTCGACCTTGTCCCCTTCAATACCGATCACTGCGCCATAGCCAAATTTCTGGTGGAATACCCGTTCGCCCAGCGTGAAACTTGCCACCGCGGTCGCATCGATGACGGTGTTGCGGCTTTCGCGCGGTTGCGACATGCCATACTGGCCCTGCCGCGCCTGCATCCGTTTCCAGCCGGGCGAGTTGTAAACGTTTGCTTCGGCGGCGCGGGCTTCAATCCCGGCCGTGGTCTGACCGCCACCGTAGAGACCCGGAGGCGTCAGAACCTCCACATGATCTTCGGGCAGCTCATCGATAAACCGGGACGGCATCGAATTCTGCCATTGACCAAAAACGCGCCTGTTGGCGGCAAAGGAAATCGTGCAGACCTCCTCCGCGCGGGTGATGCCAACATAAGCCAGCCGCCGTTCCTCCTCGAGGCCCTTGAGGCCAGCTTCGTCCATCGACCGTTGCGAGGGGAACAACCCGTCCTCCCACCCCGGCAGGAACACAGCGGGAAATTCCAGACCTTTGGCGGCATGCAGGGTCATGATCGACACTTTCGCGCCATCCGATTCCTGCTCGTTATCCATCACCAGACTGACATGTTCCAGAAAGCCCTGCAGGTTTTCAAAGTTGTCCAACTGATTGACCAGTTCCTTGAGGTTTTCCAGCCGCCCCGGGGAATCTGGATTCTTGTCGTTCTGCCAGTGCGCCGTATAGCCGGATTCGTCGAGGATGATCTGCGCCAGTTCAATATGAGTATGTTCCGGTTCGCCAAAACGAATGGGAGCGGTGCCATCATCAATGACGGAATCGTCGTCAACCTCGATCCTTGGACCCCGGGTCATTGCGTTCCAGCGGGCCAGCCCATCGACAAGCTGGCGCAAGGCCGTGCCGCCCTTGCCCTTGATCAGCCCTAGTTCGACCGCGACCCGCGCGCCTTCGACCAGAGAGACGCCATTCTGTCGGGCGGTCGCCTGAATCGTCTGCTGCGCCTTGTCGCCGAGGCCACGCTTGGGCGTATTCACGATCCGCTCGAACGCCAGATCGTCTTCGGGGCTGATGACCAGCCGGAAATAGGCCATGGCATCGCGGATCTCCATCCGCTCATAGAACCGCGGGCCGCCGATGACCTTGTAGGGCAATCCAATGGTCAGAAAACGGTCCTCGAAGGCACGCATCTGGTGGCTGGCGCGCACGAGAATGGCGATTTCATCAAGGTTCATCGGCCGCACGCCACGGGTGCCGCCCTGCATCGCGTCGATTTCCTCGCCAATCCAGCGCGCTTCTTCTTCGCCATCCCAATGGCCAATCAGCCGGACCTTCTCGCCGTCCTGCGCGTCGGTCCAAAGCTCTTTGCCCAGGCGATTTTCATTGCCGCGAATGACATTCGACGCGGCGGCGAGGATATGCGGGGTCGAGCGGTAGTTCTGTTCAAGCCGGACGACATAGGCGCCGGGGAAGTCTTTCTCGAACCGCAGAATGTTGCCCACCTCGGCCCCGCGCCAGCCATAGATCGACTGGTCATCATCGCCCACGCAACAGATGTTCTTGTGACCGCCCGCCAGCAACCGCAGCCACAGGTACTGGGCGATGTTGGTGTCCTGATACTCGTCCACCAGAATGTAACGGAACCACCGCTGGTATTGTTCCAGCACATCCGCATGTATCTGAAAGATCGTGACCATGTGCAAAAGCAGATCACCGAAATCCACCGCGTTCAGCTCGCGCAGACGGGTCTGGTACTGGGCGTAAAGGTCGACGCCCTTGTGATTATAGGCTCCGGCATCAGCAGCAGGTATCTTGTCGGGTGTCAGTGCACGGTTTTTCCAGTCATCGATGATTCCCGCCAGCATCCGCGCAGGCCAGCGCTTGTCATCGATATTGGCCGCCTGCACCAGTTGCTTGAGCAGGCGCAACTGGTCGTCGCCATCCAGAATCGTGAAGTTCGATTTCAGCCCCGCAAGTTCGGCGTGGCGTCGCAGCAGCTTGACGCAAATCGAATGGAACGTGCCAAGCCACGGCATCCCTTCGGCAGGCTGGCCGAGCAGGCGGCCGACACGCTCTTTCATTTCACGCGCAGCCTTGTTGGTGAATGTCACCGACAAGATCTCGTTGGGGCGCGCGCGACCGGTATTCAGCAGGTGCGCGATCCGGGTCGTGAGTGCCTTGGTCTTGCCGGTCCCTGCCCCGGCCAGCATCAGAACCGGACCGTCAAGCCGTTCAACCGCATCGCGCTGCGCCGGGTTGAGATCATCCAGGTAAGGCACGGCACGCGCGGCCATTGCCTTTTGGGACAGCGATGCGCCCTCGAAGGCGTCCATTTCGTCAAAACTGCTCATGCCCCCAAACTACGCCGGATGCGGCCCGAGGGAAAGGGTTTGTTCACGGCTTGTTCACAAAGAAATCGCAGAAGATAATATACTGGATTCCAGATTAAACCTTTGTGTACATCCGGCGATCTTACCTTTCTGCAAAAGTTTGTTTCTGATGCCCGGTCCATTGCTGTGGGAGAGCATATGACGAAGCAGGCGACATGGGCAGTGCGAAGTTCGCGGCTGAAAATGGTAGGCGTTTCGCAGATGCTTATCGCCCTAACGGCAACTGCCGGTTGGGGGATTTACGCCGTACCCGCGCGCGAAGGGTGTCCTGCCCATCTTCAATACCACCGTCGAATATAATTGGCAGGTCCGTCGATGCCTTGACCCGCGCAGAAAAAGTACGGCAGGCGGTTGAATCCGTTGCGGTCAGATATAGTGAAAAATCCCTGCCCCGCATTACGATTTCGGTGGGGGTCGCCCATTACCCGGCGCACGAAACCATGCCGCAGGATCTTCCGCGCGCGGCGGATGAAGCGCTCCATACCGCCAAGGACCGGGGCCGAAATCAGGTGCAGGTCGCCAGTTCCGCGTCCTGCGGCGCAGACATCGGGGACAGCCTGGTTCGGAACAAGGGGGTCAAAATCAAACCGTCTTCCTCGACAGCCGCTTGAAAAACTTGCCGAATCGCGCGGCAAATCGGATCAATCCTCATGGACCTGCACAGTGCATATCCCGGCATTGCCGATTTGAAACGACTTGCGCGGCGTCGGTTGCCGCGCTTTGTCTGGGAATTTGTGGAAAGTGGCACCGGCGCTGAAACCCTGATCCGGCGCAACCGCGAAGCGCTGGACCGGGTTACACTGACCCCGTCGATCCTGCATGGCGAACTGGAGTTCGACACAAGCAAGAAGCTGCTGGATCACGACTGCGCCCTGCCGTTCGGTATCGCCCCCATTGGAATGTCGGGGTTGGTCTGGCCGGATGCCGAAGGCATATTGGCCCGCGCTGCGGCCGCGGCCAACATACCTTACACCTTGTCTACGGTCGCCAGCCAGATGCCCGAAGATCTGGCCGGCCACATCGGCGAAAACGCCTGGTTTCAATTGTATCCGCCTCGAGATCCCGACATCCGCACCGATATGCTGGCCCGCGCGCGCGATGCGGGATTCCGGACGCTGGTGCTGACTGCGGATGTACCGGTTGCATCTCGGCGCGAACGGCAGGTGCAGTCCGGGTTGACGCATCCGCCAAGGCTGACACCGCGCCTGCTGGCACAGATTGCGCGATGCCCGGCCTGGGCAAGGGGGATGCTGCGTAGGGGACCACCCAGAATGCGCACGCTCGAGAAGTATTCGGACAGTAGCCTCAACCTCCCTCCTACGTCACATATCGGGTATCTTCTGAGAACGTCGCCGGACATGGAGTACGTGTCCTGGCTGCGCGACAACTGGGATGGCGCGTTTGTCGTCAAAGGCGTCCTGCGGCCGGAAGATGCCGTTTCGCTGCAAAAGGCGGGCGTTGACGCCATATGGGTGTCGAATCACGGCGGCCGTCAGTTTGACGGCGCGCCCGCCAGTATTGACGCGCTACCGGCCATACGCGCAGCGACGGACCTGCCGATTATCTTTGACAGTGGTATTGAAGGTGGGCTGGACATCCTTCGCGCGCTGGCCCTTGGCGCGGATTTTGTCATGCTGGGGCGTGGGTTTCTCTTTGGTCTGGCGGCGTTAGGCGAACGCGGCCCCGCTCATGTCATCGACATCCTGCGGCAGGATCTGAAGGCCAATATGGGCCAGTTGGGCCTTGCAAGTTTACAAAATGTGACATCTGCAATCACAAATATTGATGCTGCATCGCAGCATGTGTAAGTAGATTGCGCCAACAGGCGGCGTTTGCGAGCGATAACATGCCGGTTCTACCCAGAACGACTGATATACGTGCGCGTATTGTCCGCCTATGAACACGGCCACACCATAAAGACCGGGACCTGACATGACCGACTTCAAAAAGATCCTGATCGCCAATCGCGGCGAGATTGCTATTCGCGTGATGCGCGCGGCCAACGAGATGGGCAAACGCACCGTTGCCGTCTTTGCCGAGGAGGACAAGCTTGGCCTGCATCGCTTTAAAGCGGATGAGGCATATCGCATTGGCGAGGGGATGGGGCCGGTTGCCGCTTATCTGAGCATAGACGAGATCATCCGTGTTGCCAAAGAATGCGGCGCTGATGCAATCCACCCCGGTTACGGTCTGTTGTCCGAGAATCCCGATTTCGTGGATGCCTGCGTGCAGAACGGCATCACTTTCATCGGTCCCAAGGCCAAGACCATGCGCGCGCTTGGCGACAAGGCCAGTGCCCGTCGCGTCGCCATCGAGGCAGGAGTTCCGGTGATCCCTGCGACCGAGGTTTTGGGCGATGACATGGACGCGATCCGCAAGGAAGCCGCCCAGATCGGCTATCCGCTTATGCTCAAGGCGTCCTGGGGCGGCGGCGGGCGCGGTATGCGCCCGATCGAGTCCGAGGACGAACTGGAAGAGAAAGTCCTGGAAGGTCGTCGCGAAGCCGAAGCCGCGTTCGGCAATGGCGAGGGTTATCTGGAAAAGATGATCACCCGCGCCCGGCATGTTGAAGTTCAGATTCTGGGCGACAAGCATGGCGAGATCTACCATCTCTACGAACGCGACTGTTCGGTCCAGCGCCGGAACCAGAAGGTCGTGGAACGCGCCCCCGCCCCTTACCTGAGCGAGGAGCAGCGTGCCGAAATCTGTGAACTGGGCCGCAAGATCTGTGCCCATGTGAACTATGAATGCGCGGGCACGGTCGAATTCCTGATGGATATGGAAACCGGCAAATTCTACTTCATCGAGGTCAACCCGCGCGTTCAGGTGGAACACACCGTCACCGAGGAAGTTACCGGCATCGACATCGTACAAGCCCAGATCCTGATCGCCGAGGGCAAGACGCTGGCCGAAGCGACCGGTGCCACCAGCCAGTCGGACGTTCAACTGAACGGCCACGCCCTGCAAACCCGGATCACAACCGAGGACCCGCAGAATAACTTCATCCCCGATTATGGCCGCATCACCGCCTATCGCTCGGCCACCGGTATGGGCATCCGTCTGGACGGCGGCACGGCCTATGCGGGCGGAGTGATCACGCGGTACTACGACTCGCTGCTGACCAAGGTGACCGCTTGGGCACCAACGCCGGACAAGGCGATCCATCGGATGGACCGCGCGCTGCGTGAATTCCGCATCCGCGGCGTCAGCACCAATATCGACTTTGTCATCAACCTGCTGAAGCACCCGACCTTCCTGTCGAACGAATACACCACCAAGTTCATCGACACGACGCCAGACCTGTTCCAGTTCAAACGCCGTCGGGATCGGGGCACCAAGGTTCTGACCTATATCGCGGACATTACCGTGAACGGGCACCCCGAGACCAAGGATCGTCCCGAACCGCGCGCCGATCTGAAAGAGGCCAAGCCCCCTGCCCTGAAGGGTGAGCCCAAAATGGGCACCCGCAACCTGCTGGAGCAGAAGGGCCCGCAGGCCGTGGCCGACTGGATGAAAGCGCAGCGGCAGTTGCTGATCACCGACACCACCATGCGGGACGGCCACCAATCCCTGCTGGCGACCCGGATGCGGTCGATCGACATGATCAAGGTGGCGCCGACCTATGCGGCGAACCTGCCGCAACTGTTCAGCGTTGAATGCTGGGGCGGCGCGACCTTTGACGTGGCCTATCGCTTTCTTCAGGAATGCCCGTGGCAGCGTCTGCGTGACCTGCGCGAGGCGATGCCGAACCTGATGACACAGATGCTTCTGCGCGGCGCGAACGGGGTCGGCTATACCAACTACCCCGACAACGTGGTGCAGGAGTTCGTGCGTCAGGCCTCGAAGAATATCGACGTCTTCCGCGTATTCGACTCGCTGAACTGGGTCGAGAACATGCGCGTGGCCATGGATGCAGTGGTTGAAAACGGCAAGATCTGTGAAGGCACCGTCTGCTATACCGGTGACATTCTGGATCCCGATCGCGCCAAGTATGACCTGAAATACTATGTCGGCATGGCCAAGGAACTGCGCGACGCAGGTGCACATGTTCTGGGCCTCAAGGATATGGCGGGTCTGCTGAAACCGGCCTCGGCCAAAATCCTCATCCGCGCTCTGAAAGAAGAGGTCGGCTTGCCGATCCACTTCCACACTCATGACACTGCCGGAATCGCCAGCGCCACCATTCTGGCCGCGTCCGAGGCGGGCGTGGACGCGGTGGATTGCGCGATGGACAGCTTCAGTGGCAACACCAGCCAGGCGACGCTGGGCACCGTTGTCGAGGCGCTGCGCCATACCGAACGCGACACCGGACTGGATATCAAGGCGATCCGCGAGATCAGCGATTACTTCGAGGCGGTGCGCGGCCAATATGCGGCCTTTGAATCCAGCCTGCAGGCCCCCGCCTCCGAGGTGTACCTGCACGAGATGCCCGGCGGCCAGTTCACCAACCTCAAGGCGCAGGCGCGTTCGCTTGGGCTGGAGGAACGCTGGCACGAGGTGGCGCAGATGTATGCCGACGTGAACCAGATGTTCGGGGACATCGTTAAGGTGACGCCGTCCTCCAAGGTGGTCGGTGACATGGCGCTGATGATGGTCAGCCAGGGGCTGACCCGTGCCGACGTGGAAAGCCCCGAAACGGATGTGGCCTTCCCGGATTCTGTCGTCGACATGATGCGCGGCAATCTGGGTCAGCCTCCGGGCGGGTTCCCCGACACGATCATCAAGAAGGTCCTCAAGGACGAAGCGCCCAACACCCAGCGCCCTGGCAAGGACGTTCCCGCCGTGGATCTTGAGGCCACCCGCGCCGAACTGTCCAAGCAACTGGAAGGCAAGGAGGTCGATGACGAGGATCTGAACGGATACCTGATGTATCCCAAGGTCTTCCTGGACTACATGGGCCGCCACCGGGTTTACGGCCCGGTCCGGACCCTGCCAACGCGCACCTTCTTCTACGGCATGGAGCCGGGCGAAGAAATCACGGCCGAAATCGATCCGGGCAAAACGCTTGAAATCCGCTGTCAGGCGATTGGTGAAACCGATGAAAAGGGCGAGGTCAAAGTTTTCTTTGAACTCAATGGTCAGCCCCGTGTCATCCGGGTGCCGAACCGCCTGGTGACTTCGACCACGCAGGCCCGGCCCAAGGCCGAGGCCGGCAATCCCAACCATATCGGCGCACCGATGCCGGGCGTTGTCGCGACCGTTTCAGTCACCGCCGGTCAGGAGGTCAAGGAAGGCGACCTGCTGCTGACCATCGAAGCGATGAAGATGGAAACCGGCATCCATGCCGAGCGCGATGCGGTGGTCAAAGCGGTTCACATTCAGCCCGGCGGCCAGATTGACGCAAAGGACCTTTTGGTCGAACTGGAATAAGCCGACAAACAGGTTAATGTCAGCCGGGCCGCGCAGGACACTGCGCGGCCCTTTTTCATGCCCCTGCGGAGCCACGCCATGCTGACCATTACCCCGATCTACGCCGCGCTGATTGCCCTCCTGTTTCTCGCGCTCAGCCTTAACGTCATCCGGCAGCGGTTTATGGGGCAAATCTCGGTCGGCGACGGCGGCAACAAGGCGCTGATCAAGGCCATCCGCACGCATTCCAACTGCGTCGAATACGCGCCGTTCACGCTGTTGCTGATCGCCATGGCCGAAATTCAAGGTGCGGGGGGCGTTCTGGTCAACCTGATGGGTTTGGCGATTCTGTCCGGACGATTGCTGCATGCCTACGGATTCGGGCGCACACCTCAGATCGTGATTCTGCGCCGGACGGGAATGTTGCTGACATTTGCCGCCATTCTGGTCGCTGCGGTCACCAACCTCGTGCTGGCGCTTTAGGGTCAGCCGGCCAGCACCTCGACTTCAACCGGGCATGCAGGCTGCCATATCTGTTGGGCGGTCTGCCCTTTGTCGCCACCGGCCTGCGCCACGATGCCCGCCATGAGCATCGAAACAACCAGCACCGAGAGTTTCAGGGTTTCTTTCGGGTTCATCTGTCGCTTCCGCCGTTCTTTCCTGACGTGTTCAGACAGTTGAACGGATGGGGCCCGGATTTCCGTCGCCAGAAAAGAAATTTTGCGGAAGATGCGTTTTTCCTCTTGCAGCTTTGCGCCAGAATTTATACTTCACGCCTCACTCAACGGCGCGGGCGTAGCTCAGGGGTAGAGCATAACCTTGCCAAGGTTAGGGTCGGGCGTTCGAATCGCCTCGCCCGCTCCATTGAGAGGTCTTTGGACCAACATTTGTATCTGATGCGGGCGTAGCTCAGGGGTAGAGCATAACCTTGCCAAGGTTAGGGTCGGGCGTTCGAATCGCCTCGCCCGCTCCAGATACCAACCTCCCTTAAATTTCTGGTTCTTTGTTGTCTGCTGCGGCATTCTCGGGTCGCACGCAATCACGACGGAGATGCGCCATGCCAGAATACGTAATTCGCGCTCTGACAGCGGATGAGGTCCAGACGGCTGTTGATTGGGCCGGCCGCGAAGGTTGGAACCCCGGCCTTCACGACGCCGTGTGCTTCCGCAGCTCCGATCCCGAAGGATTCAAGGGCGGATTTCTGGATGGCAAGATGATCGCGTCTGCCTCGGCCGTGAATTACGACGACACCTACTCGTTTCTGGGTTTTTACATCGTCCTGCCCGAATATCGTGGATCGGGCTACGGGCTGCAGGTTGCCGAGGCCGTCAAGGCGCATTGCGAACATCGGAACATGGGCATGGACGGGGTCGTCGAACAGCAGGACAATTACCGGAAGTTCGGGTTCGAACTGGCTTATGACAACTACCGATTTTCGGGCACAGCGGGTGAAATCCTCAACGCCCTGGGCCGTTCCGGCCACGGTCAGGTTTCACTGATCGACACACTTACGGATGAGCTGAAGTCTTATGATCGGGGCCTGTTTCCTGCCCCGCGCGACACGTTCCTGCAGGCCTGGCTGGATGCACCCAACCATACCTCGCGGGTGTTTGAGGAAGGCGGCCGGATCAGAGGCTATGCAACGCTGCGCCGATGTTTGGCCGGGTACAAGGTAGGGCCATTGTTTGCGGACACACCCGAGATCGCGCAGGCGCTTTTGGTGTCGCTGCTGATGACGCTTCCGGCTGACCAGATGGATGCCGAGGTCTTTATCGACATGCCCAACCCCAACACGCAAGCGATGGCGATGGCGCAACAACTGGGGTTGACCAAAGTGTTCGAAACCGGCCGCATGTATTCCAGCCACGCGCCGGAAATTGATCTGCACCGTATCTATGGGATCACGACGTTCGAGCTGGGGTAACGTTCAGAACGCCTTGAACGTCATCGTGGTCAGGGATCGTTCGATATTGGGAATCACCAGCAGGTTTTCGTTGATGAAGTGCCCCACATCCTCGGTTTCGGGGATATAGAGTTTCAGCAGCAGGTCGTATTCGCCGCTGGTCGAGTAAAGCTCGGAATGGATTTCGCGCAGAGCGATTTCTTCGGCGACCGTGTAGGTGGAACCGGGTTTACAGCGGATCTGGATGAAAACGCAGGTGGACATGGGGTTGACCCTGTTTGTTGAGTTGCGCGCAGGCTGGCATGGGCCGCGCCCGGGCGCAATCCCCTGCAACAGTTTGGCGCGCATGTGATGCTTGGTCTGGATATGCCCGGCGATCCCCGTCTATAAGCGCGCCTGTATCAAAAGGAATTCGCCCATGCGCAGCGCAAAGATTAGCCGTCAGACCGCCGAGACCGAGATCACGGTCGAGGTCAATCTGGACGGCACCGGCCAGTATGACAACCAGACCGGCGTTGGCTTCTTCGATCACATGCTGGACCAACTGGCGCGCCATTCGCTTATCGACATCACGATCCGCGCCAAGGGCGATTATCACATCGACGATCACCACACGGTCGAGGACACAGGCATCGCACTGGGTCAGGCGCTGACGCAGGCATTGGACGACAAGAAGGGTATCCGCCGCTATGGCGAGTGCCACCTGCCGATGGATGACGCTCAGGTGCGCTGTGCGCTGGATCTGTCGGGCCGTCCGTTCCTGATCTGGAACGTGGATTTGCCGACACCCAAGATCGGGACCTTCGACACCGAACTGGTGCGCGAGTTCTTTCAGGCGCTCAGCACCCATGGCGGTATCACCCTGCATATCGACCAGATACACGGTTTCAACAGCCACCATATCGCCGAGGCGGCCTTTAAGGCGGTTGCCCGTGCCCTTCGGCTGGCGGTTGAGACCGACCCGCGCAAGGCCGATGCGATTCCGTCGACCAAAGGCGCATTGTAGATGCTGACTACCATTATCGACTACGAAAGCGGCAATCTGCATTCCGCTGAAAAGGCGTTTCAGCGCATGGCGCGTGAACTGGATGTGGGTGAGGTCGTCGTGACCTCGGACGCAGATGTTGTCGCGCGGGCCGATCGGCTGGTTCTGCCCGGCGATGGTGCGTTTCCAGCCTGTGCCGCCGAACTGCGCGGCCATAAGGGTATCTATGACGCGATGGTCGAGGCGGTCGAACAAAAGGGTCGCCCGTTTCTGGGTATCTGTGTGGGCATGCAGCTGATGGCCTCGAAAGGCCATGAATACCGTGAAACCGATGGTTTGGATTGGATCGCGGGCGACGTGGTTCGGATCGAGCCGTCAGACCATGCGTTGAAAGTACCACATATGGGCTGGAACGATCTGGTTCTGGAAAGCAGACACCCGGTGTTTGAAGGGGTGAAATCAGGTGATCACGCCTATTTCGTGCACTCCTACCATTTCCGCGTGACGGACCCGGCGCAGAGGTTGGCCTATGTGGATTACGGCCAAGAGGTCACGGCCGTGATTGGCCGTGACACGATGGTCGGGATGCAGTTCCACCCCGAGAAAAGTCAGGATGTCGGCCTGCGTATGATCGGAAATTTCCTGACTTGGGCTCCGTGACGGCCTATTGCACGCGTGTCCAGGTTTGCCCACGGCAGATCAGGCCACCGGCAACGCAACCTTTCACGGTCAGCTGGTTCTGGCTGTCCAGCGTCATTTTCGAGTTGTAGGTCTTGTCGCGGTCTGGCGCCCAGATCTTGCCGTTGTCATAGGCCCCGCCACCTTCCGGAACCATGTCCCAGATAATCTGTTTGCCCAAATTCTCGTAGTCCAGCTGCTCATTGCCGTTGGCATCAAACGCCGTGTCGATGGTGCCGCAGACGGCGCTGCCGCACGATCCGATGGAAACGTGCAGATACCCGCCGGTGTCACCGGGTTGGGTTTTCCAGATGCCATCAACCGGATCGGCCGCATAAGCGCTGCTTGCCAAGGCGGCAAACCCTGCGGCCAGAACGAATTTCCTCATGATATCCTCCCTGTTTTGCAAGCAGTCTGGCGCGCCGGTCGCCGTCGGGCAAGATTGACTTTGCGTCGCGTTGCATCCCCTGCCCTGTGTGTGCGATATCCCGCGCGGATAACATTGATATAGGGCCGCCCGACATGATCCTCTACCCCGCCATCGACCTAAAAGACGGCCAGGCCGTGCGCCTGCTGCGCGGTGAAATGGACAAGGCCACGGTGTTCAACGAAGACCCCGCCGCGCAGGCCCGCGCCTTCGTCGAAGCGGGTTGCGAGTGGCTGCATCTGGTCGATCTGAATGGCGCCTTTGCAGGGGAACCCGTCAATGCCGCTCCGGTCGAGGCGATTTTGAAAGCCTGTGATGTGCCCGCCCAACTGGGTGGCGGCATCCGTGACATGGCAACAATCGAAACATGGCTCGATAAGGGGCTCGCGCGCGTCATTCTGGGCACTGTCGCCGTCGAGAACCCCGATCTGGTGCGTCAAGCGGCACAAGAGTTCCCCGGCCACGTCGCCGTCGGTATCGACGCACGCAATGGCATGGTCGCCACCAAGGGCTGGGCCGAAGAAACCGATGTGCAGGTCACGGATCTTGCCCGAAGCTTCGAGGATGCGGGTGTTGCCGCGATCATCTACACCGACATCAACCGCGACGGAGCGATGCAGGGCCCCAATATCGAGGCCACTGCGGCACTGGCCCGCGCCGTGTCGATCCCGGTCATCGCATCGGGCGGAGTTAGCTCGCTGGACGACCTGATCGCCTTGCGTGATTGCGGGGTCGAACTTAACGGCGCAATCTCCGGCCGGGCGCTCTATGACGGCGCGATCGATCTGAACGAGGCCATTCGCGCCCTGAGCTGACTACTGAGCGGCGACCGATGTCAGCTTGGCCAGTGCCCCACGCATATTCTCGATGACCGGGGAATTCTCGACCGCGTCAAGCTCGTCCATGGTTTCTTTCGGGTCTTCATAGGTCAGCCAGACCTGCCCGTTTTCGTCCTCGTAGGCCTGCACTTTCAGCGGCAGGAACAGACCTGCGCGCGGGTCGGCCTGCATGGCGGGTGTGCCCAGCGCCGGATTGCCGAAGATCAGCACCTGATTGGCCGGGATGGTCATACCCACCTTCTCGGCGCCCGCTGCGTGATCGACACGCGCGAAAACCGTGGCGCCCGCATTGCCGACTGCGGCCTCGAGCGCGTCCATCGCCTCGGACACGGATTTGGCTGTCTCTACTTTGATGATATCGTCAGCCATCGCGGCGACAGCTCCTGTGAATATGAATGTGGTCGTCAAAAAGAGGTTACGCATCTCATTGATCTCCGGATGAAATAAGGACCAGTTTTCACAGGTTCGAGAGATGTGGCAATCACAAGTCTGGCATCGGCGGGGCTTTGCCGGTAGAGGTGCGCCAACAAAGGACATGCCATGCTGAAAACACGGATCATTCCCTGCCTTGATGTTGCCGATGGCCGCGTGGTTAAGGGCGTCAATTTCGTCGGCTTGCGCGATGCGGGCGACCCGGTGGAATCGGCCAAGGCCTATGATGCCGCCGGCGCGGACGAAATCTGCTTTCTGGATATTCACGCCACCCATGAAAACCGGGGCACCATGTTCGATGTGGTGCAGCGCACGGCGGAACAGTGTTTTGTTCCGCTGACGGTGGGCGGTGGTGTCCGCACCAGGGAAGATGTCCGCGCGCTGCTGCTGGCAGGTGCCGACAAGGTCAGTTTCAACTCGGCCGCCGTGGCGAACCCGGATGTTGTGGCCGAGGCCGCCGATCAGTTCGGCAGCCAGTGCATCGTGGTCGCCATCGATGCCAAAACCGTCAGCCTCGGCAAGTGGGAGATCTTTACCCACGGGGGGCGCAAACCAACCGGCATTGACGCGGTCGAGTTTGCAAGAACCGTGGTCGCCAAGGGCGCAGGGGAAATCCTGCTGACTTCGATGGATCGTGACGGCACCAAATCCGGGTTCAACCTGCCCCTGACCCGCGCGATCTCGGACGCGGTAGATGTACCGGTGATCGCATCGGGCGGGGTCGGCAATCTGGATCATCTGGTCGAAGGCGTGACCGAAGGTGGCGCCAGCGCGGTATTGGCGGCTTCGATCTTCCATTTCGGCGAATACACCATCCGCGAGGCCAAGGAACACATGGCCGCCGCAGGCATCCCGATGAGGCTGACATGAGCATCCTGCACGAACTGGCCGCAACCATCGAAGCGCGTAAGGGAACCGACCCCGAGTTGAGCTGGACCGCCAAACTGCTTGCCAAGGGCCCCGAAAAGTGTGCCGAGAAGTTCGGCGAAGAGGCCATCGAGGCCATCATCGAAGCCATCAAGGGCGATCGGGCCAGACTGACGTCCGAGGCGGCGGATGTACTGTATCACCTGCTGGTGATGCTGGCCGCCCGTGATGTGGCGCTGGATGACGTTCTGAACGAGCTTGCCCGGCGTCAGGGCATCAGCGGCATTGCCGAAAAAGCGGCGCGTCCCAAGAGCTAAGCGTGGGTTTCGTGCGCTGCTCCTGCCCGCTATAGTGCTGTGTCAGGGTGCCACAGATCAGGGAACGCGCGCGATGATCAGAGCATTGGTTTTTGTGGCGACGCTTGCCATCCTGGCGGCCTGTTCTGCGCCGCCCCGTTCCACCGGGGACGAGGTTCAACGGCTGGCAGCGAAAATCCAAAGCCTCGGACCCGATATCGACCCCGCAGAAGCGCAGCGCGCGGCGCGGGTCGCCTACAGCTACACCGCGCAGTTGGTCGAGGAATATGAGATCACCGACCCGCCGCTGATCCATAACGCAAAGGTCAATAAGGGCTTGCGTCCGCGCGGATTGTGCTGGCACTGGGCCGAAGACATTGAACGGCGCCTAAAACAGGAAGAGTTCGAAACACTGACCCTGCACCGCGCCATCGCCAATGCCGACAACCCGTTCCGAATCGACCACTCGACCGCCATTATCAGCCGACGCGGAGAAACCATGTACGAAGGGATCGTACTGGACCCGTGGCGGTATGGTGGAGTGCTGTACTGGGGACCTTTGGTCGAGGACACACGTTACGAGTGGGTCCCGCGCGATCAGGTTCTGGAAAAGCGGCGACTGGAACAAGTTGCCCGGCTGAAAACGGCAGGCGGCGGCTGACGGTCACAGCTTTGACGATATGATCCCGGTGGCAAACCCGCCCATGCGCAATTCCCCGAAAAGCCGCTGATATTCGATTTTCGGGCATCGGTTCATGACCACATCGACACCTCTGGCCTGTGCAACTGCTGCCGCGCCTTCATGTTCGACACCGATCTGCATCCAGACTGTCCTGAGCTTTGGAAAAACCTGCAAAGCTTCGTCCACAATCGGTGGCACGGCTTCGGATCTGCGAAATATGTCCACCATGTCGACAGGTTCGGCAATATCCGACAACGAGGCATGAACGGTCTGACCGAACAATTGCTTCCCTGCATGCCCCGGATTGACCGGAATGACCCGGTATCCTTTCAGCGAAAGGTATCGCGCCACGTAATAACTGGGCCGCACCGGGTTCATCGACACCCCAACGACCGCCACAACTTTGGTGCGTTGCAGGATGCCTTTCAGGAACTCATCGGAATAATCTGCCATGAGGGCACCCTAATCGCTGCGTTCAAAAGAAAAAAGCGCCCAGGTCGGACCTGAGCGCCAGTTGTTGGAACGAGGGACAGTGAAATGACCCGCGGCAGTTCCGTTCCGCGGTCACTGTGACATTTAGGCATGAGTTCGACAAAAAAAAGAGGGCGCGCGCATTTTTGTGATGACAGATCAAAAAAACGCGAAATTTCGCCTGTCACTTGTACAGAACCGAGGGCCAGTGCTCCTCGGCCATGCGAATGTTCAGCGCCATGTCTTCCTGCCACACTTTCTCGATCGCGAGCGAATGCACCAAATAAAGCCTGCCATCCACGACCCTCCACGCCATCGGGTCGGTGCTGGACAGAAGGCCCAGGGCCATAGCATAGGCGCAGTATCCGCCGAACTGAGGCGCAAAGGCGCGCGGATCACGCTCGAACCGCTCCTGGTTCTCGGCTGATGCGAAATGCCATTCGACGCCTTTCCACATCAACGAATGCTCGGCATGGCCCAGCACCGGCGCGTCATCCACGAAATAGGACACGGGATCATAGCCCGCCATTGCCGCACCATCAGTGGCAAAATAGACGGGCGCCTCCTGCGCCTGGACGGCAGGTGCGAACATGATAGCGGCCATTGCGCCAATGAAGAAACGTCGGGTCAGCATCGTCGGTCTGAGTTCTTAGAATTCGAGACCGTCAAAATGCAATTTTTTCAGCGCCATGAAACCCCCCTTGACGCGGTTGTGAACACCCGTGTCGCCGAAGAAACAAGTCAGTCGAAGATATCTTCGATCACATCCCAGGCTTCATCCAGCACGCGCGAGAATACACCTTTTTTCCGTTTCTTGTATTTGTATTTCGGCGTTCGGGCCTTGGACTTGGCCGGACGCGCTCGCCTTTCTTTCGTCAGCTTTCGTTTGGGCAACATCTTGAGGTCGTTCAGGGGGGCGCCACAACTGGAACAGCTGAGCTCGTGACGTTGTTTTCCCTGCAGAACCAGCGCGGCACGCGTGCCGCAGTAACAGCAAGTGGCAATTTTCGACGGGCTGGGAATGACGCTCTCCTGTTATTTGTGCCTCGATGCATATAGGGCAATCGCCGCCGCATTTGAGACGTTGAGCGACCCAAAACCGCCGGCTGCGTCAATTTTCACCAGATGATCGACGGTTTCCTTGGTTTTCTGCCGCAGACCGGGACCTTCGGCACCCAACACCAGTGCAACCGGCCGGTCCAGCTTGCCCGCCAACGTGGTTTCGATGGTCTGATCTGCCTCGCCGTCCAGCCCCAGCACCAGAAACCCCATATTCTGCAGCTCGACGATTGCGTCCGCCAGATTGCGCACCCGCAGATAGGGCTGACGTTCGAGAGCGCCACTGGCGGTTTTCGCCAGTGCCCCGGTTTCCGGCGCGGAATGGTGGCGTGTGCCGACAACGGCGCTTGCACCCAGCACCTCGGCCGAGCGCAGAATCGCCCCGACGTTGTGCGGGTCGGTGACCCGATCCAGCAGAATGACGCGCGGGTGTTCACGACCGATGCAGTTTTCGGCCAGCCCACCCCAGTCCAGCGGCTTGACCTCAAGCGCCGCGCCCTGATGCACCGACCCCGGATCGATCGGTGCCGTGAATTTACGTGGATCAACCAGCTCGGCTTCAATTCCTGAAAATTCAATGGCTTCCGCCAGCTTGGCCTGCGCGTTCAGGGTCACGATCAGACGCAATTTCTGACGCTTCGGGTTCATGAGCGCGTCACGGACGGCGTGCAGTCCAAACAACCAGACAGTCTCGGACGCGGCTGCTTTGCGCGCCTGTTCCTTTTCGACGACCCATTTGGGTTTCTTCATTTTAAGGGCCTCCGGGCCGGGAATTCGGTTTCCTGCGCCAAAGCGGAATTTTCCTGTTGACGCTCCTTTAAGGCGCTAGTAATCACGCCTCCACGTCAGGTGCAACGCCTGACAGTGGGCGACAGGCCGCAAGGTGTGGCAGGGGACTGTAACTCCCTCGCGGAGACGCACGCCTGGTTCGATTCCAGGGTCGCCCACCACTTCTTCAAGCAGTTCAAATTTAGAACATCGTGTGCGGCATACGCCCAGACGCGGTTCGTCGGCGTTAACCGGCTATTAGCGGTGTCAGTCGTGCGGCGGATTTCTGGAGGCCTGAGTTTCCTGAGCACGTTCAGACCACGTCGATCTAATGTAGGCTAAAATATCCCAGATTTAATCGTCGGATATTACTTCCTCAAACCCGGGCATTCCACTTGCGAAGTCGCTGATACCGCGTGCCGCCAAAGCTTTTTCTCCACCCAATTGGGTGTATTCAAAAAGAAGAAGGTTGTCGTGATGCCAGGTGTGTCCCGTCTCATCATGGGGAGGCGCGGGCAAGACACCGTTTTCGTCTGGCGTTTGCCAGTTCGGTTACCCTTCGAGGTTTGCACCGTGACAGGACGCGCAATGTTGGACGTAAAGGGCCTGACCGCTGGCCAAGTCCCGGCCATCCAGTTCGTGACCTGCGATCGCCCCAGTTGCAACGCTAAAGGCTGCGATGATCAGAACGCGTTTCATGCAACCTCGACCCAGGTTTTCATGCCCGACGCCTGATGGCCCAGCATGTGACAGTGCATCAGCCATTTGCCGGGGTTGTCGAACACGCAAACGATTTCTCGCGTTTCACCCGGATCAATCAGAGTTGTATCCCGGAAAGCACTTAAATTGCCGTCGGCTTCGACCTCGAAAAAGTGATGCCCGTGCAGATGGATACCATGGGGAAAGCGGGTATCGTTCACCAGTTGGATGCGCGCAGTCTGTCCGCGTTGGAAGCTGTGGAACGGGGTGTCCGCAAGGCCGGACTGTCCGTTGAACGCCCAGATGCCCTCTTCCATCAGCCCCTGCATCATTCTTTGGCTCATGGCCCCGCCCTCCATGGTCAAGGTCAGGGAAACGGCATTGTCCAAGTCGGGCTGCACCGTCGCGTTTGGCGGCAGCGCGGATATCTCTGATGGTTGTCGCGCCGTGTTCTCGCCTTCAACCGGGATTTCGCCCAGCAGGTAAGGATCATCCCGGGTCGGAAATACAAATGCGATTGTTTCAGCGGAAGTGACATCCGCTATGATATCAACCCGTTGGGCCGGGGCCAAAACCAGGTCAGAAACCTCTTGCGGATCGGAAAGCGGCATACCGTCCAATGCAACAGTCTTGCCGTCAATGCCTTCAAGTTCAATCGGGAAAATCCTGTCAGTCGCGACGTTGATCAACCGCAAGCGCACACGGTCACCAAGACGAACGGACGCGTCCGGTTCGAAAAGCACACGGGCATAGTTGCCAAGCCGACCCTGATGCGCCTGATCGTGCATGTTCTCAAAGCCATCGGCGAGTGTGCCGTCTTCGGTCAGGCGCCAGTCATCAATCATGACGATCACGTCATGGTCCACATCAGGCGGGGATTGCTCCTCGACGATCAGGGGGCCGTAAAGCCCCTTTGCAACCTGTTCCCAGGACCGGTTATGCGAGTGATACCAGAAGGTTCCGGCGTCCGGCGCGCGAAAGCGATAGGTGAACTCTGCACCCGTTTCGACAACGTCCTGTGTCAGGCCCGGCACGCCGTCCATCGCATTGTCGGTCCGCAACCCGTGCCAATGGACCGCCGAGCCGTCGTCTATCTGGTTGAGAAAACGGATGTCGAACACCTCGTCCTGACGGACGCGAAGGACCGGACCGGGCGTGCTGCCGTTGAAGCCAAGCATCGGCGTTGCCGGATCGCCTTCCGGCAAGATTTGCGCAGAGACTGGCTGTGCAATCAGGTCCAATGGAGCCGCCGCGATGACGACGCCGGGAACCAATGCCATTGCACTTGTCGTGATCAGGAATTCTCTTCGGTTCATCTTAAACCTCAATTCGGAAGGGTCAGGACGCTGGTAAGGGTAGCTGTTGCCGCGAACACGACCAGTATGATTGCAGTTTCTATTTCGATGGAGCGTGCCAGATGCCGCGCTGCGTCGTGATCACCTGCCTGCATGGCGGGAACAAACCGAAACTTGTTGGCGGCTGCCATCACAAGCACCAACGCCACCAGCCCCAGTTTGATGAGAAGCGCCTGCCCGTAGCCCGAAACAAAAAGGCTGCGAAGATCACCCAACAGAAGCCAGGACATCAGCAAGCCCGCCAAAATCAACGCAGGGACAATGACCGAGGCGGCTTGCCCGAAACGATCCCCCAGCGCTGCTGCCTCGTCCAAGCGTTCGGGCTGTAACGACAAGCGCCGTAACGGACCAAGAATGCCGATCCAGAACGCAAGGCAAAGCAAATGCAAAAGCAGCAGAAGCCTTACGCCGCTTTGTTCCAGGCCGGGCACATGCCCAATCTGTGCAAACGACCACAGCGCCAGCACACCGCCACCAAGGGATATCCATTGACCGGCAAATGGCACGAACAACCCGACAAGGATCATGGCCGCGCCGACCAGTCGATAGATCAGAACATCACCGACCGGTGTTTGCCACAAAAGCCTCAGCATCTCGGGATCGCTCATCCCATCAGCGCCGCCGGTCAGGGCGGCCCCGCGCAGCATGAACCCAGTGACAGACGCGACTATCGCAAGCCCAGCCAAGAACGCAGTATGGACGCGCATCCGGCCGCTCAGCGACGAGAGGAGATCAGCAAAGGCGGCGCGCATGATCACCAGCCCGCTGGATCCTGCAATGCCAACATACAGCAGGAGTTTTGACAGGATCGCGGCAATGCCCCAGACGTCCGGCATCCTCAGTCAACCGTAAAGGAAAATTCGCCCTGCATCGCATGGCCGTCCACGCCCAGACCGCGCCATTCTATGCGATAGGCGCCTGCCCCCATATCCTGAAGCGGGAGGGTGAAGAGACGATCAAAACTGGTCTGGTTCCCAATGTCGAGTGGGACCGAATGAAGATCCTGATGGGTCATCTCCACTCGGGTCAGACGGATGTCGTCCGCAAAGTTGAAACTGATTTCAGACGGGACTTCTGCAATCGTCGCACCGTTTTCTGGCGTCGTCGTGTCCACGCGGGAATGCGCAAGCGCACCCGTGGCAAGCGTGGCAAGCGTGGCAAGCAGAGAAAGGATCTTGAGCGTCTTCATAGAGTGTTCCTCAGTTAATTCCGTTGGCGCGCTGGATTTCGCGGATATAGGCGACAACCATGGCAACGTCGCCACGGGTTAAGCCTTCGACCGGCGGCATATCTCCGAACGACCAGTGATGGCTTCTTACACCTGTCGCAACTGCGCGCTGAAAGGATTCGTCGGCGTGATGACTGGGTTCATAGATAACATGGATCAGTGGCGGTCCGGCACCTTCAATTCCGACAGCATTGGTGCCGTGGCACGCGGCGCAAGCCTCGTCGAAGATGCGCTGACCAATGGCGGCTTTGCCCTCGATCGTGGGCATTTGAACGGCCACCAAGGCACCCCCTGCGGCAGGGGACGACGGAGTGGCAATTTCAGACGTACCGGGCCGCAGCATAGTGTATGCAGCAGCGACCGCCACGGCACACACTCCGATAACGAGATACTTTCGGTTCATGGTTCTTCCTGACTTTATGAAACAGAATATTGACCGCGCTGAGCGGCGGCCAGGCAGAAACACCAGGCGCGTGCACCCGGCGTCGAAGTGCCGTTTCAGAAGTTAGGTGGTCTGTCAGGATGTTCCGGCTCACGCAGCGCCGAAAGTTCGCTTACCTGCCAATTCAATACCTGTTCGAACTGGTCTGGTGATGCATCCGACGTGTCGGAGGCAAGGAGCATCAGGTTGCAGAGGAAAGGATTGCATCCATCATGGTCTGCGCCGTCCGTTTCGTGATGGCCGGTCGGCGACAAACGATCCAAGTGCGGAGATCTCTCCGAAGACTGAACTTCGTCACAATGTCCATCGTTGCAATGCAGCGGCATGTCGTGGGCAACACTTGCGAACCCGGTCAATAAGACCAGAATTGCCGCCAGGACCACCGATATCATCCGCTGCAAAATCATTTCGGCGGAAACCTATTACGCAAATCGGAACAAAACAACACACGAAAAGACCTTGGCGTCGGCAAACACCGGTGCACCAGTTAGCCTACCCAGTCGACAAAGATTTTGTTGGTCGAGATCAGTTCCGGCGCTTTGTTCCATGCATACTTCGACAAGAACGGCAGCCGATGCAACCCCTACACGGTCAGGTCCGAGGCCAATCCAAATTAGCGGTTCGGAACTTGGGACATATGTCTCCGATCGGTTGCTGACGTCAGAAAGCCCGCGTTGCGTGTGGAACTGGTCAGCCTGAAAGTGTTCGCATGCAGATGAACCGCCATTCCGGGGAAATGCCCTGCAAGCAGGCTTTCCACCCGGAAGAAACAGCATGCATTTAACTGCCTAGATCAAGGATTTCATATCGGCAGCAAAGGTCGGAAACGCATAAAGCGAGGACTTGAGATCGGTAGCTGACATGCCATGACGCATGGCCATCGCAAAAAGATGGATCAGTTCGTCACCGTGGTGGCCCAGAATATGTGCACCCACAATCTGGTCGCTATTTTTGTCGACCAAAACCTTGGACCATGCAGCGGTTTCTGCGTAGGTCTTGGTCGAAAACCACCCGGACATGTCGGAAACCGTAACCGAGACATCCAGGCCCTTTTCCTGCGCCTGTTCTTCAGAAAGCCCAACGGTGCTAAGCGCCGGAACTGTGTAGACGGCACTGGGGATCACGGTGTAGTCCGGCGTTTTGGTCGGGCCATGCACGATGTTGTGGCCGACAATCTGACCTTCGTAAGTTGCGATGGGGGAAAGCTGGGCGGATTGCGCCACCGCGTCGCCTGCAACCCAGACCGAAGGGTTGGAGATGGACCGCATCGTGTCGTCGATCAGAATGCGAAGCCCATCATGTTCCACACCCGCCGCATCAAGGTTCAGCCCTTCGATATTGGCGATGCGCCCAGCGCCGTTTACGACGCGTTCAGCAATAACATTTTGACTGCGGCCGTCATGCTCGTATTGAACATTCAACCCGTCGGCCGTCTGCTGGATTGCTGTCACCGATACTCCGGTTTTGACAACAATGCCCAGGCGTTCGGTTTCCGCTTGCAGCGCCGCCACAGCATCACTGTCCAGACGAGGCAGCAGTTGCGGCAAGGCTTCAAGGATCGTCACGTGAACACCAGCGCGCGCATAGACGTGGCCAAATTCCATGGCGATGACACCGCCGCCAACAAAGACAACTTCTTTCGGCAATGTCGCATCGGACAGTACTTCGTCCGAAGTAATCATGAGCTCGGCACCGGGAAATGGCAGCGGCCCTGGCTTTGATCCTGTTGCGGCAACAATGTCTTTGCCATGTATGACACGACCGTTGACCTCAATGGTGTTTCGCCCAACAAAGCGTGCTGTGCCACGCAACACCTCGCCACGCTTTTCGGCCAGTTCCTGCATGGCGCCCGGGATAAAACCGATCAGGTCCTTCTCTCGTTCGATCAGTTTCGCCCAATTCAATTTTGGCTTGCCGACCTCAATCCCGTGGATGTGGGCCTGTTCGATCTCGTGTATCGCATGGGCAGCCGCCACAAGAACCTTCTTCGGCGTGCAGCCGCGATTGGGGCAAGTCCCGCCAAAATCGCGCGCCTCGACGAAGGCGATCGATTTTCCGGCTTCATGTACAACCGAGGAAACACCAAACCCCGCGTTGCCCCCGCCGATAATTATCACGTCATATGAATCGCGCATGTCATTGCTCCTCTCGTTCTATTTTTTGGTCACAAAAACGATCTCCGTGCGGATCACCCGACAGGACCAAAACTTTCGGTATGAATCTGCCCCAGGGGGACGCCCCGGCTTTCCAGATCGGCCTGAATATCGGCCATAAACCCGACCGGGCCGCACAAGAAGTAATGAGCGTCAGCGTCGTCGACCAGCTGTGCCAGCAACGCCCCGTTGACGCGGCCCCGGGAATTGTAAACGCTACCAAAGTTATCATTTGCCGTCGGTCGGCTATATGCCACATGGACGTTGATGCCTGCCCGCTTGGCGGCCAGTTCGCGAACCTCGTGAGCCAATGGATGATGCTGGCCATCCCGTGCACCGTGCACGAACCAGACCGGGCGATTGCCGCGCTCATTCGCAACCTTGCTGAGAATGCTCACCATGGGCGTGACGCCAACACCAGCGCTGACAAGCACCAACGGGCATTTACTGCAGGTCATTGCGAAATCCCCGGAAGGTCGGCGGCTGCTGATGATCGCCCCAGGATCGAGGTGATCGTGCATGTACCGGGAAACCAGGCCCTTTGGTTCTCGCTTGACCGAAATCCGATAACGGTGCTCATTCGGCCCGTTGGACAATGAATAGGTCCGACGCACTGGTGTATCGTGCCCTGGAATGTCCAGTTCGATCGGCAGGTGCTGGCCGGGTTCGAACTCTGGCAGAGTACCACCGTCGCGCGCTTCAAACAGAAACGAACTTACATCGGTGCTTTCAGGTGTCTTCTCGATCAACCTCAGGGATCGGATCGAGTCCGCATCGAAGTTCCACCGAAGGCTGAGAGCCGAGCGCGTTTCGACAACCTCGTGGATGTCCAAGGTCACCAATCGCCGCGCGCCGGGAAATTCTTCCACTTCGGCACTGTCCCAATCTACTGTTGCAGTTCCCGCCACTTGCAACAAACTGCCACTTTCAAAGTCGACAAAAAGGTAGCCGGCTCTGGGGTCGAGCATCAGATTGCCGATTGTGTTGAAATGGTTGTTGCCTGCGAAATCCGGAAACCGCACCCGCGTGTCATCCAGAACCTGTACAAACCCGCGATCACCACCACGGTGCGATGCGTCCATTCCGTAAGTCGGGCTTTCACCTTCACCACGAAAACCACTGGCGATAAAGAAAGTGTCGGCTGTCTTGATCCAATCGGCTTGTTGGGCCGACAACTTGTTGCTTCTTGTTGTGGGTCCGGGTGCCCGGCCGTCCACACGGCGCCAATCACGTTCGCGGATGTATTGCGGGCAGTTGCCAAAGGTCTGGTCGACGTGAAACTCAAAGCCTGAAGATGTGACTTTGCCCGCCCGTCCATTCACGCGGTTGCGTCGCCGGGTCGCCAGTTCGATACCCAGAATGCCGATGTCGCTTTCGTTGTGAATGGCATCGTGAAGTGCATCACCTTTCAGGGGTAATGCGGCAACGGATAGCGTTTTGGCGTCCGGAGAGGTAACGAAACCATCGGGTCCTTCTACCAACGTGACCCAGGGCCAACCCGCTTTGTCCCGGGCCGCAACCACCAGGAACGGCAGGGCGGTGTGAAAGTCACGGTGTTGTTCGGGCAAATGGTCACGAACCACCTTGCGCGCCCAGTCTTCGATATCACGGACACCCTGACGGGATTGGGCCATGTGTTCGCCCCGATGAAACGGTGAGACGTCTTTTGCACTAGGGTCAACGATAAGCATGAAACTTCTCCTGGGACAGCGGTTGCGGTGATACGCCAGAAGGCGGCGCGCCCGGCTTTGCGACCGGGCGCGTCGTTCAATCAGGCGGCCAGGCCGACTTTGGTGCTTTGCATCGGCACAAAGCCCGGCAGGGCTTCGACACGGGCCAGCAGCGCACGGATGTTGGGGTAGTCAGATAGCGAGACGTTACCTTCGGGGGCATGTGCGGTGTAGCTGTATATCGCGACATCGGCGATTGACGCGGCGTTGCCGACCAGCCATTCACGCCCATTCAAATGTGCCTCGAGACGGTCAAAGGCGGTTTTGGCGACAGCCTTTGCGCGCTCGGCATCCAACTGGGCGCCAAATACGGTGACAAGCCTTGCGGCAGCGGGCCCATTGGCTATTTCACCAGCAGCCAGCGACAGGAATTTCTGCACCTCGGCTTCGCGGACCGGATCGGTTGGCAACCAATCAGGCGCATACTTGCGCGCGAGATAGACGAGGATCGCGTTGGAGTCGGCGATCACGGAATCTCCGTCTTCGATGACCGGCACCTGCCCCGCCGAATTCAAAGACAGGAAGGGTTCCTTTTTGTGTTCGCCCGCCAGCAGGTCGACATCAACCAGTTCATGATTGATGCCGCCGAGTTTGGCAAAAAGCTCGACCCGGTGAGAGTGACCCGACAACGGGTGACGATGAATACGAATGGCGTTCGGCATTGCAGTTCCCTTTCCGAGGAAGCTCTGGAGGTTATGTGACGCAGCTCATTAGCGATCACTGAACCAAACATACCAATTGCCCATTTCATTAATAATCCAACACTTTGTTCAGTTACTATGAACAAAATGGTAATAATAAAAAGAATGCGGGCAGACAGAGGAACTTGGCCATGGATACGATTGATACGATGCGCGCCTTTTTGGCCGTTGCACATGAAGGCTCTTTCACGGCTGCGGGAAAACGCCTTGGTCTTTCGACGAGACTGGTCAGCAAATATGTCGCCCAGTTGGAAAGCAGGCTTTCGACCCAGCTGTTTAACCGAACGACCCGAAGTGTCGCGTTGACGGATGTCGGTGTTGCCTATCTCGAGCGGTGTCGGCCGATCGTGGAACAATTCGACGAACTGGAAGATCTGGTTCAGGAAAGGCAGTCCGCGCTGGCGGGGCTTATCCGGATCACCGCGCCAACCGGGTTCGGCAGCAACAACCTGGCGACGGCGTTGGTTCCTTTTATGCAGGCACATCCAAAGGTGGATTTGGACCTCAAGCTTTCGGACAGTAGAGTCGCGCTTGTGGAAGAAGGAATTGATCTGGCCATCAGAATTGGCGTGCTCCGGGATTCGACTTTGATTGCACGCAAACTGGCCGATATGCCGCTTGTCGTATGTGCCTCACCGGAATACCTGGCGGAACACGGGCGCCCTGGCGATCCAATGGCGCTTGCGACACACAACTGCCTGATTGATGAAAACCCGACTGACGCCACTTCGTGGAGATTCCGGTCTGGTACCCGGGATTTTGTGGTGAAAGTATCTGGCGCCTTGCACGCCAATGCTCCGGCGGCAATCGCAAACATGGCGATCGCGGGCCTCGGCATTGGCCGCTGTCCTCAGTATGCTGTCGCTCAGGCCCTGAACAACGGCAGCCTTGAGCAGCTTTTTCAAGATTACGATCCTGAAAACTTTGGCCTCTATGCCCTTTACCCCCCAAACAGGCACCTAACCGCCCGAGTCCGTGCGTTGATTGACCACCTGGCCAAGTACTTTTCGACGAAAGCAGGTGTCTGAACCCTTTGCCCGAACAAGTTGAGAATACGCGCAGTTCAGGCGGGGTAGTTGCAGACCGTTGAAAACACCGTGATGGGCAAGGTTGGGTAGAAAGCTACCGGGGCAAAAGGTACAGGATCAGCGAATTTTGAGCCTCCCCAACTGAACTGGTCCGCCGATATGTTTAGGAAACGGAGGACCAGTTCAGTTGCCCTGCCTCACAAAAAGAGCTGCGATAATCTTCCAAGAACTTCAGGGTGTGGGTGTTGCTGTTCATTTCCATACCTTCAGTCAGGCCCATGAAAACTGACAGTGTGTCGATAATCACCAGCTCAAAGTCACCGCCCATGAGCCTCATCTCTCTGGTAATCTGTTCCGGGGAGTGAATGCCTGTGAGATTGGACATGGTGTCTTCCAAGTCTTCTGGATTAAGCACCAGATACAAGGTTGCTGCCCACAGCTTTTCCAGTGTTTCGTTTGGATTTTCACCAAGGCACAAAACGACCTTGTACTTGCGATTGTTTCCTATGCCGAGATGGTCAATCCCTGTGGCTGCACATATGGCAAGCATCAGGACAAAGGCTGTTTTGCCTGTGCCAGTCAGTGCCGTGATGGTGTAGAAACCGCCAGCCGAAGTACCGAGAAAACCCATCTTTGGGGCCTTGCGATTTGCCCAAAGCTCCGAGTGTTTCAGAGCGTATTGCTCGGTGGGGATTTGAGCGACCTTCAGCTCTTCCATATCTTTCGGCATGTCAGCCATTGGCCATTTCCTTTTTCAGTCGGATGGCCAACTCATCCGGGTCTTCCCCTTCGTTACTGGATTTGTAAATTTTGACTTCGATGCCCCTCTTAATCAGGCGCTCACCGCACGCTCTGGCTGCATCCAGTCCTGGCTCATCTGCATCCGAAACAATGGTCACAGCATTCAGGTAAGCAGGCGGCTCAAAGTTTTTCATAAACATGGTGCCAGTGACTGCCCACACGGGCCTGTGGTGCCAATAGTCAGCGACAGCGAGAGCGGCTTCCACACCCTCGGCAATCGTCAGGCCGTGGCTCACATGCTCAAACGGATCAAGCATGATGGCCGTGCCACCTGTTGGAATTCCTGAGAGGGAAAGCTTGGGCAGTTTTTTCAGCTTCCCTGTTTTCATGTCAGGCACCCGAAGCCGCCCGCCCTCCTCAGCAATGAAGGTGCGCTGCATGGAAACAGGCTCATTGGTACGGGTGTCGCGCTGTCTGGCGTACAGGACGTGGCGCACAGCACCAGCAAACCATTCCCGCCCATATCGCAGGGCATTGGTTTGAGATGCCAGCTCACCCCATACGCCGCGACGTTCCAGATACAGCTGAACCGGTGTGTCATGAATCCGAGCCAGGTTAGGATACGTCATAGAGTACCCTGCAAGCTTCCTTCATGACGGAGACACAGCCTGCATCCACCATGAGTTGGGCCAGGTCACGGGTTTCACTTCACCTCCGGCAAAAGTACCGGACGCGACCATCTCGCCGCGGGAACCAGTTGAAACGATCGTCACCACCGCATACGGGGCAAGGCCCACCTTGTCCCAATCTCTCAGGTATGGCGAGGCCGTAGCGATCACGCAGGAACGTGTTCGCCAAGCCGTTCATCCTGAACACAAGGGTGCGAAGGCTTGGCTTTCCTCTTTGTTAGGACCACCATATCTGGTAGGTTCGGAATGCTTAACGGCAATCTGACGCTGATCCCCTGTGACTTGCTTTGCCTCAGTTGTAGGGGTTCCCTTTTCTGGGGCTTGAGCCGCAGAAGCAGCGGCCAGTGCAGCCGCGCTTGGCTTATATACTTTCCGCATCTCATACCATCTCCTGCTGAACCAGGCTGGCATTCATGATCATGGCATTCATCGCAGCCACACGAAGATCGCTGTGCACAATGCAGAGTTGACCTCTGCATTGTGCAGTCACCACATAGATTTGGCGTTAGTTGGACCTCTTTGTGGACTATTGTGCGGTTGTGGCTTCTTTGCCCACACAGCAAACTACTGTGCTTCAGACGATGGTTGCTCCGTCCGCAACTCGGTCATTGATGCGCTGCGCAACGAACAACCGCTCAGAGCCGATATTGTTGAAAAACTCGAGAATTCGGCCCACTCGCTTTTTCGCCTATTTCCATCGCGCCAGCAATGTTGACGCCACTTGCCCAGAGAAGGCCATGACAGCCTCGCACATCGCGGAACCAATGCTTTGGCCGACCCCCTGGCCAAAAACTTCAACCGCCTCTCAATGGGTAATTTTTTACAGGTTTTGGCCAAAACTGGAGTTTTTCAACAATATCGGCCCAAAACCGACACTTTAGGTTCAGTGATTTAGAGTTAGTTGCGATGTACCCTTCCATCCTTCCTGTCAAAACGGATGACCGACGAGAATAAACTAGATTCGGTTAGGTTTTACACAATCCAGAATTTTTTGAGCAGCTAACTGAACCGACTTTCTCAACTGCATGCTCTCTGAGCTCGCAGCCAGCCGGGCCTTCATCTCCGCGTCCCCAAGTAGTTGGTTAATCGCACTCTCCAATTGCTCCGGTGTCCAATCCCATCGGTTTAGCCTGAGGCCGACACAGGTATCAACTGCCCGCTGGGCGTTGTCATGTCCGTCCCAGCAATAGGGGAGGATCAGCGACGGAGCCCCGAAGTACAGTGCTTCGCAAAAGCTGTTGTTGCCGCCGTGGTGAATAAAAAGATCGCATTGTTCAACCACGGAAGGCTGCGGGAACCATTCCTGCAGGTGAACATTGTCTGGCACTCTGGAATAGGCATCGATCTGGGCGCCGACATTGATCAGAAAACGCATGTCCATTGTCTTGAATACGTCGAACAGGCTTTCAAAGAATGAGACATCCATGGCACCGAGGCTGCCAAAACTCACGTACACCAGAGGCCCTTCGTTACGGGGCATCTGAGGTACACGATAGGGACCTTCCTGGCGCACGCAGCCTTCGAGAAAGGTGAATTGTCTCGGGTCCGGCGCCTGCTCACGATCATGGCGAATGATAGACGGCGCCAAAAGAAGGTTTTGATGCGGTGATGTTTCCAGGAACTCACCTTCAGGCAATAGCTTAAGCCCGCGATCCTGGCGAAATTTGTTGTAGCGAGCATGAAGTGGGCCAAGGGTCTCCAGGTACTGGCCGCGGAATGTCGCGCACCCGGCAACGTCAGATGCCGGCAGGCCGGACAGGTACGGCGGTAGGCACTTGTCTGGCAACTCGGTTTCCGCGCAAGAAATGACCCTGACCCATGGGCACTCGGAGCGTACGATAGCAGGGAACATGATCACGTTGTCGAGGACGACGACATCCGGGTTGATACGCTCTAGCGCGGATTCCAACCCCTGTTCGACCGCTTCCGCTGTCTCGACGATTGCGTTCCAAACGGGCTCTACATAGGTGGCCAGTTGGTCAGTTGGGTGCATGTTAAAATGCGGCAGATGATGGCTTAGGAATTCCTGCCAGTAGGCCTGGGTTTCTTCTTCTGTCAACTCTGACTGAACAGGGACAGCGAATTCGTCAAAACCGTAGTCTGCGAATACGCCACCAAAGCCGCCGTGGGTCAGGAAAACGGGGTGTGCACCCATAGCGCGAAGTTCCTGAGCGATCCCCACACAATTCAGTGCAGCCCCAAAACTAGCTTCGGGGAAAAACGCGATTACGGGTGCTTCCTTGCGGTTCATCATTCACTCACCGGATTGACCCGCGGGTTGCTTGGACTAGCGCCGGAGCACCACGATTGGCTACGCTGGGCCTTTGGTGCATTGAAAGCCGCAAATGTACCCTCATCTGATCCGCCGCAAGATCGAAATAACCCTGTTCGATGAAATCAAGTATACGCAGATGTTCATCGAGCGCCTGCCGCATCCGAAAGTCGATCATACCGAATGATCCGCCTGGCAGGTGGCGCAACCCATGATGGGCCATGAGAGCAGAAGCTAGATACTGGTTTCCGGACGATCGAGCGATGAGCTTGTGAAAGGCAAGGTCCGCGTCTTGGAAATCCTGGCTATTGAAAGAGTTTTCCGACTGCGCCAGAAGCGCTTCGGTCTGGCTGCGGACCAGATCGGCGCGCTTGGTGTCCAACTTAAAACCGTCGGACAGAATGGCCTGCGGTTCAAGTATCAGACGAAATTCGTAGCTCTCTATTCGTCCGGAGCGGTCTCCCGGCATGCGCGTGAAAACCCAGGATTGACCTTCGGCTTTCTGAATCACACCTTGGGCCAGGAGGGCTTCGAGCCCACGCTGTGCAGCGCTGCGGGAAACCGAATATCTGCGGATCAGGTCTGTGACATTGATGGCACCGTCCAGGCGTCGGGCGCCGCGATCTCGTAGGATGGCACCAGCGAGATCCACACCTGCTCCGATCGCATGTTGGTTGAGTATCGAATGCCCCTTTTCGGGTTCGCATTCTAGGACAAACCCGCCTTCTGCCGCTTTGCGTGCCATCCCCTCCTTTTCCAGTAGCCTCAATGCGGATCTAACCGGAGTGCGAGAGACGCTGCACGAATCAGCAAGGGTTTTCTCCACCAGTCTGTCGCCCTGATGCAAATCGAGATCCAACGCAACATCCAGTATTTTTTGAGCAAGTTTCAAGTGTTTGCTTGGTGACATAAGAAGACGGCTTTCGTCATACTTAATTAATATACAATAAAAACGGTACCTTAAATGGCTTCGCCGGGCCATACAAAAATGATTCAAAAAATTGTTGAGTTTTATTTCGTCAAAAAATACCGTGATTGCATCATATATCTCGCCCCAGAAGCGAGCGCGGATGTCAAGGGAGGAAGACATGACCAACAAGTTCACCAATTCGTTCCGTTTGCCATTTGCTTGGCTCACCGCCGGGGCGGCCTGCGCACTCAGCGTATTCGCCGGAGCGGCCCAAGCAGAAAAAATCGTGATCTCGAACTGGGACGGCTACATGCCGCCGGACCTGCTGGAGAATTTCACCAAGGAAACCGGTATCGAGGCCGAGCTCTCGGTGCATGGCACCAACGAAGAAATCATGGGCAAGGTCGTAGCCGGTGGAGGCAAGGGCTACGACGTTCTTTTCGTCTCGTCGCCTTTTGCCGAGGCGTTAAACAACCTGGGGCTGGTGGCTGCAATCGACCACGACAAGGTTCCGAATGCCTCCAACCTGTATGACGAAGCGAAAGAACTAGCCCATGATCCGGGCAACAACTATTCAATGCCATACGCTTGGGGCACGACGGGCTTATGCTACCGGTCAGACCTGATGGCAGAGCCAACTTCGTGGAATGATCTGCTCAAACCCTCTGACGACCTTAAAGGCAAAGTGACAATGCTCTCGACGGATCGCTGGCTGATGGGGGCTGCTGCGCTAGCCCTCGGAAAGTCGCTGAACGATACGTCGGATGAGACGTTGGCGGCTGCAAAGGACCTGCTGGTCGCGGCGAAGCAGGATCTGCTGGCCTACGACGACGCAACTTTTTATCTGAAGTTGGTATCGGGCGAGGCAACCATGGTTCACGCCTGGGATGGCTGGTGTAACTACGGCATCGGTGAAAACGCGGACATCAAGTACACGATACCATCAGAAGGATCGGATCTGTGGGTAGATGCGCTAGTCATCACAGATGCATCTGAAAACAAAGACGCGGCGCATGCCTTTGTAAACTATGTCTTGGGGGCGGATGTCGGTGTCTGGGTTGCCAGCAATATCCTTTACAAAACGCCGAACAAGGCTGCGATGGAGGCGCTGGACCCGTCGTTGATCGGCACCTTCCCGAACATGGGAATGTCGCCTGCAGATCTTACCAAGTACGAGCAGCTGCGCGATCTCGGCGAGGGCCAAAAACCTTTTGCTCGGACCGTGACCGAAATCATGGCCGCACAGTAAGTGATCGAACCCTGAGCAAAACCCGACCCGAACAAAGGGTCGGGCCTGTACGACATCACTCCACAGATTGCCAAGTATATGACCAATCGACTGAAATCGGTGATCTTGCTGGGGCCGGGCCTGGGCTGGCTTGCGCTTCTTATGGTGGTTCCGTGTGGTCTTATTTTTACCTATGCGTTCTTTGAACGCGGTATCTATGGCGGCATCGACCACGTCTTTACGTTTGAAAATTTTGTGCGGGCCGCCGATCCTCTTTACCTCGGGATCTTCTTGCGCTCGGCCAAGATCGCATTTCTGGCCACGATAATCGCGATCCTGATCGCCTATCCGGCGGCCTATGCCATCACGCTGGCGCCGCGCCGTTGGCAGACTGGTTTGCTGATCTTGGTGATCCTGCCGTTCTGGTCCAACTACCTAATACGCACTTACGCCTGGATCGTGATGCTTAACCGCGAGGGCTTGATCAATAATACTCTCCAGGGGGCAGGTTTGATCGATGAGCCGCTGTCTCTGCTTTATAACAATTTCGCGGTGATCGTTGGGCTTGTCTACAACTACACCCCCTTTGTGGTTCTGGCGATCTATTCATCGCTGAACCGCATAAGTGTCGAAACCATAGAAGCCTCGGAAGATCTTGGAGCGCCCGCTTGGACCACTTTCTACCGGGTGATACTGCCACAGACCGTTCCCGGCATTGCGGCAGGTGGTGTCTTTGTTTTTGTGCTGTCGATCGGCAATTTCATTACGCCCGATTTGCTTGGTGGCGGGCGACTTCAGATGGTTGGAAACCTGATCTATGACCAGTTCTTGAGCGCCCGCGACTGGCCGTTCGGAGCAACGTTGTCGATGTTCCTGATTGCGATCATGATGGGGCTACTGTTCGCACAGGCGGTATTGGCCAATCGCGCAGCGGGACAGAGAGGGCAGGACTGATGCGGGGCCGATCCAACATGGGCCTGAAGCTGCACCTGGTTTTGTTTTACACCTTTCTCTATGTGCCGATCCTTGTGCTCATGGCGCTAAGCTTTAACCGGGCCGGACTTCCAACTGTATGGACCGGGTTTTCGTTGGAATGGTACGGCAAGTTGTTTACCGCGGATCCAATACTGTCGGCAGCGCGCAACACGCTAATCGTGGCCTTAATCTCGACCGTTCTGGCGACAATAATCGGCACGCTTTTGGCGGTCGGTGTCGAGACACGGCGTAATTCTTCAGTTCTAGACGCGGTTCTGTTCGCACCGATGATCATCCCCGACATAGTTCTGGCCATCGCGCTCTTGTCCTTTTTCACCCTACTCAACATGACGCTGGGGCTTCATTCGATCATCCTCAGCCATGTCGTATTTAACATAGCCTTTGTTGTCGCCGTGGTACGAACGCGGATGCGCAATTTCGACCATTCGATACTTGAGGCCAGTGCCGACCTTGGGGCCAGCGAATTCACCACCTTTCGCCGCATTCTGCTGCCCGCCATCGCGCCGGGGGTTATTGCCGGGGCGCTGTTGTCTTTTACCCTGTCTGTGGACGAATTCATTATTGCCTTCTTCACCGCAGGTGCTGGGCAATCCTCGACCACGTTGCCGATGCAGATTTACGCAATGATCCGATTTGGCGTTACGCCGGAAATCAACGCGATGGCTACCATCGTCATGTTCGTTTCGTTCACGCTGGTCTTCTTCGCGCAGCGTGCCGACAAAGAGGTTTTCAGCCGATGAGCCAAGGGATTCAACTCAGGAATATAACCAAGCGATACGGTTTGGTGACTGCGATCGACAACGTTTCACTGAATATTCGCGATAACGAGTTCTTTGCACTTCTGGGCCCATCGGGCTGCGGCAAGACCACATTGTTGCGGACGCTGGCGGGGTTCGAAACACCACAGGAAGGACAGGTAATAGTTGCCGGGCAGGACGTGACAAACATACGCCCCAGCAGGCGGCCCCTGAACCTGATGTTCCAGTCATATGCCTTGTTTCCGCACATGAGCGTCGAAAAAAACATCGCCTATGGGTTAGAGATGGAGAGATTGCCCAAGGAAGAAATCGCCATGCGGGTGGCCGAGGTTCTGGAAAGCGCGAAGCTTTCAGGCTTTGCTGGACGCAAGCCGGATCAGCTTTCCGGTGGGCAGCGACAGCGGGTCGCTTTGGCGCGCGCGCTGGTCAAAAGGCCAAAGGTCCTGCTGTTAGATGAGCCCCTTTCGGCTCTGGACAAGAAGCTGCGAGAAGAGATGCAGTTGGAACTCAAACGGTTGCAGCACGAGGTGGGGATTACATTTCTGATTGTGACTCATGACCAGGAAGAGGCTTTAGTCATGGCCGACCGGATCGCGGTCTTGCATGATGGCAAGCTGGCGCAGGTCGGTACTCCTCACGAGCTCTACGAACACCCCGGATCGCGCTTTGTTGCAGATTTTGTCGGCGTGATGAACTTTCTGGATGGTAACGCCGTCGACGGCGGTGTCGATGTCGACGGGGCGGGGGTGCTGAGGGGCGTTTCCGAGCTGCGCGGTGCTGCCACGATTGCTGTGCGCCCGGAACGGGTCAGCCTGATGCAGACCGCCCCTCAAGATGGGCGCAACTGCCTTCCCGGCACTGTCGAAGAAGTCGCCTATCACGGGTCAGACCTGGGTGTGCATGTGCGCGTTCGCGGCGGGAGGAGCACCCTTTCCGCCCGCGTTCCTGCCAGCCAAGCCGACCGTGAAAATATCCAGCCGGGTCAGGATGTCCACTGCGTATGGGACGCGAAACATTCCCGCATCCTTCCCAACTGCTAAGCCAAATCTAACCGGAGACCTACAATGTCACAGAAAACCATCGCCTTCTTCCCCGAAGCTGCCTTTGGCCCTGCGCTGAATTCGGTTGGCATCGCGCAGGCCTGCGAGAAACTGGGCCATAAGGCTGTATTTCTAAGCGATCCCGGCTTTGTCGAGGTATATGAAGGTTATGGGTTTGAGGCGCATCCTGTTGCCCTGTCCGAGCCGATGGAACCCGAGGCGATGGCAAAGTTCTGGGAGGATTTCATCAACGGTCACATCCCAAATTTTCGCAAAGCCCCGATTGACCAGATCGATAACTACGTCAAGGATTGCTGGGAGGCGATCGTCGACAGCGCAAAATGGGCGCAAAAAGATCTGCCCGAGGTATTGGCAAAAATCAAACCAGATATGATCTGCGTGGATAATGTTATTATGTTCCCAGCCATCAAGCAGTTCGGCGTACCGTGGGTGCGGATCATCTCATGTTCCGAAAACGAAATCCCGGACCCGATTGTGCCGCCGCACTTATCGGGCTGCCGGGTGGATGACCGCGAGGGCATGGAGGCCTATGAGGCAAAGTTCCACGATATGATCAAGCCGATCCACAACGACTACAATGCGTTCCTAGCCAGATGCAACGAAGACGCCTATCCGATTGGAGAGTTTTTCGAAGCGTCGCCCACAATGAACCTTCTGCTTTATCCCGAGCCGGCAAAGTACGAACGGCAGAACCCACTGGACCCAAACCGGTTTCAGTATCTTGAAGGTTGCGTGCGCGAAGAAGAACCCTTTGAGGTGCCAACGTTTAAGTCCAACAATGACAAACCACTTCTCTATGTATCTTTCGGGTCGCTTGGCGCAGGCGACACCGACCTGCTAAAGAGGATCATTTCGACCATTTCCAGGTTGCCCTACCGGGCGCTCGTAAATGTCGGGGATTATATTGACGAATACACAGACATTCCCGACAACGTGCACATACAGAGCTGGTATCCCCAGCCTTCGGTAATTCCGCAGGTTGACGCGGTGATACATCATGGCGGTAACAACTCGTTCACAGAGTGCCTATATTTCGGCAAAGCAGCAATCATTATGCCCTATGTCTGGGACGGCCACGATAACGCCACCCGTGTTCAGGAAACCGGCCACGGGTTCGGGTTTCACCGATACGACTGGACCGATGATGAATTGGCTATTGCCCTCGACAAATGTATCAACGATCCAGGAATGCAGGCGAAGATGGCGGCAACCTCTGCTCACATGCAGTCACGGCATGGCCCGACCAAGGCAGCTGGCATTCTCGACGAAATCCTGAAAGCCGCGGAATGAGCAGCGCCCCGCATCTTTCGGAAATCTCGACCCGCACCGACCTCACGGACTGGGGGCTACAGCCGGACATGATTGAAAGCCAGTCGCATTCATCGGGTATGCTGGTTCACAAGGGTCCTGACAACCGGCCGGAGATCGGCGTATGGGTCTGTACTCCAGGCCGCTGGCGCCTAACGATACCGCGTGACGAGTTCTGCTATTTTGTGCAGGGCCGCGCGGTCTATCGGTCGGATGCAGGCGAAAGCATCGAAGTTACGCCCGGAACGGCCGTACTATTCCTCGCCGGTTGGGTAGGGGAATGCACGGTCGAGGAAACATTGCGCAACACCTACTACCTAACGGATCGCGAACCTGAAACATGACCACGCCACGTATGCAAAACCCGCTCCAGCAGACTGATCTTGTCGATTGGGGGGTAATCCCGACGATGATTGAAGGGCAATCCCGCACCTCGGGAAAGCTGATCCACAAGGGGCCTGACGGCCAGTCCGAATGCGGCCTTTGGGTCTGCACTCCCGGTAAGTGGGAATGTCACGTCACCAAGGACGAGTTCTGCCACTTTCTGGAAGGCCGCTGTACCTATGTCCATGAAAGCGGCGAGGTAATTGAGATTACGCCCGATACTGCGGCCTTTTTTCCGCAGGACTGGAAAGGCGTTTGCTCTGTCCACGAGACGGTCAAGAAAGTGTACATGATCCGCTAACGGCGCAATGCCTGTCAAACAAGGGGGCTGCCAAATGCGTGACCCGTTCAAACCCACCTACTACCTCAACCCCAAGCATGTGCCACTGGAGGGTGGTGGGACCACTCTGGTCAACCCGTCTACCTTGCAGCCCGTCGGGGTTTTTGGTGAGCCGTCGCCGCAGATCGTGAACCAGGTTCTGGACCGGGTCAATGCGGCGCAAAGGAAGTGGTCTGCGATGGACTGCAAATCTCGCGCGCGGGTATTGCACCAGATCGCCAACGACATCGAAAGCGGCGACATGACTGAGATCGCCCGCTTGATGACATTGGAAACGGGCAAACCTTACCCTGAATCGATCGGCGAGATTGCGAACATCCCGCCGGTTTTCCGCTATTATGCCGAGATGGCGCGCAATGACGCGGGCAAGATCGCCGGCACGATGCAAACTGGATCATTTCAGTATCAGACATACGAGCCCTACGGCGTGTCCGTGCATGTGGTTCCGTACAATTTCCCCCTCATTCTTGGCTGCTGGTCGATGGCCGCATCACTTGCGGCAGGTAACGGTGTAGTGTTGAAAGCCTCACCCGCAGGAACTTTGTGCACGATGGCGTTCATGGAGTTTTTTCGGGCGTTGCCCCAAGACCTGATTGCTTGCCTGCCGGGTGGTGCAGACGTGGGCAAACAGCTGATTGCCAGCCCCAAAACCCATGTGGTCGCTTTTACAGGGTCCGTGCCGACAGGTCGTGCAGTCGCAGTGGCCGCAGCAGAGAATCTAAAACCCGCAGTGATCGAGGCTGGGGGAAGCGATCCACTGATCGTCAGTAAACACGCCGACATCGCGGTCGCTGCTGCCGGGGCGGTTACCGCTGCATTTTTGCAGTCGGGCCAGGTTTGTACATCGTCTGAACGGATTTTTGTAGTGGATGACGTGTACGACGATTTTGTCGATGAATTCGTGACCCGAACCCGGAAACTGCGCATCGGCGACGGAATGGGGGTGGCGGAAATCGGACCTTTGGTCTCCAAGGAGGCACGCGACAAGGTCGAGCGGCTGGTGCGTGATGCAACTGAGAAAGGCGCGGTGGTTGAGGTAGGAGGCGGTACCCCGGATCACGCCGGGCCGGGTTGGTTTTTCGAACCAACGATCCTGACCGGCGTGACGACGGACATGGCGCTAACTCAGGAAGAGGTCTTTGGGCCAGTCGCCTCGGTCATTCGGGTGAGCGACTTTGACCAAGCGCTTGAACTGGCAAACGCGTCACAATTCGGTCTTGGCGGATGCCTGTTTACCGGCGACTTGGACGAGGCATTTCAAGGGGTGAACAAGCTACAGGTGGGGATGGTCTGGGTCAACAACCCGCTCGTGGACAACGATGCCTTGCCTTTTGGCGGCGTCAAGAATTCTGGGCTTGGGCGCACGCTAGGCCTTCAAGGCCTCGAGGCTTTCAGACGGCCCAAGATGGTCATGATTGATCCGAAGGCGAAGGAGGCGGACTGGTGGTATCCATATCCCGACGACTGGTTCTATTCAGATGACGTACAGGGCGGGAGAAAGCACATCGGCTAGGCTCGGGACCCATTGATTTCCGCTTGGCCGCGTGATTCACGGTTCGGAAAACGAGTGGTGAACATGTCTGATCTTTACTGGCTAACGGACGCGCAAATGGCACGTCTTGAGCCCTTTTTCCCC
>NZ_JBQFLX010000011.1:0-172747 GCF_056531525.1 Ruegeria sp. N11
TCATCGAGGTCGTCGACGGTCTGGCCGCCAATGGCGAAGACGGCAACGGCGCGGTCGAAGCCAAGGTCAAGGCCGAGGTCGCAGACCTCTGTGCACGATTCCCCATCTACCCGAACCTGTAAGACGAAGGACCCAAACCCATGAGCTTTCATTCCATTGAACAGGCCCCCGCCCGCCTGAACCGCAGCGAACTGGCCGTCCCCGGCAGCCAGCCCGGCATGTTCGAAAAGGCGGCCAAGTCCGATGTGGACGTCATCTTTCTTGATCTGGAAGACGCAGTCGCACCGGACGAAAAGGAACAGGCACGCAGAAACATCATCGGGGCGCTGAACGATATCGACTGGGGCAACAAGACCATGTCGGTGCGGATCAATGGTCTGGATACTCACTACATGTACCGCGATGTGGTGGATGTGGTCGAACAGGCTGGAGAGCGGCTGGACCTGATCATGATCCCCAAGGTTGGCACCGCCGCTGATGTCTATGCCGTCGACATGATGGTCACGCAGATAGAAGACGCAAAAGGCTACAAGAAACGGATCGGTTTCGAACATATCATCGAAACCGCGCTGGGAATGCAGAATGTCAGCGAGATTGCAGCAGCCTCGAAGCGCAACGAAAGCCTGCATTTCGGGGTCGCGGATTATGCGGCTTCGACCCGCGCACGGACCACGATCATTGGTGGCGTGAACCCGGACTATTCGGTTCTGACCGATCCTGACGCCGGGGCCAACCGGGCAACGCATTGGGGTGACATGTGGCACTATGCATTGGCGCGCATGGTCGTGGCGGCCCGTGCAAATGGTCTGCGCCCCATCGACGGGCCATTTGGGGACTTCCAGGACCCCGAGGGATACAAGGCCGCCGCCAAGCGCGCCGCTGTTCTGGGTTGCGAAGGAAAATGGGCCATCCACCCCAGCCAGATCACACTTGCGAACGAGGTGATGTCGCCCGGTGATGCCGAAGTGACAAAGGCCCAGCGCATTCTGGAAGCCATGGCCGAAGCCGAAGCTGCCGGAAAAGGCGCGGTTTCGCTGGATGGCCGGCTGATCGACTATGCCTCGATCCGGCAGGCCGAAGTGATGGTGGCGAAAGCCCGTCAGATCGCCGCTGCCTGACGCCACTAAATTCAGGTCTCACTTCGGACCTCCACGCATCCGCCAATAAGATCGCATTGGCGGATGCAAGCCCGGTCCCAATCTCCACGCAGACAGGCGAACAGACGCGGCTCAACGTTTCGGAAATGTGCGGCCTGACGCCTGACAATTCCGGAAGCTTCAATACCTGACCAGGTCAAGGATTCGGGATTCCGCCCGTTGGCGGTCGTCAGTTCAATCTGGCCTCCAACACGACCGAACGCACGTACCCACCCGAGCCATCGAACCATTTGGAAGGCACGACATTGCTCAGATCTCGCCTGCCGCGCTGCTCATACTGAAACTGGGCGAAAGCCTTGTTGCCTTTGCCGTGCGTCGTGTTGGGTTTTGACGGCAACCAGTTTGTGTATTTGACCGGCTCACCGCTATACCAGCGCCAGCCGATTTTTGCATTGCCTTCACCGGGGTCCTTTCTGAAACCGAAATACGGCCCCGCCTTGTAACTGTAATTCGTCCTGCTGTCGTATCCGACGTCAAAAAAGGACGGGTCATTGGCAATCATGCGAACAATAAACGCATTCTCTTCGGCTGACGTTATTGCGGCAAGATCGACACCGCATTTCTGGGCTTCGCCGCGAGCATTCCGAATGTTGCCCGAGAAAACCATCACAATGTAAAGGCTGTCGCGAAACGTACCGTAGATGCTCTTTCTCAACCCAAGACAGCCCAGGATCGACGTGATTTCTTCAGATTCGCCGAGCAACTCCAGTTCTTCGACGTTCTGACGAACTGCGAACGGGTTGCTGATGAAACTGTCGTCCGCCCCTTTTTGCAAACCGATCCCCAGACTGGCCAGCACGGCAAGATCTACGTATCCGGTCTGCTCAAAACTACTCTCGGCCTGAAAAGACCGTATTCCAGCGCGTGTCCTTGGGCCAATAGCGCCATCAGGCGTCCCAACATCAAAACCTGCTTTATTGAGTTCTTGCTGCAAACGCATTTTCATTTCTCGATCCGGCAGCAACATGTCTTCCAACACACCGATACGCCCATCTTTTTTGACCCAATTTGGTGTTATTTCGGCCATACGGTTCAGCACTTCCGGTTCGGCAATCGACGCCGCGCGGTATTTCTGGCTAATCAGACTCCAGCCCCGCATCGTGTTGACCGTCATCGCTGCTTCCATTTCGTCTTTGCGAGTTACAGTCGGTGCCAACGGAACGGGTGTAGCGGGCGCCTGTAATGCCGCCGTTTCCAGGCCAGGGACCAGAAAAATGTCCTGACCCGGAAGCGATCCATAGATGAAAGGTTCTTGAAAACCGTCCGTCAGTTCAAACACCCGGTCTCTTACCCGGCGGAACATCTTACCCAGCTCCAACCCCGGCTGTTCGATATGCTCCAAAAGCGCCTGCGCGTAAGGGCTGTTCCGGCCTTCGCCATCCTGCGCCAGTGTGCCCCCGCGGGCGGCATATCCCACAACCACACCGCCCGGTTCCACCGCAGCCAGCCCGCGCCCGACCGATCGGGTCGCCGAAACGCGTGTCATCTGCGCCAGGAACGGATTGTTCCGACAGGCGTCGACCAGTACGATTTTCAGCCCGGGGGCATCTGCAATGGCGTTCACGATCGCATCCAGACGGATGGCCTCGAACTCGACGTCCCGATCGCTTTTCAGCGTTGCGTTTACCGGTATCAGGTAGTTCGTGTTTTCGATCTCGATCCCGTGGCCGGCAAAATAGACCAAGGCCACGTCAGCGGCCGCGGCGGTTTCCGCAAAGTCGCGCAGTGCGATGCGCATACCGTTGTAGTCGAGGTTCAGGCTTTCGGTGACTTCAAACCCAATGCGCCTGAGAGATGCCGAGATATCTTCGGCGTCATTGGCCGGGTTACTCAAGTCCGATACATGCTGATACGCGGAATTACCGATTACAAGCGCGACCCGATTTTCCAGGGCTTCAAGCCGCAATGGCATCAGCAGGACAAGCAGGCCAAAGGACAGAAGCCAGATGCCAGTTCTCCAACAGCGACCAGAAGACATGCGCACTCACCCGAACTCATTCAAACAGCGCTGAGGACTTTAGCACAACTCTGCTCAACCTCAGAATCCGCCAGGGCAACGGGACACAGACGCGTCCCAAACTGGACTCTGACTAAATTCATGCTTACCGTTGCTTTTGAATATTCTGTTTTTTTAAGGGTTTACTGTGCGAGGCTTCGGGTGCCGTCGATCAGGGTTTCAAAATTCACACTGTTGTTCACGCTGGCACTGCCGGTGTTCTTTGACACTGGCGTATTGGCGGCAAGCGAAGAACAAGTCACCAACGGGTCCAACGACGTTGTGTTTATCCCCCCTGAGATTGGTGCGCCCGGAGACCGAATGGGGGCCGGCACACGCGGCACGCTTTCGGGTGATGACACCAAACTGCTGACGTTGCTGGTACCGGATGGTGGCGGCCTGACAACTCTTTCATCCCCCCCATTGGTCTGGCGTCTGGCGCACGGCCACCGGGGAAACCTGATCATCGGCCTCAATCCACTTGGATCATTGGGCGTGGAGTTGCAATTACAGGGCCCATTTCCGCCGGGCGACTACGGGCTGGATCTTGGCAGGTCCGATTACACGCTGGAAACCGGCCGCATCTACGAATGGCATGTGGCGCTGATCGACCAGCAATCCGGCGCTGTTCTGGAGCGTGCGACAGCTTTGATCGAGCGGTTTCCGGATCAGATGAAGGCTCAGAACCCCGCGACGGCAGGTCTTTGGTTCGACGCGCTTGCGGAACTGGTTGAAATTGGCCTCAGCGGTCGCGTAAGGGCCACTGACGCAACCGGGTTCGGGCAGCTTCTGGAAACAGCCGGTGTGGGCCATTGAAGTCGGAAGATCAAAGGCAGACATGGCTGAGACCGTCGATGCTGATGCCAGTCTGGCAAAGCTGGGCACTGGTCGGCTTGATTACTCTTGTTGTCGGAGGTTTATTGGTCGAATTGCGGGTGAAGGGTCTGCTTGAGCCTCTCCAACGTGCCCAATACGACTGGACCACTTCGGTGCTGGCAACCTCTGAACAAACGAAAGATGTCCTTCTTGTCGCCATTTCTGACGACGATCTCGGGCAATGGGGTTGGCCAGTCCCCGACGCGCAGATCGCACAACTGACGGAAACCTTGCTGGCCGCCGGCGCGACCGCAGTCGGGATCGATATATACCGGGATGTTCCTGCGGGCGATGGCCGGGACAGGCTGATCAACATACTGAACGAACCCAGAGTTGTCGTGATCTCGAAACTGGCCGACGCAGGCGGGACAGGCATCGACGCACCTACCGGGGTAAAAACCGGGTTTTCGGACATTCCGATTGACCCCGATGGCGTTGTGCGGCGCGCCCTTCTGCTGGTCAACACGCCGGATGGGATCGCAGTGTCGCTGTCAATGGAACTGACGGCGATTTTTTCATCAAGGCCCACATTGCAAAGCGCCCCGGATAACCCACGTTTTCTGGCGTTTGGTAAAACGACCGCAGAGCCATTGGTTAAAGGGCTGAACTTGTTTCGTAACGCCGATACTTCTGGTTATCAGATCATGATCGACTATCTGAATGATCTTCCGATTGCCCACCGAGTCCCCGCAGCAGATGTACTGGCTGGGAAAGAGCTGGCGCAATTCGACGGAAAGACGGTCATCATCGGTGTTACCAGCCACTCGGTTAAGGACTATTTCTCGACTCCCCTCAATCGGGCAACCGGGGCCAGTTTCACTTTCGGCGCGGAAGTTCACGCAGCCATTGCGCAACAGCTGATCGACTATTCGAATGGTTCGCGTTCTCCGTTGAGCTCTCTGAGCGACCTTGCCTCCTCTATCATCATCCTGCTTTCAACATTTGCCGGCGCAGTTGTGGCTGTATTCGTTCGAATGACTTCGCGGGCTATCGGTATGGCGACGGTGGGCGGGACGGTCTTGTTTGCCGGTCTGTCCGCCCTTCAAGCGGCAGCCCTGCTGGCGCCTGCAGCGACCACGTTGTTGGGCTGGTCTATTGGGTTTCTCATTGGGTTCGCCGTTATCGCCGGAGTTTCACGCAACCAAAGACGCGCCATCGTTCAGGTGTTTTCATCACACCTGTCCGAGGAACTTTCCGCCGAAATATGGCAGCAGCGAAAAAGACTTCTGTCCGGCGGCAAGCCAAGATCCCGCCGTCTGTTCGTCACCGCACTGCTGGCCGATATCGAAGGTTCAACGCGGGTCGGAAATTCGATGGATGCGGAAGATTTCATGGTGTGGGTATCGCGCATATTGGACAGGTTGGGTGAAATCGCACGCGAACATGGCGGGTTTGTCGAAAAGTTCACAGGAGATGGGATCCTCGTCGTATTCGGCGCTCCGATACCAAGCGAGACAGAAAGCCAACGGCAGGTCGACGGCCGGTCGGCCTTGCAATGCGCGCGCACCATGCGTCAGGCCGCGATCGCACTGAATGCAGAATTGAACGATCAGCCGAAATACAATCTGCGAATTGCACTGAACAGCGGCGAGGCATTGGGAGGAACTCTGGGCGTGAGCGGCTCGCTGCACTACAATGTGATCGGTGACACAATCAACGTGGCCGCAAGACTGGAAAGCTGGACAAAATCCCTTGATCGCGACAGCGGCGGGTTCCGCCCTGTGTGCATGACCATGGCCACTGCGCGCACCATTGACCCCAATCGTGATTGGCCCGTGCTGTCCTCATTCCTTCACGACGATGGGATTACCGATATTCAGGTCGTCGCCGTCGAAATGGAATAATGAGTACGGCCTTCTGAAAAATGTTCCGTGCTGGCAGAGCGTCGTGGGCACTCAACCTCCGCAATTGCATAGGTGCCTGCGCACCCCTCCACGGAAACAAGGGCTAGTACTGAACGCAGGAGAGTCAGGCAGTCTTTTGCACATAGGACTTTCCGCGAATTCAAAGGTCAGAGGCTTGCCTTTGGAAGTGGCATAGCGACGAAGCGTTTAGTGTGAAAAACCACAATTGGTGTGACGATCTTCGGTAAACAAAAATACATTAAGGTGATCAAGTAATGCATTGAACTTTCACCACTCCGTGCCGCATCGTCATCCGAATGGGGTAGCCTTTTTGCGCGATGTTTGATGACGAACATGGCCTGATCCACTCCTCACTCCAACAAGCGAACAGTCTCGCCCGTTTTCAGCGCCTTCTGGGCGGCAAGTCCCATCTTTACGGCCCAGATACCATCATGCAAACTCACATCCGGGCCCGCCTTTTTGCCGTGCAAAAGATCCAGGAACCCTTTGTGCTGATAGAATGTCGAACCGTTGTGATCCCCCGCTGCCAGAAGACGGGGATCGACGGGGATTTCCTGCGCGACAGGTCCCTTCGGATCCCGCGGACTTAGAATAACCTGCGGCACCGGCGGCTCGCCCAGATGCTTTGGCCAGAACCGGCCCGGTCCCGGCACCAGCGCCTCGATTTTGGCCTCGCGACCCACGGCCGAGATTTCTTCCTGATAGCGAGAGCCTTCCGCAAACATGCACAATTCCAGCATGGCTCGTGCGCCATTGGCAAAGTCGACAAGCACATAGCCGTGATCAAGAATATCAGGCACCTCACCGTCATAGCTCTCGTTCAGATGGTTTACGGCCTGTCCGCCGCTGGCCGAGATGCGCACCGGGTCAGAGTGCAGGATCAGGCGCATCAGGTCGAAGAAATGGCAACATTTCTCGACAAAGGTTCCACCGGTGTTGCGATTGAACCGGTTCCAGTTGCCGACCTTCTCCAGAAACGGAAAGCGATGTTCGCGGATCGTCAACATACGGACCCCACCCGTTTCCCCGATCTTCTCGATCAGCGCAGCTATGGGTGGCATATAGCGATACTCCATCGCTACCCAGATCGGATGCGGATAATCGCGCTGCAAACGCTCCATCCGCGCCGCATCCTGCGGGTCGGTGAACAGGGGTTTTTCTACCAGCAGCGGCAGCGGGCGCATCTGAGCGATCTCGCAGATCTGCTCGACATGCAGGTGGTTCGGGCTGGCAATAACCAGGCAGTCCAGCTCACTGACCGCCAGCAACTCCTGCACGGACCCCGCCATCACCGCATCCGGCGCGATGGCTTTCGCGGCATTTGCCATTGCCGGGTCAGGTTCGAAAATCGCCGCAACGCGCGCGCCTTCCAACAAGCCGATATTGTGCAGGTGTTCCTGCCCCATCATGCCGCATCCGATCAGCCCGTAATTGATGACCCGGGTCATGCGCGTTTCCTTTTACTTCAAACGTTGGACATAGGTGGCCCGATCTGGATCGAACCATGTTTTTGAGAACTCAACGGGCGCCGCCCCTTCGGACCAGCTGAACCGCTCGATATACCCTACGATCTGACCGGCGGGCTTGGTGAAGTCAGGTGGCGTCCAGTCGGGCAGCGCACCGACCGAAACCCGGTCCTCGGCCCGGGTGATCCAGAACCCCAAATGGTGCTGGTAATACCGGTAAAGAGAATCCGACAGCAGGTTGCGATCAATCCGACCGGCTGATTCGTCCAGCCAGATTTCCTCGACCGCGATAATTGTGTCATTCAGATAACGCATCCGGCGCACGCGGGACCCGGTTTCGGCGGTACCAAAATTTGGCAGATCAGACGGCTTGCGCAGATAGTCGACCGACAGGATATCCGCCCGCGGCAGGCCGCCGCCTTGGGGCAGTTCCAGCCGGAACATCGCGTAAACGCTGTTCTGGGTTCCCGTCTCGCGAACATAGTTTCCCGAACCCTGAATGCGTTCCAGCATCCCCTTTTTCTCAAGCTCCGATAGCGATTTTCGCAGCGTCCCGACCGAGACCTGAAGTTCGGCCGCCATATCCCGTTCGGGCGGCAGGCGTTCCCCGTCGATAAGACGGCCCGCCGCGATGTCACGGATCAGAAGTTCCGCGATCTGAACATAGATCGGCAGTGCGTTTGGGTTTCGGCTGGTTGGGGACACGTCTGGGCGCTTCATTCGGTCGCAGGAAAAATTGATACACTATTGATCTACATCAATGCGGTTGCTACGCAAGAGGAAAGTGGAAACCGCGCGGAGAACGACTCAGATGACCATCGTCCCCATCACTTCGCCTGATCTGGACGCGGCAGAAGTATCGTGGTTCGCGGCGCTGTGCTCAGACGATTATCAGTTTCTGGGCGTGCCGGATGGCAATCTGCGGTCCAGCTGGGAGCATTGCTCCGGCATCGTGAAAGAAGCTGAAGCGCAAGGGTTTCGAAACATTCTGTGCCCCTCGTCCTATCAGGTCGGGCAGGACACGCTGAGCTTTGTGGCGGGCTGTGCACCAATCACCGATAGGATCAATTTGCTGGCCGCGGTTCGCTGTGGCGAAATGCAGCCAATCATGCTGGCCCGTACCATCGCAACGCTGGATCACATGCTGAAGGGGCGGCTGACGGTCAATATCATCTCGTCCGATTTTCCCGGCGAAAAGGCTGAAAGCGCCTATCGTTATCAGCGCTCTCGCGAGGTGGTGGAAATTCTGAAACAGGCCTGGACCCAGGATGAGATCAATCATGCGGGCGAAGTCTATAACTTTTTGGGCCTGACGACCGATCCGGCCAGGCCCTATCAGACCGGTGGTCCGTTGCTGTACTTCGGCGGCTATTCTCCGTCGGCCCTGGAGCTTTGCGGCGAGCACTGTGACGTCTATCTGATGTGGCCGGAAACCAAGGATCAACTGGCCGAACGGATGAAGGCCGTCCATGCGGTTGCCGAGAACTACAACCGAACACTGGATTACGGCCTGCGCGTGCACATGATCGTCCGCGATACCGAGGCCGAAGCGCAGGAATACGCGGATTACATCGTCTCGAAACTCGACGATGAATATGGGCGCGCCATTCGTGAACGCGCGCTGGATGCAACCTCGCTGGGTGTGGCGCATCAGGCCAAGAACCGCGATCTGGCGGATGAATACGGCTATGTCGAGCCCGGTCTGTGGACTGGCGTTGGCCGCGCAAGGTCCGGTTGCGGAGCCGCGCTGGTCGGGTCGACCGATCAGGTTTTGTCCAAGATCGAAGAGTATCAGAAAATGGGCATCCGCGCGTTCATCTTCTCGGGTTATCCGCACATGGATGAAGCCAGGCACTTTGGCGCCCGCGTTTTGCCCAACCTGAAAACCTGCTCGCTTCCCGAAGAATACGGGCGCGTGCCAAAGACGACCCCGGCCACACCGCTGGGCAACGGAGTTCGCCGCTGATGCAACGTGTAAAACTATCGGACACGCTGGAATTGAGCCGCCTTGTCTACGGAATGTGGCGGCTGGGCGATGACAGTGATACTTCGGCGGACCATGTCGAAGCCAAGATCCAGTCCTGCCTGGATCAGGGCATCACCACCTTCGATCAGGCTGACATCTATGGCGGCTACGCAGCCGAAGCTGTGCTGGGTGCTGCGCTGCGCGCCAATCCCGGTCTGCGCCAGCGGATGGAAATCGTTACCAAATGCGACATCATCGCACCTGTCGGGCGGTATTCGGATGCGAAGGTCAAATACTATGACACCTCGCGCGCGCATATCCTGCAGTCAGTCGACACCTCGCTTTCGGAAATGGCCATCGACCATATCGACTTGCTGCTGATCCACCGTCCCGACCCGCTGATGGACCATCATGACACTGGCGCAGCACTGGATGAAGTTGTCACCAGCGGCAAAGTGCGCGCGGTTGGCGTGTCCAACTTTCGACCTTGGGACTGGACACTGTTGCAATCTGCGATGAAGACCAAACTGGTCACCAACCAGATCGAGATTTCTTTAGGCGAGATCAGCCCCTTCACCAATGGCGATCTGGCGTTCCATCAGCAGCATGGACAACCGGTCATGGCGTGGTCGCCGTTAGGCGGCGGAATGTTGATGGCCGGGAACCCTCCGGTCGGGGTGGTGGCAGACGAAATCGCGCAAGAGTTCGGGGTGGACCGGGCCGCTGTGGCGGTGGCTTTCCTGCTGGCGCATCCGGCGGGCATTCTGCCGGTGCTGGGCACCAACAACCTGGAACGGATCAAGCGCATCTCGGACGCACTGAATGTCAATCTGGATCGTGAAAGCTGGTTCCGCCTGTACGAGGCGGCACTGGGGCATGAGGTACCATGATGAACGCAATTTCAAAGGACCTGACACGCACCTTCGTCCCGCACAAGGACGACACCCGCACCCTGCGCGACGCCTTTGGCCGCTTTGCCACCGGTGTTACCATCGTCACCTGTTACAGCGAAGACGGACCAATCTGCATCACGGCGAACAGCTTCTCGTCCTTGTCACTGGATCCGCCTCTGATCATGTGGGCTGCAGACCGCAATTCGCGCCGGTTCCCCTATTTCCACAAGGCGCGGCATTTCACCGTTCACGTGTTATCGTCTGAACAGGACGCACTTTGCTTTGGCTGTTCCAAGGACGCCCATGCGCTGCGCGACATCCGGCATGAGCGGTGCACAAACGGAACGCCGCTGTTGCCGGATTGTCTGGCACGTTTTGAATGCGAGCAGCACGCCTATCACGATGCAGGCGATCACGTGATCGTGGTGGGAAAAGTCCTGAAGGCCAGCATGAGCGACGGAGACGCACTGACCTTCTATGCCGGAAAACTCGGCCAATTCGCGAAGAAATAAGCGCGTTCTGACGACTGCGGGACGAACCCGCAGCTGAACTTGGGAGGATCCGCATGGGCGGACTGGCATCGGTGCTTGCACCGATTGCATTCGTGAACGAAACCGTGCTGCGTCTGGGCCGCGCGGTTGGCGTTGTTGCGATTGCATTGATGGTGATCGCAATCCTGATTCAGGTGTTCTTCCGATATGTCCTGGGCAACGCTCTGCCCTGGCCGGATGAAGCCGCCCGGTTCTGCATGCTCTGGATGACCGGCCTGATGGCTCCGACGGCTTTTCGGCGTGGCGGGTTCGTGGCGATTGACATGTTGCAACGGTTCTTACCTCGTCTGCTGGGCCAGTCCCTCAATCTGTTCTTGTTGCTGATCTCGCTGATCGTCCTGCTGGTCGCCGTCAATATTGGTTGGTCTGAAGTCACGGGCTTTGGCGGCAGATTTGCCACTGCTGCTTTGTACCTGCCAACATCGTTCGGTTTCGATGAATGGTACCGTATTCCCCGCAGTTGGATGATGGCCTCGCTGCTGGTGGGGATCATCCTGCTTATCTCGGTGAATATCGAGCTGATCCTGCGATCCCTGATCACCATGCTCGGCGGCGCACATCTTCTGCCGGAAATTCCCGAAGCAGCCGTGGGGGCCGAATAGATGCTGATCTGGTTCCTGCCCACTTTCCTTGTTTTCCTGTTGATAGGCCTACCGGTCTTTTTCGCGCTGCTGGCCGCGCCGGGCATTCTGCTGTGGCTCAACGGCCAAACGAATGACATTACGCTGCTTTATCGCAATGTCTACAATGGCATGGACAGCTTTCCGCTGATGGCCATCCCCTTCTTCATGCTCGCCGGAGAGCTGATGAACCGGGGCGGCATCACCATTCGCCTCGTCGAATTCTCGCAGGCCCTGATGGGGCACCTGCGCGGAGGACTGGCACATGTGAACGTACTGAGCTCGATCCTGTTCGCCGGCCTCTCGGGCTCTGCCGTGGCCGACACATCCGCCTTGGGGTCAATGCTGATCCCAGCGATGGAGAAACAGGGCTATACCCGCAAATTCGCCGCGGCGATTACAGCGGCCAGTTCGGTCATCGGGCCGATCATCCCGCCCTCGGGCATCATGATCATCTATGCCTATGTCATGGGTGAAAGCGTCGCCGCCCTGTTTCTGGCCGGGATCGTCCCCGGGATCATGGTGGGCGTCGGCCTGATGGTGATGATCAAATTCATGGCTGATCGCTATGATTTCCCGGTCGCCAGCCGGAAATACACCTGGGATGAACGCCGCCAGGCCAGCCTCAAGGCGTTCTTTCCGCTGATGACACCCGTGATCATTCTCGGCGGCATTCTGGGCGGCATCTTCACGCCGACCGAAGCCGCTGCTGTCGCGGTCGGCTATGCGTTCATCATCGGTTTTTTCGTCCTGCGCACGCTGACAATGAAGGAAGTGCCCGAGGTTCTCAGCAATGCGGGCATGACCTCGGCTGTTGTGTTGCTGCTGGTCGGCGCCGCGATGGCGTTCAAGACGGTGGTCAGTCTCAGCCACGCGCCCGAACAACTGGCCTCGCTGATCCTCAGCCTGTCCGAAAATCCGTTGATCCTGCTGTTTTTGATCAACCTGCTTCTGTTCATCGTCGGCATGTTTCTGGATGCAGGTCCCGCGATCATCATCCTTGGCCCGATCCTTGGCCCCATCTTCACCAGCCTTGGCGTCGATCCGATCCATTTCGCCATTATCATGAGCGTCAACCTGACTGTTGGTCTCGCCACGCCACCCATGGGGCTGGTACTGTTCGTGGCCGCCGCCGTGTCGCGGGAACGGGTCGAAACCATCGCCAAGGCGATCCTGCCGTTTCTGGCGGTCGAAATCATAGTGATCTTCCTGATCACCTATATCCCCGCACTATCCATGACGATCCCGAGGATAACGGGATTTGCAAACTGACTGAGTACCACAGGGAGGAAACGCATGCTCAGACAATTCATCAAAACCGCTGCGGTGGCCACATCGCTTGTGGCCGCGTCCGCCATGGCCGCTGTGGCTGCAGACTATACACTGCGGGCAACTGCGAACTCGAATGAAAACGACGAAGACTATGACGGCCTGATCGTTTTCAAAAACTATGTCGAGGCCGCGTCGAACGGAGCTATCGAGGTCGAGTTGTTCATCGGCACGCAGCTGTGTTCGAACGGCGCGGAATGCCTGCAGGGCGTGGCTGACGGCACTATCGACATCTACATTTCCACTTCCGGCGGGGCCTCGGGCATCTTCCCATACGTGCAGGTTCTGGACCTGCCCTACCTGATGGCCGATGACCGGATTGCCGAGCATGTGCTGTCCGGTGACTTCACCCGCACCATGCGCAACATGGCGCTGGAAGACTCGGGCGGCGCGATCCGCCTTATGACCATCGGCAACACCGGTGGCTGGCGCAACTTCGCCAACACACAGCGCCGCATCGCCGAGCCTGCCGATATGGAAGGTCTGAAAATCCGTACCGTGGTCGCAGACCTGCCGCAGGAACTAGTGAAAGCACTGGGTGCATCCCCTACACCGATCCCGTGGCCTGAGCTGTTTACCAGCTTCCAGACCGGCGTCGTTGAGGGCTCGAAGAATGGCATCACGGACATCATGGGCATGAAATTCCCTGATGCGGGTCTGCAATTCGTCACGCTGGATGGCCACGCCTACATGGGGGCGCTGTGGTGGATGAACAACGCCAAGTTCCAGGAAATGCCCGAGGACCTGCGCCGCGTGGTTGTCGACGGCTTCTATGCGTTGCAGCAGGCCACCTTTGCCTCGCCCAAGCGCAAGTCGATTCAGGCTTATGAGGATTTCGTCGCCGGTGGAGGTGATCTCTATGTCCTGACGCCAGACCAAAAGGCTGCGTTCAAAGCGGCCGCAACTCCGGTCTATGAGTGGTTCCAGTCCAACGTTGCCCGTGGTGACGAGATTTTTGGTGCGCTGACCGACGCGGTTGCCGCGGCTGAGGCCGACGTGAACGCGTCACGTGACGCGGATCTGAACTGATCTGGCGGGTCGGGCCTGTGGTCCGACCCTCACCGAAACGGGTACATCCACCCTTTGTAATCGTTCACCAGAACATGCGCCCTTTCGATCTGCTCCGGCGACATTTTCTTGACCACTTCCTCAAGGCTGATCGCCGCGTCGGGATCGCCGCCAATGGCGCTGAGCGTGTACCACATGTAGGCCCGCACCAGATCGGGCGCGGGCATGCCAAGACCCAGCTCATAGTACCAGCCCACACCAGACTGCGCCCCGGGATGCCCTTTCATCGAGGCGCGCAGATACCATTCGAACGCCCGTTCGTAATCCTGCGCGACTCCAAGACCCAACCCGTACATCACACCGATCAACTCTTCGGCTTCGGCATTGCCCGATCGGGCGGCCGGCAACAATTCCTCGCGCGCAGCTTCGAACTCTCCGGCCTCCATCATGTCGCGGGCCTGTTCCAACTCGGCCAGCGCAGGCGTCGCAAGACAGAAAAGGGCAAATACAAACTGGCGCATGGGGTGGCTGCTCTCCTTTGGGGCGGGATGGCGGCAGCGCAAGACTTGCCGCGCCCATTGACCGACGATGACTTCATTTCTTTTGATATGAAACAGGCCGCCATTGGTCATCAACTGTTTTACGATCCAATCCTGTCAGGCAACCGGAACATCGCCTGCGCCCATTGTCACCACCCGGATTTCGGTACCTCTGACGGGTTATCGTTGGGTATTGGTGAGGGCGGACAAGGGCTGGGACCGAAGCGTACCCCCGGAACCGGAGCCGGCAGAATCCGCAAACGTATCCCTCGCAATTCTCCGGGCCTGTGGAACCTTGGCGCGAAAGACATTCACACGGTTTTTCACGATGGACGGCTCAGTGTTTCCGAAGTCTACGGCAACGGCTTCAACTCCCCTGCGCAGGAATGGCTGCCGGAGGGGCTGAATTCCCTTCTGGCCGCGCAGGCACTTTTTCCGCTGACATCACAATTCGAAATGGCCGGGAACGTAGCTGAAAATCAGGTCACCGGAGCGGTACATGACCGGATCGACAAAGGCTGGCCGATCCTTGCCAAACGGGTTCGTACCGAGCCTCGGTATGGCCCTGCCATGGTCGCGGCCTTCGAAGAAATCGAAACCACCGAAGAAATCACGATCACCCAGATCGCCAATGCGCTGGCAGCCTTTATGGCCATCGAATGGCGCAGCACGGACAGCCCGTTCGACCAATTTCTGGCGGGCGATGCCGATGCCCTTTCACTTGCGCAGAAAAACGGCATGAACCTGTTTTATCGAAAGGCAAAATGCGCCACCTGCCATTCCGGGCCTTTGATGTCAGATCAGAAGTTTCACGCGTTGGGCCTGCCACCCTTCGGACCCGGTCGTACCCGACAGTGGGATCCTTTTGTGCGCGACGTGGGCCGAATGGGTGAAAGTGACCAGCTGGAGGACGCCTACCGTTTCCGAACCCCGATGCTGCGCAACGTTGCCCTGACTGCACCCTACGGCCATAACGGCGCATTCCCGGACCTTAAAAGCATGATCCGCCATCATCTGGACCCACAAACCAGTCTGGCGAACTGGACACGCGACATGGCGGCCCTGCCCCCGGTTCCCTGGCTTCAGGATGCGGATTTTGTAGTTTGGGACGACCGGTTTGAAATGGAACGTCAGCGCAACAAGGTCGATATTGCCCAAGTCAGATTGACCGACGCGGAAATCGACAACCTCGTGGCCTTTCTGCATTCCTTGACAGGTGTCAGCGTAGACGCCCCACCCTTTGGCGTACCAGCAGGATTCGTTCCCTAGCGCATCTTACTCAAAACAAAGAAGGAGTTCTCAGGGTCTAGACGCGGCGGCTCCCGGACCATAGCGGCACAGCATCATATCGACGCTGCTTTCGATGGTTTCGGTCATTTCCGAGTGGCTGAGCACTCCGCCACTGAACATCATGGGCCAGAACGCCTTTGCCTTGATCAGTCCGATAAACTCCTTACCCGCCTGATCAGCGTCTTCGATCTGCAACTGGCCGTCCTCGGCGGCGTCTTTCAGCATGGCGATGAATGTCGAGGTCTTGTCCAGCTTGCCCTGTGCTGCCGCCGCCAGATCCGGGTTGCGCAAAGTTTCGCTGATAATCATCCTCGACATCGCAATCACGTCCGGGCGCATCAGAATCCGGCCCTCAGCCCAGGCCAAATCCGTCAACTGTTCGCGAATATCGCGCCCCGGCTGATACCGGATCTCCAATACCTCGGCAAAACGGCCGGACAGTTCAGTTACAATTGAACGAAAGAGATTTTCTTTACTTTCAAAGTACTTGTAAAGCGTGCGCTTTGACACTTCGGCCCGCGCCGAAATGCGATCCATACTGGCAGAAGCAAAGCCCTTGTCCTGAAACTCGGCCACGGCGGCCTCAATGATCTGGGCGTACTTGGACTCATTCGGTGAATTGCATTCGTTCATGTTCCACCTATAGACCCATCACGTCCGGCCGGTCAAACAACAGTGTAAACTTGAGAGTTTACATCAGCTGATTTGACACTTAAGGTAAACGCGCCAGTTTACCGATTCAGGTATCCAGCCCAACAGGAGAACCCCTCATGGCTCTGACATTGAAGTTAAACGGTGAAACCCACACGGTCGACGCCGAACCCGGCACGCCCCTGCTCTGGGTGATCCGGGACGAACTCAAGCTGACCGGCACCAAGTTCGGGTGCGGTGTCGCATCGTGCGGTGCCTGCACCGTACACGTGAACGGCGAACCGGTTCGTTCGTGCCAGACCTTTGTAGAAGACATTGAAGACGCAGAAATCACGACAATTGAAGCCGTTGGCGACGGAAAGATCGGCGCAGCCGTGCAGCAAGCATGGGTCGAACTGGACGTGGTCCAGTGCGGTTATTGCCAGTCGGGTCAGGTGATGTCGGCGGTCGGACTTCTGTCTGAAAACCCGAAGCCCAGCGTCGAAGAGATTGACGACTACATGTCCGGCAACGCCTGCCGCTGCGCCACTTACCAACGCATCCGCGCCGGAATCCAGCGCGCTTCTGAAATTCTGGAGGCCTGATCCATGACCATCAACACTTCTCGCCGTGGATTTCTGAAAGGCGCTGCTGCCGCCGGTGCCGTCCTGCTGGTTGGCGCCCGCCCCGATGGCGTTCTGGCTGTCGCCTCATCCGAGACCGCGCAGTTCAACCCGTTCGTGAAAATTGACGCCGATGGCACCGTGACCGCCATCGTCAAGCACTTTGAAAAGGGTCAGGGCCCTGCAACCGGTCTGCCGACGCTGATTGCGGAGGAAATCGGCCTGACCATGGACCAGATCAAGTACGAATTCGCCCCATCCAATCCGCAGGTCTACAACAACCTGCTGTTTGGCCCCTTCCAGGGAACCGGCGGGTCGACCGCGATGGCAAACTCGTGGCTGCAGTACCGCCAGGCCGGTGCTGCTGCGCGTGAAATGCTGATCACTGCGGCTGCCCAAAGCTGGGGTGTGGATGCGTCAGGCATCACTATCGAGGAAGGCATCGTCAAGGCGGGCGACAAATCCGCACCGATTGCGGAGTTCGTTGCGGCGGCCTCTCAGTTAGAGGTTCCGGCCGAGCCGCGTCTGAAAGACCCGTCAGAGTTCCGTCTGATCGGCAACGAAGCGGTGCGCCGCAAGGACTCGGCCATCAAGGGCAATGGTCAGGCCATGTATGCCATGGACGTTCACCTGCCCAACCAGATGGTTGCCATGATCAAGCGCCCGGAATCGAAGGGCGGCGTCGCGCTTGGTTTTGACGACAGCGCGTCGAAAGAGGTTAAGGGCTACATCAACGCCGCCGTCCTGCCCAACCAGGCGGGCGTCGCGGTTTATGCCGAAAACACCTGGGCCGCGATTCAGGCACGTGACGCGCTTGTGGTCGAATGGGACATGTCGGGTGCCGAAACCCGCGACTCGGATCAGATCAGGACCGAGATCATGGCCGCCCTGGACGCTGAACCCACATATAATGTGAACAAGGCAGACGTCGCAGCTGTGGCGACGGCCATCGAAGGCGCGGATAAGGTAGTCGAAAAGACCTTCTACTTCCCTCTGCTGGCACATGCACCGATGGAGCCGCTGAACTGCACCATCGAACAGACGGCCGAAGGCGACATCGTCCTGCATGACGGCGCGCAGATGCCAACCGGCCCGCATATGGCCTATCAGCAGATCTTCCAGCTGCCGCCTGAGAAGATCCACATCAAGACGATGCTGGCCGGTGGCTCGTTCGGCCGTCGCGCAACGCCTGATGCGGATTATCAAGTCGAGGCCGCGCTGGCTTTTGTGATCACCGACCGTTCGCGCCCTGTGAAACTGGTCTGGACACGAGAGGATGATATCCGCAGCGGTTATTACCGCCCTGCATTTGGCCACAAGGTGCGTGTGGGTCTGGATGGAGAAGGCAACATCGTTGGCTGGCAGCATCAGGTGGCCGGACAATCGGTGATCAAAGGCACGCCGTTCGAAGCCGTTCTGGTAAAAGACGGGATCGACCACAGTTCGATCGAGGGGATTGCTGACAGCCCGTACACAATCCCCGGCATGGCTCTGGGTCTGACCGACACGCCCAAAGCTACAACCGTTCTGTGGTGGCGCTCGGTCGGTCACACCCACACCGGCTACGTGATGGAGGCCATGATGGACCTTGTCGCCGAAACAGCGGGCCGTGATCCGGTGGAGTTCCGTCTGGCACATCTGGCGGATACCAGCGACGCCGATCAACAGCGCAAAGCAGGCGTCCTGAAACTTGCCGTTGAAAAAGCTGACTGGGGCAACGCACCCGCAGGCCGCGCGCAAGGGATTGCCGTGCACAAATCCTTCGGATCCTACGCAGCTCAGGTCGTCGAGGTTTCGGGCGATCCAGAGAACGGCATCAAGATCGAAAAGGTCACTTGCGCCGTGGATTGCGGGATTGCGGTGAACCCCGATGTGGTGCGCGCGCAGATGGAGGGTGGTATCGGCTACGGTATCGGTCATGTCATGCGGGATCAGATCACGCTGACCGGAGGCGTCGTGGACCAATACAACTTCCCGGACTACGAGCCTTTGCGCATCGGCGACATCGCGGAGATCGAAGTTCATATCGTAGCTTCCGCCGAGGCCCCGACCGGTGTCGGTGAGCCGGGCACCCCCCCCTCGGCCCCGGCCCTTGCCAACGCGATCCGCGCGCTTTCGGGCATCAAGGTGACCTCGTTGCCGATGGCGGAAAACGGCGTCAACTTCGTCTGACGTCCTGTGGTCCCGCGCCAGCGTTGGTTGGCGCGGGACTCAAAGCCCTACCTGACCGCAGGAAAAATTTGATCAAATTCCGTGACAAGACGCGCGGTCTCGACTACATCTCGGGAAACGAGAGTATTGGAGACCAAAATGGACCTGAGCGCCCTGCCCGGTTTTCGTGTTGCTGCCTGTGACCTTAACGGTCAGATGCGCGGCAAACGCGTGCCGTCCTCTTACGCAGAAAAGCTGAACAAAGGCGCGGTCCGCATGCCGTTTTCGGCGCTGAATGTCGATCTTTGGGGCGCGGATATCGAAGGCAGTCCGCTGGTATTTGAATCCGGCGATGCCGATGGGATGCTTCTGCCGACCGATCGCGGACCGATTCCCATGCCCTGGCTTGATGCCGAAACCGCGCTGGTCCCGATGGCATTATATAATGACAAGTCCGAGCCATACGCAGGGGATCCCAGACATGCGCTTGCCGCAGTTCTGGCCGACTATGCAAAGCGCGGCTGGTCCGTGATCGCGGCAACTGAACTGGAGTTCACGCTGCTTGATGCATCGGGATCACAACCCGGAGCGCCTGCCAATCCGGTCACGGGTCGCAGATTGTGCGACGAGGCTGTCCTGTCCCTTGCGGAGCTGGACGCCTTTGATGCGTTCTTTACCGAGCTCTATGACGGTTGCGTGGCCATGGACATCCCCGCCCAAACCGCCATTTCCGAAAGCGGAATCGGCCAGTTCGAGATCAACCTGAACCATCAGGACGCCATGCGCTGCGCCGATGACACGTGGCTGTTCAAGGCCTTGACCCGTGGACTGGCCCGCAAACACGGCTTTACGGCGACATTCATGGCAAAACCCTATCCGCAGGACGCGGGCAACGGAATGCATGTCCATTTTTCCGTGGTCGATTCATCGGGCCGCAATGTGTTTGACAATGGTGGCCCCGATGGCAGCCACGAGTTGCACGCGGCTGTTGCAGGCTGTCTTGCCGCGATGCCGGGCAGTACGCTGGTTTTTGCCCCTCACGGAAACTCTTACACGCGCCTCGTGCCCGGGGCGCACGCTCCAACCGGGGCAAGCTGGGCTTATGAGAACCGAACCGCTGCCATCCGTATTCCCGGCGGCGCGCCGGTGGCACGTCGAATTGAACATCGCGTGGCTGGTGGCGACATCAACCCCTACCTGATGCTGACAGCTGTGTTGGGGGCAGCATTGGCCGGTATCGATGACGGGTTGCAGCCGCCCCCGCCGATTACCGGAAATGCCTATGAAATTGCCGGGCTACCGCAATTGGCAGGCGACTGGTCCTCGGCCATATCCGCGTTCGAGGCGGACCCGATGATCCGGCGGATCTTTCCCGCTGAACTGATCCGTAATCTTGTCATGACAAAACGGCAGGAGATCGCGCGGTTTTCCGAGCGCGCGCCAGAGACGCACTGGCTCAGTTACCTCGAGGCCGTATGACCCCCTTGCCCGCGATCAAGGACTCGCGTAGAATAAAATTTGATCAAATTTGGTGAATCATGAAAATCGGAATCCTAGTTACCGGCCACGCACCTGAACAGCTGGCTGACGACTTCGGCGAATATGATGCGATGTTTCGCGCCCTGCTGGATGGTCATGACTTCGAATTCGTGACCTTCCAGGTGGTCGACAATCAGTTCCCGAAGGACGTCTCTCAGGCTGACGGTTGGATCATCACGGGATCGCGTCACGGCGCTTACGAAGATCATCCGTGGATACCCCCGCTTGAGGACCTGATCAGGGAAATCCAGAATTCTGGAAAGCCACTGATCGGCGTGTGCTTTGGCCACCAGATCATCGCCCAGGCGCTGGGTGGAACGGTAGAAAAGTTCCAGGGCGGCTGGGCTGTCGGACGAACGGATTATGAACTGGACGGCCAGACGGTTTCTCTGAACGCCTGGCATCAGGATCAGGTAACCCGATTGCCCGAAGGCGCACGCGTGGTTGGTCAGAACGGGTTCTGCCGCAACGCAATGATCGCTTACGGAGACACGATCTGGACGGTGCAGGCGCATCCCGAATATTCCGATGACTTTATCGAGGGCCTGATGAGGACGCGCGGAAAAGGCGTGGTCCCGGACCCCATTTTGCAGGATGCGGCCAACCGCACGCGCGGACCGATCGATAATCCCGCAATTGGCCGTCAGATGGCAGAATTCCTGAAGAAAGAGAGGGCCTGATGGCCGACTGGAAAAAACAGCTGCCAGAGGCAGCGCGCGATTATATTGAAGGCCAACGTCTGGATGAGGTCGAGTGCATTATCTCGGATCTGCCGGGGATTGCCCGCGGCAAGGCCGTGCCTGCATCAAAATTTGCCAAGCAATCCTATTTTCATCTGCCCGACAGTATCTTCTATCAGACGATCACGGGTGACTGGGGCGAGGCAGCGGGCGAAGATGGCTTCATCGAACGCGACATGATCCTCAAGCCGGATTTCTCGACCGCTTCGGCGGCGCCCTGGACGGGTGACTGGACGCTACAGGTTATCCATGACGCCTATGACCGGGACGACAATCCGATCCCGTACAGCCCGCGCAATGTACTGAAACGCGTCGTGCAGCTTTATCATGACCGGGGCTGGAAGCCGGTCGTCGCACCCGAGATGGAGTTCTTTCTGGTCGCCCCCAACGTCGATCCGGCGCAGGAAATCAAGCCGATGATGGGCCGTTCGGGCCGTCCGGCTGCAGCGCGGCAGGCATATTCGATGACTGCGGTGGACGAGTTCGGCCCCGTGATCGACGACATCTATGACTTTGCCGAACATCAGGGGTTCGAAATCGACGGCATCACGCAAGAAGGCGGCGCGGGCCAGTTAGAGATCAACCTGCGCCACGGCAGCCCGGTGAAACTGGCCGATGAGGTCTTCTACTTCAAACGCCTGATCCGCGAAGCTGCACTGCGTCACAACTGCTTTGCGACCTTCATGGCCAAACCCATCGAGGACGAACCGGGCTCGGCGATGCATATTCACCACTCGATCATTGATATCGAAACCGGTGAGAACATCTTTTCCGGGCCGCAGGGGGGCGAGACGGACGCGTTCTATCATTACATCGCCGGATTGCAGAACCACCTGCCCGCCGGTCTGGCCGTCATGGCACCTTATGTGAATTCCTATCGCCGCTATGTGAAGGACCACGCCGCCCCGATCAATCTGGAATGGGCGCGTGACAATCGGACGACGGGCATCCGTGTTCCGCTGTCCAGCCCCGAAGCGCGTCGCGTTGAGAACCGCATCGCGGGTATGGATTGCAACCCCTACCTGGGCATCGCCCTGTCTTTGGCCTGTGGGTATCTGGGACTGACACAGCAGGAACGGCCCCGGCGCCAGTTCTACGGCGACGCCTATGAAGGCGACGGTGACATCCCGCAGGTCATGGGCAGTGCGCTGGATCTGTTTGACGAGGCCACAGCCCTGCACGAGGTTCTGGGACCGGAATTCGCCCGCGTCTACAGCATCGTCAAACGGGCGGAATACGAAGAATTTCTGCAGGTGATTTCCCCGTGGGAGCGCGAGCATCTTCTGCTGAACGTCTAAGGTACTTGCGCGATGAACCTGCTCTATTCCAATGACCGCAAGGCGGAATACCCGCCCAGCTGGTATGCCGCGACCGCACATGCGCCTGATCCTAACCCTGCCCTGACCGGCGATTGCACCGCGGATGTCTGTGTTGTCGGCGGCGGATACACCGGCCTGTCGGCGGCGCTGCATCTGGCTGAAGCCGGATTTGAGGTCGTTCTGCTGGAAGCGCATCGCGTTGGCTTTGGTGCCTCGGGGCGCAACGGCGGCCAGTTGGGCAGCGCGCAGCGAATGGATCAGGAAGATCTGGAGCTCTTGGTTGGCGATGATGACGCCGCCAAGCTTTGGGATCTTGCCGAAGACGCCAAGGATCTGGTCAAGTCACTGATCTCCAAACACAAGATTCAATGCGACCTGAAGCCCGGCATCGCCAATCTGGGTCTAAGCAAATCAGATCGGGTCGGACTGCACTCTCATGCGGAACACCTGTCCAAGCGGTATGGATATGACGAGATACAGTTGCTGGACCGCGATGCGGGCCATACGCTCTGCCCTTCTCCGACTTATCAGGGCGGGTATCTGGATATGGGGGCAGCGCATCTGCACCCCCTGAACTATGCCTTGGGACTTGCGCAGGCGGCCCGAAAAGCGGGTGTTCGCATCCACGAGGGGACCGAAGTCCTGAATATCTCGGATGGTAATGGCGTAAGTCTTCGGACGGCAGAGGGAACAGTCAAGGCTGACCACGTCATACTGGCCTGTAATGGCTACATCGGTGATCTGAATCGCAAGGTTGCCGAACGTGTCATGCCCATCAACAATTTCATAGCGGCCACCGAACCGCTGGGAGACAACGCCGCGCGCGTCCTGACGCGGGATGTGGCCGTTGCCGACACAAAATTCGTTGTGAACTATTTCCGGCTCAGCGCGGATGGCCGCCTTTTGTTTGGCGGCGGCGAAAGCTATGGCTATCGCTTTCCCACTGATATTGCAGCAAAAGTCCGCAAACCGATGGTCGAGATTTTCCCGCATCTGAAAGATGTCAGGATCGATTACGCCTGGGGTGGAACACTGGCCATAACGATGCGTCGAATGCCTTATCTGGCGCGCCTTGCCCCGAATATCCTGTCTGCCTCAGGTTACTCAGGTCACGGGGTCGGCACGGCTACCCACGCGGGTCAGCTGATGGCTCTGGCCATTCAGGGACAGGCCGAAGGATTCGATACGATGGCGCGCGTTCCCGCCCAACCGTTTCCCGGCGGCCCTGCCCTGCGCAGCCCACTGCTGGTTCTTGCCATGACGTGGTTCGCCTTGCGCGACCGTCTGGGCCTTTAGTCTGATCTGGGGGGCAGGACCCACTAAACTTGCGACAATTTGGTGAAATTTCGCCGACGGGCGATTACGCTCTTGGCTTGCTGGCGTTGTGAATTTATATTTACAAAAGTTAGAATTCAGGAAAACCAAATATGTCGCTGCCACCCAATGTTCACGAAGCCGAACCCATCCCCGCAGCCGCGCGCGAAGCGATTGATGCGCTGATGCAATCCGGTGACCTGTTTCGCTACACAGCACCCCAGGATTCACCCGTCGCACTGCTAGAGGCGGAATTTGCCGCGCTTTTGGGATCCAAATACGCTTTGGCGGTTTCATCCTGCTCAGCTGCACTGTTCCTGTCCCTGAAGGCGCTGGGTTTGCCACGGGACGCGCGGGTGCTGATACCCGGCTTCACCTTTGCCGCAGTGCCATCTTCCATCGTTCATGCCGACTGCGTCCCTGTCCTGTGCGAGGTTGGAGAAAACTACCGCATCGATCTAAAGAATTTTGAGGCCAAGCTGGACGACGTTCAGGCAGTCATCATCAGCCACATGCGCGGCCATACCTCGGATATGGATGCCATTATGGAGCTGTGCGATGCCCGCGACATTCCCGTAATCGAGGATGCGGCCCACTCGCTTGGCACCACCTGGCACGGCCGCAACATCGGAACGATCGGCAAGATGGGCTGTTTCTCGTTCCAGTCCTACAAGATGATCAACGCGGGCGAAGGCGGTATTCTGATCACCGATGATGCCGATCTGGTGGCGCAGGCCGTTATCATGTCGGGTGCCTATGAGCATAACTGGAAAAAGCATAAAACCCCGCATGGCGATAACTCGCCCGAGTTGGACCTGGCCTTTGCGCGCTGGCAGAACCGGTTGCCGCTATACAACCTGCGCATGAGCAACCTCAGCGCCGCCGTTATCCGCCCGCAAATTCCGGAACTGGCCCGTCGTGTCCGGGACGGTCTGGAAAATCACGACTACGTGGCGGATCGTCTGAACGCGTCACCCAAAATTTCCGTGCCCGCCCCGCTAGATCCTGAAAAGCGTGCACCGGATTCAATTCAGTTCAACCTTGTCGGCATGAACGAGGACGAGATCCGCGCCTTTGCAACCGCAGCAGAGTCTCGCGGTGTGAAAGTGCAGGTTTTTGGCCTGAGCGAGGACAACGCGCGCGCGTTCTGGAACTGGCAGTTCTTGCCGGAAACGTTCGACCTGCCGGAAACCCGGGCAATGCTGATGAAAGCTTGCGATGTTCGACTGCCCGTGCGCCTGACCCGTGAAGAACTGGATGTGATCGCGGATATCCTGCTGGCTTCGGTCGGTGACGTGACAGCGCCGGCGATGGCCTTTGGAACCTGAAAAACCAAAAGGCCCGCCTCTGGCGGGCCTTGTTAGCTTCGGTTCTTCACCCTCAGTTCAGTTTGGATAGTTTTTTCTGCAGCTCAGCCAGCTGCTTTTTGATCTCATCCAGGTCTTCTTTAGGCTCTTCCTTCGCCTCGTCGTCCTGGGTCGGCGCCGACCACCCGCCCGACAATCCGCTGGTCATCGCCTTCAGGAAAGCCTGCTGCTGCGCCTGCATCGCCTCAAACCCCGGCATGTTGCTCATGGGGTTCATGGCGTTCATGTTTTCCATCATCTTGCTTTGGCTTTCGCGCAGCATTTCGAACGAGCTTTGCAGAAATTGCGGCATCATGCCCCCACCGGGCACCATGTAGCTGCGCACAAGATCGTTCAGCACGTTTACCGGCAGGACGTTTTCACCCCGGCTTTCATGTTCGGCGATGATTTGCAGCAGGTATTGCCGCGTCAGGTCGTCCCCGGATTTCAGGTCGATTATCTGAACTTCGCGGCCATCCCGGATAAATCCGGCGATATCTTCAAGTGTGACGTAGTCGCTGGTCTCGGTGTTATACAGCCGGCGACTGGCATAGCGCTTGATCAATAACGGTTTTTCTTGGTCCGACACCCTTTACCCTCCCCAAGGATGATGCGTTGCAGCACAGGTTATGCGAGTGCAGCACAAAAAGAAAGGGCAGGTCAATCGACCTGCCCAGCGCGATGGCACCAAATGGGAGGAGAGGGTGCGCCTCGCGGACGTTCTTACTTGGCAGCGGTTGCCTTTTTGGCCGCAGCAGTCACGTCGTTGGTGGCTTTCTTGACAGCCGAGCTTGCTTCTTCAGCAGCTTCTTTGCCGGCAGCCATCAGCAGTTCGACGGTTTCGCTCTGCAGTTTCTTGGCGATTTCAGCGAAAGCAGCCATGTTTTCAGCAGCAACTTCAGCCGAAGCGCTGGCGAAATCGGTTGCGGCTTTTGCGTAGTCGGCAGGCTCTGCCTTTGCTTTCGACATCTCGGTCAGTTTGGCCAGAGTGTCTTTGGTCCATTTGCTGGAGATTTCTGCCGATTTTTCAGCAGCTTCCAGAGCAACGCCCGACAGCTTTTCGTTCAGCGAAGCGGTCGATTTGAACGCGTCTTCCAGTGCGGTTGTGTCAACCGGGAATGCACCCATCATGTCTTTCATGACGGCGGTAAAATCCTGAGTCTTTGCCATTGTCTTAATCCTCTTTGCTGGACCGGGCCCACCCCGGCGTTCGTCAGCTTGAGGACAATATGCTTTCTGCATCGCAGCATTTCAAGTTCTTTTTGCTGCGATGCAGAAAAAATTTAGTTTCAGAATGAAATCAGCGATTTGCCTTGACCAGAACATAGGTCCCTGGGGCCGGACACAGGCTCGGATGTTTCGAATCGCCCGTTTCGCGGGCCGGTATCTGTTTGCCAGACCGCTTTTTTAGCCAGGCTTCCCACATCGGCCACCAGGATCCTTCGTGAAAATCCGCTTCTTTCAACCAGGTGTCCGCGTCCGTCTTCAGGTCCGGGTTCGTATAGTGCCCGTATTTCTTCTTGCTGGGCGGGTTCACAATTCCGGCAATATGACCGGATTCCGAAACAACAAAGGCTTTCGAGCGCGACCCCATCTGCTGAACACCGCGATAACAATCCTTCCAGGCTGCTATGTGGTCGGTCTCGCACGTGATGGCCATCAACGGGACATCCACGTCGCTGATATGCAGATTTTCGCCCAGCAGTTTGAACCCATCAGTAACAAACTCATTGTTCTGACAAAGCCCGCGCAGGTATTGGATTGCCATTCGGCCCGGCAGGTTTGCGCCGTCTCCGTTCCAATACAGCAAATCGAATGCCGGCGGTGTTTCACCCATCATGTAGCTGCGGATTGCAGGTGTGTAGATCAGATCCCGCGACCGCAGGAAGGACATTGTGCGTCCGATAATCCAGGCCTTTAGGATGCCATCCTTTGACACCTGATCCTCGATCCCGTCCACAAAATCGTTCTGCAGGAAAGGCGTGAACTCGCCCTGCTCTCCGAAATCGGTCAGCGTTGTAAAGAACGTGGCCGATTTGACCGATTTATCACCACGTTTCTTCAACAGCGAAAGCGTCAGGCTAAGCGTGGTGCCGGCAATGCAATAGCCCACGGCATTGACCTGTTTGACCTTGCAGATATTCTTGGCCTCTTCGATCGCGGCCAGAAATCCTTCTTCGATATAGTCCTCAAGTCCGATATCGGCATGCGAACTGTCCGCGTTGACCCAACTGACGACAAACAGGGTATAGCCCTGCTCTGTCACCCACTTGATCAGGCTGTTCTGCGCTTTCAGGTCAAGGATATAAAACTTGTTGATCCAGGGCGGGAACAGGACAATGGGCGTTTCATGGACTGTTTCGGTCGATGGCTTGTACTGGATCAGCTCCATCATGCGGTTGCGAAACACCACATCGCCGGGCGTGGTGGCGATGTTTCCACCGATCTCAAACGCGCTCTCATCCGCCAGCCGAACCACAAGTTCGCCGTCGTTGGCCTCAAGATCCGCAACCAGGTTCTCCAACCCCTGGATCAGCGACTGTCCGTCGGTTTCGATGGCTTTCTCGAGTGCGTCCGGGTTGGTGGCCAGAAAGTTGGTCGGGGCCATCATGTCGATGATCTGACGAGAGAAGTAGGCCAGTCTGCGCTTGTCCTTGTCTTCAAGGTCTTCAACTGAGGCTACGGCTTGCGCGATCGCTTCGGCATTGGTCTGATACTGTTGACGGATAAAGCGGAAATAGGGGTTGTTTTCCCACATCGGGTTAGAAAACCGCCGGTCTTCGGGCAGTTTGTCTTCGGTATCAGGCTCACCTTTTGACAATACCTGCTGTGCTTCGGCAAAGTTCAGAACCGACTTGCCCCAGAACTCGATCTGATGCTCAAGCAGCTTGGCCGGGTTCTGCATCGCTTCGGCCCAATAGGCCGTTGCTGCTTTTGCAAAAAGCTCTTGATTCGGACCATCCAGGGCGGGGGTGTGCGACTTTTTTCCAGCCATCACTTCAACAAGCCGTTTCGAGAGGTCTTCGACTTTGGACAAATTTTCCTTAAGACGTTCAATATGTTCGTCCGACAGGTCCGGCGTATTGTCTTCGGTAGTTGTCATTATAAGGATTCCCCCCTAACGTCGCTGCTATGCAGAATAACGTCGTGAACGCGTAGCGCAAAGCGGCGAATGGTCCGAAATCTCAGGATAATACTCAGGAGGCCCGAATACATGCGCTATATGATGACGTATGACCTGATGGAAACCATGCGCAATACCAACCAATGGTTGGGCGCAACCGCCAGCGCCATGGCCTCTTATCCGCTTTTCGCAATGGCGCCGAGCCCTGCGTTCAGCATGATGGCTGCCTGGGGAGAGGTTACCGAACGGACGTTTCAGCGCATGGTCGTCAAGCCGGACTGGGGTATTCGGACCTTCACCTGCGAAGATGGCAAGGACCACCTTGTCGACATCACAACCGTTGTCGAACGCCCTTTTGGCGATCTGATCCATTTTCGGGTCAACGGTCGCGAAGAACAGCCGCGCAAGGTTCTGCTGGTGGCGCCGATGTCCGGGCACTACGCCACTCTGTTGCGCTCGACCGTCAAGAGCCTGCTTGTAAATTGCGAAGTCTACATTACCGATTGGCATAACGCGCGTGACATCCCAGTGTCCGAAGGCAAGTTCGATGTCGAGGATTACACGCTCTACCTTGTCGATTTCATGAAGGAACTGGGTCCGGACACACATGTTGTTGCCGTGTGTCAGCCCGCGCCGCTGACACTGGCCGCAACAGCCTATCTGGCGGAACATGATCCGAAGGCGCAGCCCAGCACACTGACGCTGATCGGCGGCCCGGTCGATCCGGATGCCACCCCGACCGAAGTTACCGATTTCGGGCGCAGAGTGACAATGGGCCAGCTGGAAGAGACAATGATCCAGCGCGTCGGTTTCAAATACAAGGGCGTCGGCCGCATGGTCTATCCCGGCCTGTTGCAACTGGCGTCGTTCATGTCGATGAACGCGGACCGTCACTCCAAGGCGTTTTCGGATCAGATTCAGCGAGTTATGCGCAACGAAGCCTCAGACCACGACGCCCATAACCGGTTCTATGATGAATACCTCGCAGTCATGGACATGACGGCCGAATTCTACCTGTCCACTGTGGAACGTGTTTTCAAAAACCGCGAAATTGCCCGAAATGAGTTCATTGTGGCCGGCCACAAGGTGGATATCGGGAAAATCACAGATGTCGCGGTCAAATCCGTTGAAGGGGCCAATGACGACATCTCGGCCCCCGGCCAGTGCATTGCGGCACTGGACCTGTGCACCGGTCTGCCGGACGGCAAGAAGGCCAGCCATGTCGAGCCCGGGGCCGGTCATTACGGCATCTTTGCCGGGCGCAGCTGGCGCGACAATATCCGGCCCCTGGTGATCGACTTCATGAACGCCAACAGCCGCAAACCCCAACGCACGGCCGCAAACAAGAATAAAGTGGCCTGATCCCTAACCTCAGGCAGGCCGCCTTTTTCCAAACAGCGTTATTCGTGACTGAGCCGCGCCGGACGGGAAAGCCAGCGCTGCAGTGCATCCGTCACGGCCTGCGGCGATTCCAGCATTGGCACATGCCCGGCGTCGTCAATCACCTGCAACTCGGCATTCGGAATGAGCTCGGTCATAAAGGCATGTTTTCGCACCGGTGTCAGCGTATCATGCACCCCACACAGGATCAGCGTCGGGACATTGATCCGCCGCAATGCACCCTGCTGATCCGGACGGCGCTGAAGGGCGCGCATCTGGCGCACAAACAGGTCAGGACCCAATTCTACCGCCATCGTCAGAAGTTCATTCAGAATCGGGATGCGGTTGGGCCCCGGGGCCAGCGCATCCGAACCGATAACATCGCGCATGATGTCTTCAAGTCGCCCGGCCTGCGCACCCACTATCAGATCCTCGCGCGCTGCGGCAAATTGCGGGGTGACTGCCTGCGCATCGGTCGACATCAGACACAGGCGCGAAACTCGCTCAGGCGCGCGGCGTACAACCTCAAGTGCAACGACACCGCCCATGCTGAACCCTGCCAGCGCAAAACACCGAGGCAACACATCCAGAAGCGAAGAGGCTATCTCCTCAATCCGCTCACCGGTCGAGATCGGGGCCACGGTCACCGCACGCTCTTGCGACAGGACAGTTATTTGCGACTGAAACAGCCGAGCGTCGCACATCAATCCAGGCAAGAATACCAGCGGCTCGATCACGCGGGGCCTCCGCCCTTCCGCCAATCCCGGCGTCTCCGTTTCTTTCAGGATGGAAGTTTTGCAAGTGGCCGACAAGCTGTTATTCAGGGGTATCGGATGGCCCGGAACCCGGGGAAATCACTGTAACGCCCGCGTCGTGTTTCGGCATCTTCTTCTGGCTCTGCACCGGGCCGCAACAGACATCCGCGTGGCGCGATGTAACTGTCGATCCGCCTTTGCGGCTTTGGTCGCCAAACCAGGTTAAAGGCGCACAGTTTCGGAAAAAACCAGATCTCCGAATAATCCAGATGATCATGCATCCACCAGGCCAGATCGCGCCAGTCCCGCCCTGCGTCATATTGATCCGCAAACCATGGAATGACGATGGACGCCCCGGCTATTCTGGCATCCCCGGTTCCACGATCCCAGATGTGGCACTCCAACGGATGGTCGTTCCGCGCGCAATTCAGCCGGTTTTCGTTCCCGAAACTGTTCAGAGACGGTGACCGGTATCCTGACCGAACGGCCACGCGGCCAAAGGTTTCTTCCAGCGGGTCCAACAGCGTTTGGCAAAATGCCCGGCCAGTCTCGATGGCCAGGTCCGGGTTGTCCGGCAGGTTCTGCTTTTCGTGGAAATTACCGATTTCGGAATACAGGAAATCACGCATGAAAAAATGCCGGGACAGGCGCACTCGGCCCAGGGTCTCAAGGCTCCACATGCTGCCCGGCTTGCGCATTCTCAACCTCCGCCCGAGGCATCTCGCCTGTGCCGACTTGGTGCTTCTCCCGGCATCATTCCACACCCAGTTCCTTTAGCCAATCCAGTATGCCTGCGACGGTTGCATCGGTCTGCCCGGGTGACATCAGACGTCCGGCAATCACGTGCGAAGACGGATCGTCCCCTGGCCCCATCGTCACAAGATGTAATGTCGCGGGCGCGCCCCAGGCTTCTGCAACCCTATGTGTTCGGTCAGGCCGCACCACCTTATCGTCATCTGAAAAGCAAAACAGAGCAGGAGTTTTTGCTTCTGCGAAGTCCAATTCATTGACGGCCTCGACCAGCACGGTCAGCGGCACCACCGCCTCCCACGGGTAGACTGTCGACCAGTATTTGTTCTTTTCCGGGTTCGGCCCTGACACATCCCTGTCCTGCCCCATGATCAGCGGCAACCAATGCCGTGCCCAAGGCAGGCCGGGAAGCCAAGCCGCCGCCGTGTTCACACCGAAATTAGGTGAGACAAAGACCAGACCCACTACATCGCGGCTCAGATCCTCATCCAATGCGGCCGCCGCGGCCAAGGTGCCACCGGTCGAGGTCGAGATCACCACCACCCGGTCGCCCACCGCCCGCGCCGCCGCCAAACCTTCGGCGTAGTCCTGCATCCATCCCGAAGCCGTACCTTCGGCCATGGCGTCGCCGCTCCGCCCGTGACCTTGCAGACGCGTGTAGACCAGATTGGCCCCCAGCGCATCGGCCACCATATCCGGCACCGGGCGAATTTCTTCGGACGATGCCGAAAACCCGTGAACGTAAAGCACGGAAACAGGCGTTCGCTGCTCCTTATATCCGTCCTGCCAGATCACCCTCTTTTCAACACCCGGCACGATGTCGTCAAACGCAGACTCAGTGCTTTCGAAATAGACCTGCACGCCTTCGCCGAATTTCCTCGCATCAAAGTCTGGGTGCAGATTGACCTCTTCGCGGGGACCGAACCAATAGATCACCCCGCCGGCCAAAAGCACCACAATCAGAAAACGTCCCAGAAACCAGCCAAAACGCCGCATCAGCGATCCCCCATCACATCCAGCACCGCGTCTTCAATCAACCCCAGACAACGATCATCCGAGAACCTGTGATCGGCGTCCTTGACCAACAACAGACGCATGTCCGGACTTTCCGCACGTTCCAGCAGACGCACGGCGGTTTCGGTCGATACGGCGGTGTCTGCCGTTCCCTGCAAAAAACGGACCGGAAAAGGCAAACGCAACGGATCGCGCAAAACCAGATGTTCCCGTCCATCCACGATCATCCGCTTGGTGATGACATATGGCTCCATGTAGTCCGACGGCAGTTCCACGTGCCCAACCGTCTCGAGCGCCGCTTTCTGTTCGGCAGAGAATGAGGCCCAGTACCCGTCCTCGGTGAAATCCGGCGCGGCTGCGATCGTGACCATCCCGGCAATCCGGTCAGGCAATTCACGCGCCAGCAGCAGGGCCTGCCAGCCCCCCATTGAAGATCCGACAACAATCAACGGTCCAACCGTCAATGCGGAAACCGCGGCCACGGTATCCTGATGCCAGTCGCCAATGCATCCCTCCTCGAACGAGCCGGAGCTTTCCCCATGCCCGGAATAGTCGAACCGAAGAAAGGACCACCCCCGCGCACGCGCCCATGCCTCCAGATGAACGGCCTTGGTGCCCTCCATATCCGACTTGAGCCCGCCCAGAAAAACTACGGTCGGCCCCGCCCCCTCGCTCTTGTGATAGGCCAGTAGGCGACCTTGCGCCGTTTCAAGAAATTCCGTCGCTGCCATGAAACCCTCGCTTCCTTGTCAGCATCATGCACGCCGCTCGCCCAAGTGCAATTCCCTGACCATTTCATCTTTTTGAAAATACTCCGGGGAGCGCGAGGGGCTGGCCCCTCGCCTGCGCAGCGCTTGACACTCTGCTTTGCACCTGCCAAAGCATCCGCACACACACATAACCCGCAACCGGGCGTTCAGTGGGCGCCAAACCGACGAGGAGAGCCAGATCATGGCCCTGGATTCCCAATCCGTCTCACTCACCTTCCCCGATGGCAATGCACGTTCTTATGACGCAGGCGTAACGCCCGCGCAGGTGGCTGCAGATATCTCAACCTCACTGGCAAAAAAGGCCATCTCGGCCACTGTGAACGGCCAGCACTGGGACCTGCAATGGCCCATCGAAGCGGATGCCGACATCGCCATCCACACCATGAAGGACGAGGTTCAGGCCAATGAACTGACCCGTCACGATCTGGCGCATATCATGGCCCGCGCCGTGCAGGAAATCTGGCCCGACACCAAGGTCACCATCGGCCCTGTCATTGAAAACGGCTGGTACTATGACTTTGACAGGACCGAGCCGTTCACGCCCGAAGACCTTGGCCTGATCGAGAAAAAGATGAAGGAAATCATCAACAAGCGCGACCCCGTGACCACCGAGGTCTGGGATCGCCAACGTGCGATCGATTTCTACACCGCCAATGACGAGCCCTATAAGGTCGAACTGATCGACGCCATTCCGGGCGACGAACCGCTGCGCATGTACTGGCACGGCGACTGGCAGGACCTGTGCCGTGGTCCGCATCTGCAACACACCGGGCAGGTGCCGGGTGACGCGTTCAAGCTGATGTCCATTGCGGGCGCCTATTGGCGCGGCGACAGCAGCCGCGCGATGTTGCAGCGCATTTATGGCGTGGCCTTCACCGGCAAGGAAAAGCTCAAGGCCCACCTGCATATGCTGGAAGAAGCCGCCAAGCGGGACCACCGCAAGCTGGGCAAGGAGATGGACCTTTTCCATCTGCAACCCGAAGCACCGGGCCAGATCTTCTGGCACCCGAATGGCTGGACCATCTATACCCAGTTGCAGGACTACATGCGCCGCCAGCAGAAACGCGGCGGCTATGTCGAGGTGAACACGCCGCAGGTTGTGGACCGCAAGCTTTGGGAAGCCTCCGGCCACTGGGACAAATATCAGGAAAACATGTTCATCGTCGAAGTGGACGAGGAGCACGCGCGCGACAAGGCGATCAACGCGCTCAAGCCGATGAACTGCCCCTGCCACGTGGAGATCTTCAAACAGGGACTGAAATCCTATCGCGACCTGCCACTGCGCATGGCCGAATTCGGATCGTGCAACCGGTACGAACCGTCGGGCGCGCTGCATGGCATCATGCGGGTACGCGGCTTCACCCAGGATGACGCGCATATCTTCTGCACCGAAGAGATGATCGCGGACGAGACCAAGCGGTTCCTCGACTTCCTGTCGAATGTCTACAGGGATCTCGGGTTCGAGAACTTCAAGGTCAAGTTCTCGGATCGCCCCGAGGTGCGTGCGGGCACGGATGAACAATGGGACAAGGCCGACGAGTTGCTGAAAGCCGCCTGCGATGCTGCGGGCTGTGCCTATGACCTGAACCCGGGCGAAGGCGCGTTCTATGGACCGAAGCTGGAGTTCGTTCTGACAGACGCCATCGGACGCGACTGGCAGTGCGGCACCCTGCAGGTGGACTTCATCATCCCGGAACGTCTGGGCGCGACCTATGTTGCGGCGGACGGTGAACGGCACACGCCGGTCATGCTGCACCGTGCCTGCCTCGGATCGTTCGAACGTTTCATCGGCATCCTGATTGAGGAACATGCGGGCAAGCTGCCGTTCTGGCTGGCACCACGTCAGGTCGTCGTGGCCTCGATCACTTCCGATGCGGACGATTATGTCCTGGAAGTTGTCGAAACGCTGAAAGCCGCCGGTGTCCGCGCTGAAGCCGACATCCGCAACGAAAAGATCAACTACAAGGTCCGCGAGCATTCGGTCGGCAAGGTGCCGGTCATTTTGGCCGTCGGACACCGGGAAGTTGATGAGCGTACTGTCAGCGTCCGGCGCCTGGGTGAAAAACAAACGCAGGTACAGTCACTTGATGCTGTAACAAAAGAGCTGGCTCAGGCCGCAACCGCGCCCGACCTGCTGTAACATTCGGCGGCAATTCGCCCTGAATCCGGCCCCACATCCGGGGCCGGATTGAAACAAAATCTAATTTTCATTTCAAAAACAATTTGTTAACCTGCAAGAGGGCATGACGCTCTTTGACGGGGTTGTGAGACACGGGCTCGTGAATTCAACTATGAGCTTCAAGCCACTACCTTTGTCATTGTCGAACACAGACATACGCAGTCACTAAAAGGATTAACGAGATGTCGAACACCGCAAAAACCATTGTCATCGCAAGCGCAGTCGCAGCCGCTGTTTCTGGTGCCGCAACCACCGCAACAGCGCAAGCGAAAGAGAAGTGCTATGGCGTTTCCCTGGCCGGTCAGAATGACTGCGCCGCAGGACCCGGCACCACCTGCGCGGGCACCTCGACCGTAGATTATCAGGGTAACGCATGGACCTTGGTTGACGCAGGCACCTGCGCCGACATCGAGCTGCCCAAAGCCGCTGATGGCGCGGCCCGCAAAGGTTCGCTGGAACCGCTCGAGCGTGATCTGCCGGCATAAGGCCAGCCACACGAGATTACCGGGGCGGGCAATGTCGCCCGCCCTTTTCGTCGTGATCAGGAAAAATGCTCATGCTGGATGATGCACTCAGATCAAACCGGTTGCCTGCGGCACCCGGTGTTGGCTACAAACCGCAACATTTTGCGCAAATCCTTGAACACGCGAAACCGGTGGCGTGGCTGGAAATCCATGCCGAGAATTATATGGGCGACGGCGGTCGCCCGCTGGCGCAGTTGCGTCACCTGTCCGAACAATTTCCCATTTCCGTTCATGGCGTTGGCCTATCCATCGGTGGCGAAACGCCGCTGGACCCGGATCATCTGGCCCGCCTTAAACATCTGATCGGCTGGCTGAACCCCGCCAGCTTTTCCGAACATCTGGCCTGGTCCACCCATGACAGTCACTTTCTGAACGACCTGCTGCCCCTGCCCTATACCGATGCGACGCTGGATCGCGTCTGCGACCACATCGATCAGGTGCAGGAAACCGTTGGCCGCCAGATGCTGCTTGAGAACCCGTCCAGCTACCTGGCATTCGAAGAAAGCACCTGGTCCGAACCCGATTTCCTGCGCGAAATCGCACGTCGCACCGGCTGTGGCCTGTTGCTGGATGTGAACAACGTATTTGTTTCAGCCACAAACCTGGATTTCTCGCCTCAAGGCTATATCGATGCCTACCCGCTAAACAAGGTCGGTGAGATCCATCTAGGCGGACATGATGAGGATGAAGACGACCACGGGCACCCGCTGTTGATCGACAGCCATGGGCGTGAAGTGGTCGATCCGGTCTGGGCACTGCTGGATTATGTTCTGGAGCGTTCGGGCCCGAAACCCGTTCTGATAGAATGGGATACCGACGTCCCCGAATGGCCCGTTTTGCGCGCCGAAGCCGAACGCGCGCAGTCAGCGCTGGACCGGGTTCCAGCATGAGCGTTTCTCAGTCGGTCTTCCATTCCGCGTTGCTGGATGCGTCTGTTTCGGTTCCCGACGGGTTACTTGACGCGGCGGACCAGCCCGCCGGGCGCAGGTTCAGCGTCTATCGCAATAATGTCGCCGTCTCGTTGACCGAAGCGTTACATCAGGCTTTTCCCGTCATCGCCAAGTTGCTGGGCGCGCAGAACATGGACGGTCTTGCCGGGATGTTCTTGAGACAGCACCCCCCGTCTTCCCCGTTGATGATGTTCTATGGCGAAGCGTTCCCCGGTTTTCTGGCTGATCTGCCGCAACTTGCGCATCTGGGATATCTGCCGGACATGGCGCGCCTGGAACTGGCTCTGCGCCGATCATACCACGCCGCCGACTGCACACCTGCGCCAGCCGACGCCCTGAATTTGTCACCCGAAGACATTATGCGATCGCGGCTGAGCTTTGCTCCTGCGATGCAGGTCATGCAATCGGACTGGCCGGTACACGCGATCTGGCGATTCAATACTGAAGACAATGCCCCAAAACCCGAGCCCGGCGCGCAAGACGTTCTGATTACGCGTCCCGAATATGACCCGATTCCGCATCTTTTGCCCGTGGGCGGCGCCAAGTGGATCAGCCATCTGCAAACAGGCGACACAATCGGTGAAGCGTATGAAAAAACGGCTGAAACCTGCCCCGAGTTCGATCTTGGAACCACACTGGCCATCCTATTGCAGGGCGGCGCAATAACCTCTGTGACTATTGAAAGGCTGGAGACATGACTGCTCTGATCTCAACCTACAACAACACGATGGAAAAGGTGGACCTGGCATCCAATTGGCTGACACCGACGCTGGCACGACTGGTGTTTGTCGCCGTCCTTCTGGTTTATTACTGGAACTCGGCGATGCTGAAGATCGATGGTTCGATCTTTTCACCATCCGCAGGTGCCTTTGGCCAGATTTTCCCCAAGGCGGCCGAAGCCGTTCTGTATGATGTCAGCCAGATGACCTTTTTCCAGCGTATCGTGATCTTCTTTGGAACCGTCGCCGAGTTCGTTCTGCCGGCATTGTTGCTGGTCGGGCTGTTCACACGCCTGGCTGCACTTGGCATGATCGGGTTTGTCTGGGTGCAAACCCTGACCGACGTGACAGGCCATAACGTTCCGCTGGGCAGCCTGTTCGACAACGCCATCTCGCTGATGGATCAGCGTGTGATGTGGACCTTCATGTTTCTGGTCATTGCCATCAACGGCGCAGGTCCAATATCGCTGGACCGGCTATTGCGACTGAAGTGAACTAGAAATGAGCCTTGGGCTGGTCCGGTTTTCCCGCAGCCAGCCCAAGCAGGCCGGCAACTGCTGCAAAAGCGACCGGGAACATCGTAAACGCATTGAAACCAAAGGCATAGTACATCCCGACGGCCGACAGCAGCAGCAAGACGCCGGCAATCAAGGCACGGGCATGGGCCATGGCTCCGCCCGCTATGGCGAGCAACGGCGCAAGGATCGAAGTGGTCTGCACCAAAGTGGCGTTTTCGACCTGCTCGGCAACGCCTTCGATCTCGCCAAACCGGTTGACCAGTTCGACATAACCTTAGCCGAAAAAGCCCACCACCATTCCGATCAGCCCGGAGATAACACCCAAGATCATTGCAGCGTTACGCATAGTCTTCCCTGCTGTCTGCGCTTGAGCAGATAGTCATCCGATCACGCAACTCCAAGTGCCGTACGTGTTTCCGGCGTCCAGCCCAGCAACAAAGCTCCCCCGGATTCGATCAACGGGCGTTTCATCAACGTCGGGTAATCGGCGAGAAGCTCTTGCGCTGGACGCGACCGCTGTTCTTGGTCCAATCCACGCCACGTTGTCGAACGGGTGTTCAGCAAGGCTTCGCCGAATTGCTCCAGTGCCTGAGACAGCACCGAGGCCGGGACACCCTGGGTCCGGACATCCACAAACTCTGTATCTGGCATTGATTTCAACGCCTTACGGCACGTATCGCAAGTCTTCAAACCATAAAGGCGCATCTTACTTCTGTTCCTGTTTCTGCTTGGGATTTAGGCAAAATCACCGGTTTTCTTCGGTAATTCTTGATTTTTTACTTCACCGTGCAATGTTGAAAAAGACGAAACACGCAATTCGGGCCGTATCGTTTGGGCGAAACAGTGATGTGTTGCGGTTACGTCAACCACTGCCCCCACCAATTTGTGGGACAACGTGAAAGTAGAAGGAGACACGGGAAATGCCAACTGGCACCGTGAAATGGTTCAATACGACCAAAGGCTATGGATTTATTGCTCCCGATGAGGGCGGCAAGGACGTTTTTGTTCACATCTCGGCCGTAGAACGATCCGGTCTGACCGGGCTTGCTGACAATCAGAAGGTCTCGTACGAGTTACAAGACGGACGTGACGGCCGCCAGATGGCAGCTGATTTGAAGCCTCTTTAACCCCCCGCCAAGTGTGGGAAGATCAATAAGGTCGGCGGCCAATTTCAGGCCGCCGGCCGTTTCAAAAGGTCCCAATCCTTACCCTCGCGCCGATTTCGCTCCGGCATGAGTGTGCCCGTTTTGTCCCATCGCAACGATACAGGACGTGCCGCTGGAATGGGTAACAACCATGGTTCAGTCACCCGATTTGCTGACCCAGACTTCCATGATCAACTCGGGCGCCTGCACCCCAGAGGCTGCACGGCTTGCACCGCACTGACGCTCGGGTTTCGAGTCCATTTTTGTTGTAGGCTAGCAAATCACCTCGGCGATCGGGGATTTTGCAGGTGCGGGTCTGGCCCATAACAGGCAAATCTCAACAAAGCATACTGCACATAACATGCGGCCAGCGTCACAACCGCATGGCACGATTTAACGACAACCGACGGTTCGGAGACCTGCATCATCCCTGCCGGATGACGTCCTCGAACTCGCGCCATTCACGCGCTGTCATGCCAGAGTTTTCCTGTGTAACGGTCTCACCCGCCAGCATTCTGCGCAAGCTGCCGACCATCTGCGCCGACAGGTTCACGGCACCCAGGCGGTAGTCTTCGAAGGCCCTGTAGGCAAACGGCACCCAGTCCGCCACGATTTTGCACATTGTGTCGGCGTAAACCCGGATCTCGTACTGGGCATGCGGGTCAGCGCGCAGCCGCAGGAAGTGGAATAGGTTGTGTAGATCCACCTTCCAATACCATTGCGTGTAAACATTGGCAGGTAGGTTCATCCGCGCAAGTTCACGCGCCAGCCCCTGCTGCCCTTCCTGGCTGATCATGGCTTCGTAATTGTCATAGCACCGCGTGCTGTCGGCTTTGAGAATTTCCAATACACGCGCCGCTTCTTCGCCCTCCAAGGCTGAGCCCCGCCCCTGGTTGTTCACCTCGGACTGGGCCGCCACATGGTCGGGGGCCGGGATATAGAACTCGCGATCCAGAATGGAGTACCGCGCCGAGTATTCGTTCACATTCGCCGTACGATGACGAATCCACTGGCGGGCCACAAAGACCGGAAGTTTGACGTGCAACTTGATCTCGCACATCTCGAACGGGGTCGAATGCCAGTGCCGCATCAGGTAGCGGATCAGCCCCTCGTCATTCTGCACCGACTTGGTGCCTTTGCCATAAGACACACGCGCGGCCTGACAAATCGCGGCATCATCGCCCATATAGTCGATGACGCGGACAAATCCATGATCCAGCACCTGATGGGCCGTATACAGATGCTCCTCCATTCCCGCTGCGACGACGCGGCGTGTGGGATGCGATTGCGCGCGTTGCGCTTCGATCTCGGCCAGTTGGTCAGAAGACAGCGGCATGAAATGGTCCTTTCCAGCAATGAGTCGCCGCCCACTATATATCGGTAGATCAGGCACAGGAACCGCGATATGTGCGCCCAATTGCCCAAACGCACAATTGTTTGCCCTCTGCCCCTCGACACCTTGCCTTGGCGCGCTAAGCTGCAGCGCATCACCTGCACAAAAAAGGATGGCACGATGGGGCTGACTTATCTTCACACCATGGTCCGCGTGAAAGATCTGGAAAAATCACTGGCTTTCTACGAGCTGCTGGGACTGAAGGAAACGCGACGTTATGAAAGCGAAGCAGGGCGTTTTACCCTGATATTCCTAGCACCTCCGGGTCAGGAAGATGCACCGATTGAGCTGACGTATAATTGGGATGGCGATGATGCACTGCCCAGCGACAGCCGCCATTTCGGGCATCTGGCCTACGGCGTCGACAACATCTATGAGACGTGCCAGCACCTGCAGGACAACGGAGTAATCATCAACCGCCCGCCCCGCGACGGACGCATGGCATTTGTCCGCTCGCCTGACAACATCTCGGTTGAATTGCTGCAAAACGGCAATGCCCTTGAGCCGGCCGAACCCTGGGCAAGCATGGAAAGCACCGGCCACTGGTGATCGACAGATGCTCAATCGGGGGCCGGCCTTAGCGGCCCGCCCCACTCAGTGTGACGTTGGTTAATCTGCCAACCGCAGGACAGGGGCATCAGGCTCATTCGCGCGGTCCGCCTCATGCGCTCCCACAGATCTGAAATCTCGCCTCCGACGTGGCTGATACGCTGGCTCAGTTTCCAGCTACTTCAAGACTTCCACATTACCCGTTCCTTGTAACAACGGGCGCGCTGGTCGAGGCCAATAACCATCGCGCCACCTTTTCGAATGAAGCGACAGGACTTGGAACAACTGATCCAAATGTCTTTCGAAATCGTTACCCTGTCACCCAACTGACCAATCTGCGTGACCGGATGCAGCCCGAAGCCATCCAATTGATCGCTCTTGTACCGAAACCAGACCTTGCCCGATCCGGGCCAAGTTCTTCTGGGCAGACCTTTTTTGTTGCACAACGCACATTTCATTGTGAGAATTCAGAAGGCTGCACGGAGATCTGGAAGCAAGACACATTATTCACCGATTGACCCCGCTCACGAAACCGCCCTGGTAACTGGCGCCACCAGAAATCCAGCGCAAGTTGTCATTGAGTTCGCATAGGCGGTTCAGGGTCTATGAAACACCGCATGAGGAAGAGCTTAAAAGAACCGGGAAACCCGGACAAATTATTCTCAAAGGGAGGAACGTATAATGAAGAAATTGACATCCACGGCCGTCGGGTCGCTGATTGCCCTAGCTGCCTCCATGTCGGCGGCGCAGGCAGACAAGCTGACCTTCTATTGCTCGGCCCAGGAAGATTGGTGTCAACTCATGGCACGCAGCTTCGAAGATGCGACAGGCATCGATGTGAACATGACCCGGAAATCGTCGGGTGAAACCTTTGCGCAAATTCGCGCCGAAAGCTCGAACCCTAAAGGCGACGTGTGGTGGGGTGGCACGGGCGACCCGCACCTTCAGGCCGCCGAAGAAGGCCTGACAATGGAATACGTGTCTCCAATGCGCGACCAACTGCACGACTGGGCGATTTCCCAGGCTGAAAGCGCCGGCAACCGGACGATCGGTATCTATTCAGGTGCGCTTGGTTATGGTTACAACGCAGACCTTGTCGCCGCAAACAACCTGCCCGAACCTGCCTGTTGGAAAGACCTTCTGAAGCCCGAGTACAAGGGCCACGTTCAGATGGCGAACCCAAACTCATCGGGCACGGCCTATACGACGCTGGCCTCGATGGTACAGATCTTCGGCGAGGATGAAGGCTTTGAGTTCATGAAGGGCCTGCATTCGAACATCAACCAATACACCAAGTCAGGCTCGGCCCCGATCAAGGCCGCGGGGCGCGGTGAAAACACCATCGGTATCGTCTTTATGCATGACGCCGTGAAGCAGGCTGTTTCAGGTTTCCCGATCAAGGTCGTGGCGCCTTGCGAGGGTACCGGTTACGAAATTGGCTCGATGTCGATCATCGAAGGTGCCCGCAACGTGGAAGAGGCGAAGAAGTTCTATGATTGGGCGCTGTCGCCCGAAGCTCAGAACCTTGCCCTTCAGGTCAACGCGTTCCAGGTTCCATCGAACAAAAGCGCCGAAACCTCGGAAAGCGCGCCTGACATGAGCCAGATCAAGCTGATCGACTATGATTTCAAAAAGTATGGCTCGTCAGACGAACGGAAGCGGTTGTTGCAGAAATGGGATGAAGAGGTTTCAGTTCTGCCACAATAAATGACTGACAAGACGACAAAAACGACCCATCCGGTCCTGATCTTTTGGATCATTGCCGGTTGGGTCGGATTCTGCCTGTTACCCTGGTACATGGTTGACGGCGGCCTGTGGTCGTTCGAATGGCTTTTTGACGGCTACCCGATCGACGAAGATTATGCACCCGCAGCATTTCTGATCGGACAAGGCGAGAAGCTCTGGCTTGCACCGCTTGTGATTGCCCTTTTGCTGCCTTTGCTTGCACTGGGGCGCGTCAAATCCGACCCGCTTTATGCTCGCATTCTGATCCTGTCCGGCGCACTCGGCTTCGGCTGGCTGATTGCTCAGGGGTTCAGTATCGGCATCAGAGGTTTCAACTTCGATTGGATGGAAGCGTTTTTTGGTGAACTCGGCGACCGCCAGTTCGGCATGGGCTATGGCGCGATGATATGCGCATCGAGTTTTTTGTTCCTGCTGACCCAGGGCATCGCGGCACGAGGCGCCATCAACGGTGATGTCTTCGTCGTCAGCGCAATCGGAGGCGTGATCACCATCGTCACCGCCTTTGTCTTTTTCCCTATCGCAAAGATGTTGTTTGCCGCCTTCGTCACCGAAGATGGCGCCTATTCAATTGCGGTATTCTTTTCGAAGTTCTTCGATGACCGGCTTTGGGGATTGGATTGTTTTTATGGGGCCAAGTGCGGCGCAGCCTGGAATTCCCTGTTCCTTGCCATCTTGGTCGGCTTCGTCACTACGATCCTGGGCCTGTGTTTCGCTTTGGTCGTGACGCGCTCGGGCTTCCGCTACAAGCGCGCATTGCGGGCCTTGACCGTTCTGCCGATCATCACGCCGCCCTTTGTGATCGGCCTTGCCCTCATCCTGCTGTTTGGCCTGTCCGGGTCTGTTACCCGCTTCATTGCCGATCTGTTGGGCACGCAACCAACACGGTGGCTGTACGGAATGCCCGGCATTCTGATCGCGCAGACGCTGGCGTTCACGCCCATTGCCTTTCTCGTTCTGATCGGCGTGGTGGAAGGCGTCTCTCCTTCGATGGAGGAAGCAGCCCAAACGCTCCGCGCCAGCAGATGGCAGACGTTCAAGACGGTCTCCCTCCCCCTGATGCGCCCGGGTCTTGCCAATGCCTTTCTTCTGGGTTTCATCGAAAGCATGGCCGATTTCGGAAACCCGCTGGTGCTGGGCGGAAACTTCGACGTTCTGTCGACCGAGATCTTCTTCGCAATCGTCGGCGCTCAATACGATCAGGGTCGCGCCGCCGTTCTGGCCATGGTGCTTCTGTTTTTCACCTTGTCAGCCTTCTACGCGCAGCGGGTCTGGCTGGGCAAGAAAAGCTATACCACTGTGACCGGTAAAGGTGACGCAGGCGTGCACCCATTGATGCCGACCGGCCTGTCTGTCCCTGTGCTGGTTGTCGCGCTTGGCTGGTCGCTGTTCACCGTCATTGTTTATGCAATGATCGTATACGGCAGCGTGGTCGAGTTGTGGGGCGTCAACAATTCGTTGACACTCAAACACTATGTGACCGCCTTTTCTGTGCGTTTCGAAGAAGAAGGCATTCGCTGGACCGGTGCAGCTTGGGACAGCTTCTGGACCACCATTACAATCGCCGCCATTGCCGCGCCGCTGACTGCAGCCGTAGGATTGGTGACCGCATATCTGCTGACACGGCAGAACTTTGCAGGCAAGAACGCCTTTGAGTTCGGAACCATGCTGTCATTCGCGATCCCCGGAACGGTGATCGGTGTCAGCTACATCCTTGCGTTTAACGTCCCGCCCATCGAAATCACGGGCACCGGCGTCATACTCATCGTCAGCTTTATCTTCCGCAACATGCCGGTCGGCGTTCGCGCGGGCATTGCCAGCATGTCGCAGCTTGACCGTAGCCTGGACGAATCCTCGCTGACGCTTGGGGCAAACTCGTGGCAAACGTTCCGGCGTATCATTCTGCCGTTGCTGCGCCCTGCGATACTGGCCGCGCTGGTCTACAGTTTCGTGCGCGCCATGACGGCGATCTCTGCCGTTATCTTTCTGGTCAGCGCGGAATATGACATGGCAACCAGCTATATTATCGGGCGGGTCGAAAACAACGACTATGGCCTTGCAATCGCCTATTCGACCACACTGATTTTCGTGATGCTGTCGGCAGTTGCGCTTATGCAGTTGATTGTCGGGCGGACTCAGATCGGACGGCGAATGACCCAGTCGCGCACTAGTGTTTAGGAGAGAATGACATGAGCCTGCAGTCCAAAGCCGCGCCGGTTCGGTTCGAATCCGTTACAAAAATGTTCGGCAAGGATGTGGTCGCCGTTGACAACATCAATCTGCATGTCGAGACCGGCAAGCTGGTTACGCTGCTGGGTCCTTCCGGGTGCGGGAAAACCACGACCTTGCGCATGATCGCAGGGTTGGAAATGGCAAGCTCGGGCACGATTCTAATCGGTGACCGGGACGTGACCAGACTGCCTGCGACCGACCGCGACGTGTCGATGGTGTTCCAATCCTACGCGCTTTTTCCGCACATGAGTGTGTTGGAAAACGTGATGTACGGTCTGACGTTTTCCGGCTTTGCGAAGGACGAAGCCCGAAGTCGCGCCTTGAACGGTCTGGAACTTGTTGGCCTCAAAGGGTTCGACAGTCGTCTTCCGTCCGAACTGTCCGGCGGTCAGCAACAGCGTGTCGCCGTCGCCCGGGCGCTGGTTCTTGAGCCTCAGGTGCTGCTGTTTGATGAGCCGCTGTCCAATCTCGACGCCAAGCTTCGTCGTCAGGTGCGTGAGGACATCCGGGCCATCCAGCAAGACCTTGGCCTGACTGTCGTCTACGTCACGCACGATCAGGAGGAGGCTCTGGCGGTTTCGGATGAGATCGTCGTGATGCGCAACGCGGCCATCGCTCAGATGGGCACCCCGCGCGAGCTATATGATGCGCCGAACGACCGTTTCGTTGCAGACTTCATAGGCGAGGCAAACCTGCTTGATTGCCAGATCGTTGGCACGGAAGGTGACACCGCCACAATCGAAATCGAAGGCTATCGCCATACGCTGCCGCGCCGTGGTTTGACGCCGGGTGGCGCCACCATCGCCGTCCGACCCTCGCGTCTGGTGATCGGCTCTGATCAGGGTATCCCCGCTACCGTGGCCAAGGCGACATATGTCGGCGTCCGGATGGAATACACGCTGACTGGCACTTTCGGTCAGGCCTTTGCTGTTCACGATGACGTCGACGCACCACTTGAGCCGGGCGCTGAGGTTAGGATGAGTTTTGCCGATAAGGGGCCTGTGCTACTTCCCGATTAGATGCCGAAACTTCTGATCATCACACATCCCGAGGTTTCAATTGATCCGGGCATCCCGATCACGGATTGGGGTCTGAGCGCCGTCGGCCGTGATCGTGCTACAGCATTCGCCTTGAATGGCGCTCTGGCGAATGTCACCCGGATTTGGACCAGCAACGAGCAGAAGGCCCGCGAAACGGGCGAGATCCTTGCCGCCGCTCGAAACCTGCGCCCGAAACAACACGCGGGCCTTGGCGAAAACGACCGCAGTGCAACCGGTTTCCTACCAAGGGAGGAGTTCGAAGCCGCCGCTGACGCGTTTTTTGCCCGACCGGAAACCAGCTATCGCGGTTGGGAAACAGCGGTCGAAGCGAAGGCGCGCATTCATTGGACTGTGACCGAGATCGTTAGTATGCACCGGGGCAAAGACCTGGCCATAGTCACTCATGGGGCGGTCGGAACACTATTATGGTGCGCACTTTCAGGCCTTTCAATTGACCGCCGTTACGATCAGCCTTCACAGGGTCATTTCTGGCAGGCAGATCTTTTGACACTCAAACCTCAGTCCGGGTGGGTCGCATTTACCTAGAGGTCAAGAACTCCACGCGTCCTCGGCGATCTCAAGCAAGGAACCGAAGACATCTGGTGTGCCCACAATAACGCGCCCTCCGTCCCGGATCATTGCTTCTGCGTCCTGATCTTCGATTGTGCCACCAGCCTCCGCGACCAGCAATTGCCCGGCCAGACAATCCCAAGCGTTCATATGCTCTTCCACATAACCCAGAAGTCTTCCTGCGGCGACATAAGCAAGAGACAGCGCCCCGCTGGCGTTCCGGTGGAACATGGCCCCACGTTCGATCAGTTCTGCAACGACAGGCAGGACATGGCGTGTTTCGACCCGGTTCGAATATCCTACGGCTACGGTTCCATCCCGCAACGCCACTCCGGATGCGACGTGAACCGGCGTACCGTTCAAGGTCGCCCCCTCTCCGCGTGTTGCCACAAATGTCTCATCGACATTTGGTTCATGGATCACCCCGACCATCGTGCGCCCTTCAGCGACGCCGGCCAGAACAATGGTATAAGCCGGAATGCCGTTGACAAAATTCGTCGTCCCGTCGATGGGGTCTATCACCCAATCGAAGCCACTTTCCCCTTCGGTCGCGCCATGCTCTTCACCGAACACTCCATCCTCGGGCCAGAATTCCGCGATCCTCTGACGGATGAATGTCTCGACGTTCCTATCCGCTTCGCTGACCCAGTCCTGAGCGCCCTTTTGGTCAACGACAAGATCGCCCCTGTCCGCAAAGTACTTTTTGGCGATTGCCCCAGCTTCTTTACAAACCGCAACAGCAAAATCCCGGCGTTCCGATAGTCGAGACATGGCCATTCCTTTTCCAGTTGAGAGACTGTTGCGCAAGTTCCCGCAATGGCCGGCACGCTGTCAACACCTGTTGCCAGCCGGGCTATTGATTTTTTAGCGCGCGCAAAGAATATGTAAAGCTATGATAAGATCAAGGCGGACAGTATCCGCAGGCAGACTGGCATGACCAAAATAAAGAATATGGAAGAGTTCGCGGCCCTCAGCGGGATTTCGCGACCGACGGTATCCAAGTACTTTCACGACCCCGATAGTGTTCGCCCGACGACACGGGCCCGCATCGAAGAAGCGCTGGAACGGTTTGACTATCGCCCCAATATCTTTGCGGTGAACCAAAACCGGAAGCTGACCAAGAATATCGGCATTGTCGTTCCCTATCTGGCCGACCCGTTCTTTGCCGAAATCGCGCGTTATCTGGAACAAAGCTGCATCGCGGCCGGGTATCGCCCTTCCCTGTTCAGTTCTCATGGCGAACAGAAGCTGGAAAATGAAATCCTGGACGGGCTGCAATCCCTGAAACCCGCCGGGGTTTTGCTGGCGCCATTGGGGCGGATTTCAGACCGTTCAGCGATCGAAGAGTTCTGCGCCAATGTGCCGACAGTTCTGTTTGACAGTAACCTTGATGGCCTTGGCGCAGCATTCGTCGGGTCGGACAATTTCAGTTTTGTCTCGCAAACTGTGGAATACATGACGCGCACTGGCGAACCGCCTTCGTTCTTCGAAATGCGGACGCCTGCCAACCCGAACGCCAACAAAAGACGCAAGGCCTATGTTGAGGTCATGGAGCGTCTCGGGTTTGAGCCACATATCATCAAGGTCGACGGCACGGGCTGGGCGTTTGAAGAAATTGGCCACAGGGGTGCACTGAAGGTTCTGGAGGAGCGCATGTTGCCGAGCGACTCGGTGTTATGCAGCAATGACCGGCTGGCCATCGGCTTTCTTGCGGCCTGCTACGAACAGGGGATTCGGGTCGGTCGCAAGGATGATTGCGCGCTTCGCCTGGCCTCGAATGACGACCATCCTTTCGCAAAGTTTACGTGCCCATCCCTGACAACAGCCGCGCATGACTATGACAATGTTGCCGGGCGCAGCGTCGAGACGCTGTTCGAACTCATTGAAAGTGGCGGGAAATTTGAAACGAGGACAGAGACGCTGTTCCCTGCAAGGCTTGTTTTAAGGGATTCTGCTTAGTTGCAGTTTTTTAACGCGCGTAAAGTTTTTATTGACGGCGCGACAATTTACACTCTAACCTCTCTGCACGACATCCAAGCTCAGGGAGGACAGGGATGTATCTGAAGAACGCACTTCGTGCGGCGACTGCACTGACATTCGTCGCCACGGCAGCAGCCCACGCGCAATCCATCACGATCGCTACAGTGAACAACGGCGACATGATCCGGATGCAGGGCTATACCGACAAATTCACCGAAGCGACCGGGATCGATGTGGAGTGGGTGACGCTCGAGGAAAACGTCCTGCGTCAGCGCGTGACCACCGACATCACCACCAAAGGCGGTCAGTTCGACATCATGACCATCGGCATGTACGAGACACCGATCTGGGGTGCGAATGGTTGGCTGGTGCCGTTGGACGGAATGTCCGCGGAATATGACGTCGACGATATTCTGCCCGCGATGGCCGGTGGCCTGAGCCATGAAGGGACGCTTTATGCGGCGCCGTTCTATGGCGAAAGCTCGATGATCATGTATCGTACGGACCTGATGGAAAAGGCAGGTCTGGAAATGCCCGAGGCACCGACCTGGCAATTCATTCGCGAAGCGGCGGCGGCTATGACCGACCGCGACAACGACATCAACGGCATCTGCCTGCGCGGCAAGGCGGGCTGGGGTGAAGGCGGCGCCTTCATCACGGTGACCGGAAACTCATTCGGTGCGCGGTGGTTTGACGAAAACTGGAAACCTCAGTTCGATCAGCCTGAATGGAAAGAAGCCCTGACCTTCTTTGTCGATATGATGGGTGAGTCCGGCCCCGCTGGCTATGCCACCAACGGCTTCAACGAAAACCTGTCGCTGTTCCAGCAGGGCAAATGCGGCATGTGGATTGACGCAACGGTCGCCGCTTCTTTCGTGACCAACCCCGACGATTCCACAGTCGCCGACAAGGTGGGCTTCGCACTGGCGCCCAATTCGGAAGGCGTGGACAAACGCGCCAATTGGCTTTGGGCTTGGGCCCTGGCAATTCCGGCAGGCACTCAGCAGGAAGACGCTGCCAAACAGTTTATCGAATGGGCGACCTCGAAAGACTACATCGAGCTGGTGGCCGAAAATGAAGGCTGGGCCAATGTGCCTCCGGGCGCGCGGACGTCGCTATATGAGAACGACAACTACAAGGCAGTCCCGTTCGCAAAAATGACGCTGGAATCGATCCTGATGGCCGACCCGCAGAATTGCTGCGCACAGCCGACGCCCTATACCGGCATCCAGTTTGTCGCGATCCCGGAATTTGCGGGTATCGCCACTCAGGTAAGCCAGGAGTTCTCGGCAGTCTATGCCGGACAGCAGACAGTGGACGAGGCCCTTGCCAAAGCGCAGGCCTTCACGGCTGAAGAAATGGAAGCCGCAGGATACTGAGGCATCCCTCCCCGGTGGGTGGGCAATGTCCCACCCGCCACTCTGACTTCCACAATTCCCGTTTTTCTCGCAGGCTATGCTTACGCCTGAACAGAGAGGTCTTGCATCATGGCTACTCAACACTCCCGATCCGTTGCGCGCCTGATGATGGCACCTGCCGTGGTCCTGCTGCTTGGCTGGATGCTCGTGCCTCTGACGATGACACTGTATTTTTCCTTCAAGAAGTACCTGCCGCTGCGCGGCGGTGATCTGGGCTGGGTTGGTTTCGACAACTATGTCCGGTTCGTCTCATCCAGTTCGTTCTGGCCCGCGGTGCAGGCAACGCTGGTTATTGTCGGCGGCGTTCTGGTGATCACGGTTATTCTGGGCATTCTATTGGCGATGCTGCTGGACCAGCCAATGTGGGGACAAGGCGTCGTTCGGATCCTCGTGATCGCACCGTTTTTTGTCATGCCCACTGTGTCTGCGCTGGTCTGGAAGAACATGTTCATGGACCCGGTCAATGGCTTGCTTGCCCACTTGTGGCGCTTTTTCGGGGCCGAACCAATTTCGTGGCTGTCCGAGGCGTCGATGACCTCGATCATCATGATCGTGTCGTGGCAGTGGCTGCCTTTTGCGACGCTTATCCTGCTGACCGCAATCCAGTCGCTGGACAGTGAACAACTGGAAGCGGCCGAGATGGACGGGGCACCGGTGCTGAAGCGGTTCTATCACATCATCCTGCCGCACCTCAGCCGCGCGATTACCATCGTGATCCTGATCCAGACGATTTTTCTTTTGTCGATCTTCGCCGAAATCTTCGTGACCACGGGCGGCGCATTCGGCACCCGCACACTCACCTACCTGATCTTCCAGCGCGTTTTGGAAAGCCAGAATGTCGGCCTCGGATCAGCCGGAGGTGTCTACGCCATCATCCTAGCCAACATCGTTGCCATCTTCCTGATGCGCATCGTTGGCAAGAACCTGGACGCGTGAGGAGGTAAGACCATGGCCCGCGCCGTCACAACCCGCCGCAAATCGCTGAACACTGCCCTTGCATGGGCCGTCGGTTTGCTGATCTTTTTCCCGATCCTCTGGACCATCCTGACCAGCTTCAAGACCGAGGCGCAGGCGATCGCCAGCCCGCCGCTGTTCCTGAATTTCGACTGGACGCTGGAGAACTACGCGATCGTACAGGAGCGCTCGGACTACATGCGGTTCCTGTGGAACTCGGTCATCATCGCGGGTGGTTCGACCATACTGGGTGTGATCATCGCAGTGCCCGCCGCCTGGGCCATGGCATTTGTCCCCTCGAAACGCACCAAGGACATTCTGCTGTGGATGCTGTCCACCAAGATGTTGCCTGCCGTTGGCGTGCTTTACCCGATCTACCTGCTGTTCATCCGGTTGGGTCTGCTGGACACGCGCGGGGGGCTGGTCGTGGTTCTGATGTTGATCAACCTGCCGATCATCGTCTGGATGCTCTACACCTACTTCCGCGAGATCCCGGGTGAAATTCTGGAAGCCGCGCGGATGGATGGCGCGACGCTGAAAGAGGAAATCCTCTATGTCCTCACGCCCATGGCCATCCCGGGCATCGCCTCGACGGTTCTGCTGAACTTCATCCTGGCTTGGAACGAGGCGTTCTGGACCCTCAACCTGACCGCCGTTGACGCGGCTCCGCTCACCGCGTTTATCGCCAGCTATTCCAGCCCCGAAGGCCTGTTCTTTGCCAAGCTCAGCGCGGCCTCGACCATGGCGATTGCACCAATCCTGATCCTTGGCTGGTTCAGCCAGAAACAACTTGTCCGCGGCCTGACCTTCGGCGCTGTGAAATAAGGAACACGACACATGGGACGTATTCAACTTAAGTCCGTGACCAAAAGCTTCGGCGACGTACAGGTCATCCCGCCGCTGGACCTGACCATCGAGGATGGTGAGTTCACCGTCTTCGTCGGTCCGTCGGGGTGTGGCAAGTCTACCCTATTGCGCCTGATCGCGGGGTTGGAGGATATCACGTCGGGTTCCATCGATATTGACGGATCGGATGCCACCGATGTCCCACCTGCCAAGCGGGGGCTGGCGATGGTGTTCCAGTCCTACGCCTTGTACCCGCACATGACCGTGCGAAAGAACATCGCCTTTCCCCTGCGCATGGCCAAGCTGGATCAGGCCGAGATCGACAAACGCGTCGAAGGCGCGGCAAGTGTTCTGAACCTGAGCGACTATCTGGACCGCCGCCCCGGGCAGTTATCCGGCGGGCAGCGCCAGCGCGTTGCCATTGGTCGCGCCATCGTACGCGAGCCGGCAGCGTTTCTGTTTGATGAACCTCTGTCGAATCTTGACGCCGCGTTGCGCGTCGGCATGCGGCTTGAGATCAGCGAACTGCACGAACGCCTGGCGACAACAATGATATACGTGACCCACGATCAGGTTGAAGCCATGACAATGGCCGACAAGATCGTCGTTCTTCAGGCCGGAGTGATCGAACAGGTCGGCACCCCGCTGGAACTGTATCGCACGCCACGCAATCTGTTTGTGGCAGGGTTCATCGGTTCACCCAGGATGAACTTTATCGATGGCCCGGAGGCCGCAAAACACGGCGCGCAAACCATCGGAATTCGCCCCGAACACATAGGCGTTTCCGAGACCGAAGGAGAATGGTCCGGGGTCGTCAGCGTCTCCGAACATTTGGGCTCGGACACCTTCTTTCACGTCCACGAAACCGGTCTGGCTGAAACAATTACGGTCCGAGCTGATGGTGAGGTCGGGTTCCGCCACGGAGACCGCATCCACCTGACGCCGCGCCCAGATGTGATCCACCGGTTTGACGCGCAAGGCTTGCGGATCGAATGACACGTCTGACAGGCAAAACCGCCCTGATCACCGGGGCCGCGCGTGGCATCGGGCTGGCCTTTGCCAAAGCCTATGTGGCAGAAGGCGCGCGGGTCGCAATCGCCGACATCGACAGCAAACGTGCGCAGGAGGCGGCCTGTGAAATCGGCGAGGCTGCCCTGGCCGTCGAGATGGACGTGACCCGCCAGAACAGCATAGATGACGCCGTCGCGCGAACAGCCGCACATTTCGGTCCGATCGACATTCTGATCAACAACGCGGCCATCTTCACTGCCGCACCAATCGTTGAGATTGAGCGTGCCGACTACAATCGTGTCTTTGACATCAACGTTTCTGGTGTGCTCTTCACGATGCAGGCTGTTGCACGCCACATGATCGAACACGGGATCAAGGGCCGGATCATCAACATGGCATCGCAGGCTGGGCGAAGGGGCGAGCCTTTGGTCGCTGTGTACTGCTCCAGCAAGGCCGCGATCATATCGCTGACTCAATCAGCCGGCCTGAACCTGATTTCTCATGGGATTAACGTGAATGCCATCGCCCCGGGCGTTGTCGACGGAGAACACTGGGACGACGTAGATGCGTTTTTTGCAAAACACGAAGGCAAGGTCCCCGGTCAGAAAAAGCGCGAAGTGGCGGCCGCCGTTCCGTATGGCCGGATGGGCCGCGCCGAAGATCTAACCGGGATGGCGGTGTTTCTGGCCTCTGACGAGGCCAAGTACATCGTCGCTCAAACCTACAATGTCGATGGCGGAAACTGGATGAGCTGATGGACCCCATGGCGAACGCAAAACCTCCGGTTCGGGTGCGGCGCGACAGCCTTGAAGGCCTGCCGGCATCCGTCAGAACACCGGTTTATAATAGCGCGGACCTGAGACCGGGCATCGTTCATATAGGTTTGGGTAATTTTCATCGTGCGCATCAGGCCTGGTATATCCACGAGTTGATGCAGCAGGGTCAGGCATTGGACTGGGCGATTATCGGGGCGGGTGTGCGAAGCTACGACGCCGATATGCGAAAGAAACTGCTGGCGCAGGACTGCCTGACAACATTGATCGAACTGGACCCCGAGGGAATATCCGCCGAGGTGATCGGCCCTATGATCGACTACCTTCCGATTCAGGATGGCAACGCATCTCTGATCCGGAAGATGGCTGATCCGGCCATCCGGATCGTATCGCTGACCGTGACCGAAGGCGGGTATTTTCTGGACGCCAAGACCGGTGCGTTCAACCTGAACCACGATGATATTCGCCATGACGCGGCAAATCCCAACCAGCCCCGCACCGCTTTTGGCGCAATTGTTGCCGCGCTCGGGCAGCGCCGGGCGAACGGTCTGGAGCCCTTTACCGCGCTCAGCTGCGATAACCTTCAGGGCAACGGTGCGATTTTGCGAAACTGTATCGTTGGATTGGCCCGTATGTCCGACCCCGATCTGGCCGATTGGATAGACCGGAATTGCGCGTTTCCGAACTCGATGGTGGACTGCATTGTGCCCGCGACGACGGAACAATTAATATCGCAATGCCGCAACCTCGGCATCGACGACCGCGCGCCGGTCTCGCATGAAAACTTTCGCCAGTGGGTGATCGAGGACGATTTTTGTGACGGGCGGCCGCCGCTGGATGAGGTTGGCGTGACGCTGACCCAAGATGTCCATAGTTACGAGACAATGAAACTGCGCATACTGAACGGCGGTCACCAATTGCTGGCAAATGCCGGGGAAGTTCTGAATGTCCCCACGATTGCAGATTGCATGCAGGACCCCGACATCGTGTCGTTTTTCCGCAAAGTTCAGGCCGAAGAAATTCTTCCCCATGTCAAACCTGTCCCCGGAACAACCGCGACTGAATATCTTGGATTGGTCGAGGGGCGTTTTTCGAATACCGCAATCCACGATTCGACGCGTCGGGTCGCGTTCGACGGATCATCACGCCATCCGGGGTTCTTGCTGCCCTCGATGCGCGATGCGCTTGCGGCCGGTTCATCCCTGAACGGGCTTGCGCTGTCCCAAGCTTTCTGGTGCCGGATGTGCGCGGGGGTTCGCGAGAATGGATCCGAAATCGCCCCAAACGATCCTCACTGGGAGGACTTGAAAAAAACGGCGCTGGCATCAAGGGCCAATCCGCAACTGTGGATCGAACAAAGCCAGTACTGTGGTGCGTTTGGTCGAGACACTCCCTTCGCCAGCGATTTCGCCCGCTGGCTGACCGCGATCTGGCAGCGGGGATGCCGGGCAGCGATAGCTGAGTATCTGGCTTCGACTCCCTCTCCAGACTGATCTGGCAACGTAAAAAAGGGTGCCCTCTCAAGCCAAATGGACGTAGAAAATAGAACTTGGCTTCGCTGTTTCCAGACGCTGGACAGCCCCCTACTCCACCTCAGGCCAAGTTCGTCTGGCAAAGCCGTTCCGAATGTTCAACGACCAAATCGGCAAGCTCCGGCCGACACGAACCACAATTCGTTCCAGCTTGAAGGGCGTCTCCGATTTCATCCACATCAACCAGTTTTTCGTCGTGAATTGCGCGATTATGGCTTTTAGCCCGACGCCGAAACACGAACAGATCATTGGTCAAATGTTGGGACAAGCGCTGTGAACTGCCAAATGTGTCAATCTCTCAGTACCCGCTTATTGAATGCTGCCCCTGTTCAGACAAACCTGTTTACATAGTTCTCCAGGATTTCCTGATGTCCCGATTGCGGCCTCGGATTTATGTTCTCACGCAAAACGCGCGCAGCAATCTCTTCCAGACCGCTATCCAGCATCGTCGCCGCTGAAGGCGTGTTCCAGCCCGAGTACCGCTTCGATAGCTCAGCTTCCAAACCGCCATCTTCAATCATGGCGGCAGCGGCTTTCAAACCCCGGGCGCAGATATCCATACCGCCTACATGGGCAGCCACCAGATCTTTTGCATCAATGGACTGGCGGCGGATTTTTGCGTCGAAATTTGTGCCTCCGGTGGTAAAGCCGCCGGCCTTCAATATGTAATAATAAGCCAAGGCTACTTCCGGCGTGTTATTTGGGAACTGGTCTGTATCCCAACCCGACTGGTAGTCGTTGCGGTTCATATCGATCGAGCCCAGCATTCCCTCGGCTGCGGCCACTGCAATTTCATGCTCAAAGCTGTGCCCTGCAAGGATCGCATGCCCCTGCTCGAGATTTAGTTTCACCTCGTTCTCCAGACCGTATTTCCTGAGGAACCCGATACAGGTTGCCGCGTCATAGTCGTATTGGTGTTTGGACGGCTCCTGTGGTTTGGGTTCTACCAGAATGGTGCCCTTGAACCCGATCTTGTGTTTATACTCCACGACCATATTCAGAAACCGACCCATGTGGTCCAGTTCGGTTTTCATATCCGTGTTCAGCAGGGTCTCGTACCCTTCGCGCCCGCCCCAAAGTACATAGTTTTCACCACCGATCTTGTGGGTCGCGTCCAGGCAGGATTTCACCGTTGCCGCCGCAAAGGCAAAAACGTCGGGGTCAGGATTGGTGCTGGCGCCGGCCATCCAGCGGCGATGGCTGAACATATTGGCCGTGCCCCAAAGCAGTTTCGTCCCGGACACCTGCATCTTTTCGCCAATGTAATCCGTGATTTCTTCCAGAGTTCTCAGGTTGTCGGCAAAATTTCCCTGTTCGGGCCGGATGTCGGCGTCGTGCCAGCAGAAGTAGGGCTGGCCAAGAACTTCGAACATTTCGAAAGCAATATCTGCCTTCAAACGAGCCCGCCCCATATCATCCTGAGGATGCCACGGGCGTTCAAAGGTAGGACCACCGAAGGGGTCTCCGCCCTCCCACGCGAATGAGTGCCACCAGGCGACTGCAAACCGCAGATGATCTTCCATGCGTTTGCCCATGACCATCTCGTCCGGATCATAGTGCCGGAAGGCCAGCGGGTTTGTGCTGTCCACGCCTTCAAACCGGATCCGCTCGATCCCTTCAAAAAATCCGCTTGGCATTTCTGCCCCCTACTCTGCTTTTTGTTCTGGCTGCTTGCCGAGAATGATCATCGACAGAAGGTCGTCATCGGTGACATCTGCGATATCGACCGTTCCAACCAGTTTCCCATTCTTCATGACCGAGGCGCGGTCACACAGCTCCATAACGGCATGAACATCGTGATCGATCAGGAAGATACCGATACCTTGCGCCTTTAGCTGGTGGATCAGATCCGCCACCATCTGCGTTTCATGCGGCCCAAGAGCCGCTGTCGGCTCGTCCATAATCAGAATGCGCGCATTGAAGTAGACAGCCCGGGCAATTGCCACGGATTGTCTTTGCCCCCCCGACAACGCGGAAACCGGGTCATTGAACTTCTGAAAATTGGGGTTCAGCTGCGCCATGATCTTGCGGCACTCGGCCTCCATGGCTGCATCGTTGACCAACCCGAAAGGCGTCGTCATCTCGCGCCCCAGGAAAAGGTTCGACGTTGCATCCAGATTGTCGGCCAAGGCGAGCGTTTGGTAGATCGTTTCGATGTTGTTCGCGCGGGCATCACGGGGGTTTCCGATCTCGACACGTTTGCCGTCGATCAAAATTTCGCCCTGATCCATTTGATAGGCACCGGACAGGACCTTGATCAAAGTGGATTTCCCGGCCCCGTTATGTCCGAGCAAACCAACCACCTCACCGGGGTAGAGATCGACTGACACATGGTCGACGGCCTTGATCCCGCCGAAGGAGATCGAGATATCGCGCATCTCGACCAATGGGGGCGCGCCAGATCCGCGGCCAGCATTGGTTGGTGTTTTCTGCGTGTCCTGAGCTTGCATCACTTTGCCCCCAGTCGCTTGCGGTAGACGATGTCGATATAGACGGCCAGTACAAGAACGCTGCCGACCACGATGTTCTGAAACGGTGCATCGACGCCAACCATGGCCATGCCAGATTGCAGCGCTTGCATGATCAATGCGCCAAGGATCGCGCCGTATATGGTGCCGATGCCACCGGACAACGCGGTCCCACCGATGACGGCAGCGGCGATGACCCTCAGTTCATCCAACGTGCCAATGTCGTTGGAATGGTTTGCAAGGCGGGCCGAGGCGACCACGGCCGAAACAGCGCACAAAAAGCCCATCAGTGCAAAAATCTTCACGGTCAGCAGGCGTGTATTGATGCCCGAAAGTTCTGCCGCATCCGGGTTGCCACCAGTGGCAAAAATATAGCGCCCGAACCGGGTTTTTCGCGCCACGACCGTAAGTGTCACCGCCACGATGATCAGGATGAGGACAGAAATCGGTATGCCGTATCCGACGACCAGCCCTTCGGGCATCGTCTCTCCGCGCGCTTCGAACATGCGCTGCAATCGGCGCGTCGGAATGGCGTAGCTGTTGACGATGTAGACGTAGCCAAGGATGGCAATTGCGATGATCCCGGCCAAGGTGGCCTCGGCCCAAACAGGCTTAACGGGGAAGCCATGCGCGGCTTTTGCGCGACGGCCGCTCCACAAGGCCCAGATGGCGATCCCGGTGGCAAACAAGCCAAACAGCCAGCTTGTCGTTGCCCCCAAGGTTCCGTTGGTTCCGCCAAACATCAGGAACGTACTGTCCAGAGGACCAATGGTCTGGCCGCTGGTCAAGTACCATGCCACGTTCCTCCAGACCAGAAACCCGCCTAGAGTGACGATGAAGGCCGGTATCGTCAGGTACCCGACCATCCAGCCGTGAAAAGCACCGATCAATGTGCCGACAAACAACCCGACGACAATGGTAATCGCCCAGGTTGCCGGGTTGTTCAAACCCATCCCGAGGACCTGTGGCAAAAGATCGGTTTGCGTCATTGCCATCACGGCCGAAGTCGTTGCCAGCAACGCGCCGACCGACAGATCAATGTGACGCGTGACGATGATGAACACCATCCCGCAGGCCATGATTGCCACCGAAACCGTCTGAATTGACAGGTTGAACAGGTTGCGAGGTGTCAGGAACCGCCCATCGGTGACGATGTTGAACCCGATGCACAGGATGACAAACGCGCCGATCATTCCCAAAAGCCGCATGTCCAGTTCCAATTGCTGAAACAGGCTGGGTTTCGCTTTTTCAGGTACCGGCTGAGACGAAGTTTCGGTCATTTCCGATCTTTCATAGTCAGCAATAGTCCCCGGCCCCCAAAAAGGGCCAGGGACTTTAGGTTTTAGTTACAGGGGGCCGGGCCGTTTTCGACGCCCTGGCACAAGTCTTCCAGCGGAATCCATCCGGCATCCACCACAACAGTCAGGTTGTCTTTGGTGATCGGTACCGGCGCCAGGAAGACCGAGTTCATCGCAGTGCCACCTGGCGAAGTCCAGCTTACCGCGCCTTCAACATCTGCAGGACTTGTGCCACCGCTCAGCGCCAATGCGATTTCACCAGCCGCTTTGCCCAATTCACGGGCATCTTTCCAAACCGAAACGGTTTGAGTGCCCAGTGCAACCCGGTTCAGCGCTGCGTGGTCGCCATCCTGACCCGACACCGGAATGCCTTCCATGCCCTGTGCCGTCAGGGCCGCAACAACACCGCCTGCAGTTCCGTCATTCGAAGCGACAACAGCGTCCACCTTGTTTTCATTTGCGGTCAGGATCTGCTCCATGTTCCGCTGTGCGTTCGCAGGAAGCCAGCCATCCGTATAGGCTTCGCCGACAATTACGATGTCACCACTGTCGACGGCCGCTCCGATGATTTCTTGTTGGCCGCCCCGCAGGAAGTCAGCGTTTGGATCGGTCGGCGAACCTTTGATCATGACGTAGTGGCCCTTGGGCATGGCCGCAAAAACGGCCCGGGCCTGCATTCTGCCAACCTCGACATTGTCAAAGGTCAGGTAAAACGCACGGTCGTCCTCGATAAGGCGGTCATAAGCAATGACCGGGATGCCTTCGTCAGCTGCCGCCTGAACCGCCGGTCCGATAGCCTGTGCGTCCTGCGCCAGAATGATAAGGGCGTCCACACCCTGGGCGATCAGGCTTTCGATGTCCGAAAGCTGCTTTGCGGAAGACGATTGCGCATCTGCCGAAATGTATTCGGCACCCCCTGCTTCCAGCGCCGATTTGATCGCCGCTTCGTCCGTCTTCCAGCGTTCTTCCTGAAAGTTGGACCAGCTTACACCGACCACCGGCTCTGCGAATGCAACCGTGGCCAGCATAGTGGCCGCAGCTGAAAAGCTGAGAATTCGTTTCATGATTTCCTCCCATATGCCGAGCCATCGCTTCTCGATTCGCGGCTCTCACGATTTTAAATAGCACATTTATTTCAGCCGGTAAAATATTTACTCTATTAGAGGAACTGAAATTCAAATAAGTTGAGCCAGCGGTGAGATTCGCGAGGACAAGATGCTGAAAAGCAAAGCCTCTCCGGTTTCTTTGGAACAAAGAAATGCAACCCGGCTACGGGTGTTGGAGCACATCAGAACAAAAGGATCCGTCTCGCGGATCGATATCGCTTCGGCCCTGCAAACCAGCCCTGCTACGGTAACGGCGGCGACGGCAGATCTCATCTCGGCCGGATTGATCAAAGAAACCCAAAGCGAAGCGCAGCTCAAATCCGGGAAAAGAGGCAGACCAAGAGTTTTGCTGCAATTGGACGGTCAGTCTTACCTTGTCGCAGGGCTCAAGGTCGCGCGTCAGGTAATCTCGGTCATTCTGGTCGACTTCCAAGGCAATGAGGTGGCTTCACACAAGTATGCGCTGGAATCCGCCAGAATGTCGTCGACGGATTTTGTGCTGGCGATCCGCGAGGCACTCGAGGAGACCTGCGGAAAGATTGATGCATCTGTTGACGACCTTGCTGGCGTCTCAATCGGGGTGGCTGGTCTCGTTGATGCCAGGGGAAACTTCGTGCACTGGTCATCTTCGATTGCCGAAAGAAACATCGATTTCAATCGCCTGCTGTCAAAAGAACTGTCCTGCCCTGCTTTCGTGGATAACGACGCGAACCTTGTTGCAAAGGCCGAACAGTTGTTTGGTCTTGGCAAGGGGCTGAGCAACTTCCTTGTTGTCACGATCGAACATGGGGTCGGTCTGGGTATCGTTCTGGACGGAAAGCTATATCGAGGAGAGCGCGGCTGCGGAGCTGAGTTTGGGCACACCAAGGTACAGCTTGACGGCGCATTGTGCCAATGCGGTCAACGCGGATGTCTGGAAGCCTATATCGGAGATTATGCGCTGATCCGTGAAATGACGGTCACAGGTCATTCCAATGAAATGCAGGCTGTTTCCGACATTCATGATCTGGCCGACTCTGGAGATGAAAGAGCGTCTTCCGTGTTGGCCCGTGCTGGTCAAATGTTTGGACTTGGGGTTTCCAATCTGATCAACCTTTTTGACCCCGAGTGCATTATCGTCTCGGGCACGAAAAAAAGCTTTGAGCATCTATGTTCCAGCGAGGTTATGACCCGCATCCGAAGCGGTGTCGTGAACGTCGATGCGCCGTTGCCGGATATCAAAGTTCACCATTGGGGCGACTTGATGTGGGCCAAAGGCGCCGCAGCATACGGAATCGAACAGATTTCGATCCTAAAGGTCAAGGAACTCTCGGCGAATGCGTCCTAAGTTTGCTGCCCTTGTGGTTCTTGCCACCACTGCAAATGCCGGGCCGAACGCCCCCGAGTTCGTTGGCATCGAGGTGCCGGAACATATTTACGATGGCGGCTGGGAGCATTTTGTCGGCGGCGGTGTCGCCGTGTTCGATTGCAACGGAGATTCTTTGCCCGAACTGTTCGTGGCCGGCGGATCGAACCGGTCGCAACTGTTCCACAACACTTCGCAGGGCACGATTTCTTTTAAGGTCGAGACGCCCGATGAATTGTCTCTGACCGGCGTAACCGGCGCGTATCCGCTGGATATCGACAGCGACGGTCTGATGGATCTGGCGGTTTTGCGTGTTGGTCCGGACCTTCTTCTCAAAGGCCACCAAAATTGTCGGTTCGGCCCTTTTGATAGCCTTGGCTTCTTGTCAGAAGATCACTGGACCACAGGTTTTTCAGCCACTTGGGAAGATGGGCAGTCCTTACCGACGCTGGCATTCGGGACTTATGTTAATCGGTTCGATCCCGACGGCCCTTTTGAAACTTGCGGACCCACTCTCCTCTACCGCCCCCATGGCAGCGGCTACCAGCAGCCGCTGCACCTTGAACCCGGCCACTGTTCGCTTTCAATTATGTTTTCCGACTGGGCCCGGACCGGACGCGCGGACCTTCGCGTCAGCAATGACCGCCATTACTACGTCAGGGGTGGACAAGAGCAATTGTGGGCCATGGAAGCCGAACCGCGGTTGTATGATCTGGATGAAGGCTGGTTACCCTATTCGATCTGGGGAATGGGGATCGCATCAAGGGATCTGACCGGCGACGGCTTTCCCGAAGTTTATCTGACCTCCATGGGCGATCAGAAGCTTCAGGTTTTTGACCCAAGCGCCAACGGCCCGACTTGGCGCGATGCGACCTACGAAAAGGGAACAACAGCCCACAGACCGCATAGTGGCGGTGACGGAAGACCGTCGACCGGCTGGCACGCTCAATTTGGCGACGTCAACAACGATGGTAAGGACGACATCTTCGTTGCGAAAGGCAATGTCGAGCAAATGCCCGACGCCGCCCTGAACGATCCCAACAACCTGCTCATGCAAACCCCGGAAGGTCAGTTCGTCGAAGCCTCAGTCGATGCCGGAGTGGCGTCGATGGCAAAGTCTCGCGGTGCGGCCCTGGCAGATTTGAACAATGATGGAAGATTGGATCTGGTGGTCGTCAACCGTGGTTCGGCACTCGAAGTCAGCCAGAACATCTCGCAGGGTGGCAATTGGCTGTTGGTTGATCTTACTCAGGATCAATTAAATCGAGCAGCGATAGGAGGGTTTGTCGAACTCAGAACTTCGCAAGGTGTTCAGACCCGCGAAATAACAGTTGGCGGCGGTCATGCCGGGGGCATAGCCGGGTTCCATCATTTTGGCCTGGGGAATGATGACCGCGTGCAGGTTCGTGTGATCTGGCCGGATGGAAAGACAAGCGAGTGGCTGGAAACCCACGCCAACCAGATCTTCCGAATTCGGCGTTAGTTACTTGTCAATGGGCAGGCCGCTGGGAACCTGATCGGGCACACCGAGCCGCTCCGCCGGATGTTCAAGGCTTGCCAGAAAGCTCAGCAGCGCCTTAATCTCTTGATCTGTCAGGGTGATTTTAGACAAGCCGTTACTTTCGGCAATCGCATCCACATTTTGCTGGTCCAGCATTGGATTTTGATCTTCGGAACCCGGGAAGTCTGGCAACCAGGCCATTTCAATCGAGTAGTTTTTCAATGACGTCACCGGATCCAGATGGTGGCGCACCATGTCTTCAAGACGGGCAAAAGCTCCGTTATGTCCATACGGAGCAGTCAGCGTCACGTTACGCAGTGAGGGTGTTCGAAAAGCAAATGTATCCTCTGCGCGACCAGTCACGCGGAGACGCCCGTCGTCCCGATTGTGGCTCTCAAACCGCGCCGCTTTTCCGGGGCCGATTTGGGGCATCGCGATTGAATGAAACTGGTGATCCGTCTGGAACCAGCCCGAATGGCAACTGCTGCACTCAGCCTTGCCGTAGAAAAGGCTCATGCCGAATGTGGCCTTTTCCGACAACTCACCTTCACCTCTCATCGCGCGGTCGAACGGGCTGTTATCCGCGCGCCACTCGAACGCGATGAAATCCGCGATTGCGTTGGCAATATCCGTGAATGTGATCTCTTTGCCCGGCGTGATCTCATCGAACCTTTGCCGGTACTCCGGAACAGCCGCGACACGGGCTGCAATCAGATCCCATGCGCCGCCTGGTTGTGTCAAAAACCCAAGTCGCACCGCTTTGCTGACGTCATTCTCGGAATAATGACCACCCATTTCGTCCGCCGACAAAACTGGAAACATGGCTTGTGCCGCCAGTGCCGACTGGAAGCCGGGCCTCATATGCGTTCCCAGCGGCGTCCTGATGCCATTGACTTGGCTCGGGTCCGTCTCAAGCCGCCCGTCATGAAAGAACGTCGTGAACTCAATGGCTCCGAGGTTCCAAAGACCTGGCGAGTTTCGCGGAATTCGTTGTTCGGGCGTGTTCAGGGGATCCAGCGTGCGATCCGTACCCAGCCCTATTCCCCCTTCCCCGATGCCAAGGGAAAGACCATCTGACGTACCCAGCCTGGGATGATGACAGGTCGCGCAACTGATGTTCTTGTTGCCCGACAAGATCGGGTCGTAGAACAGAAACCGCCCCAACTCGACGCTGTCGAAATCAGGATCAAGGAACTCCGGCCTCGGCCCAAGCTCTTGAGCACTTATGCCACCGGCGCCCCAAATGGACAGGCTGAAAACTGTGATTAACGACTTAGCCCTCATGCCAACCCTCAGAGATCTCTAAGGCAAGCACCTGACGGTACGGGTTATCAGGTGTACAGATAATCGACGGAAACGACGGGATATTTGGGGCGTTGGGGTATCCCGATGGCTCAATACAGAGACCGGACGAACCACGAAACGGTTTTGCCATCTTCGCCCCTGAATACACCTGCGCTCCAGGCTGGTCAGAATAGACTGTCAAAGCAAGACCAGAAGGTGCCGAAAATACCGCTACCGGAGCCTTTGGATCACGGTTTTGGTCGAAGCAAAAGTAGTGATCGATCCCTGCAGAAATACTTCCAATCGATTTTGACTCTTCAAAGTCCAACTCGTTTTCCGTGGTTGAACAGACCCGACCGGAAGGAATTCCTTGATGGTCGATTTCCAGATACCGGTTTGAGGCAAGTTTCAACCTGTGCGCGTCGACCCCGTATGAGCTTCCCAAGGTGTAGTAGTTGTGTTGCGTCAGACTGATGGGCGTAGGCCGGTCCGGATTGGCTGTGAACGAATAAATCAATCGCGGAAGCTGCAGCGAGATCCGGACTTCGAACCTAACCTCCCCCGGAAAGCCGCTTTCCCCGTCGCGTGAAAGATAGCTCAGCAAGACCTCGTTTGGCGCCATCTTCTTGAGATCCCAGAATTGACTGGAAAGTCCCTTCTCTCCACCATGAAGGGTGTTTTCACTTTCATTGGCGCTCAGTTCGAAACCAGTGCCTTCCAGATCAAAGCGCGCACCGCCAATCCGGTTCGCGACGCGTCCGACAATTGCACCCGTATAACTTGTATCTTTGAAGTACGCGGACAGGTCATTGAACCCCAGAATGAGCGGCCTGTCCTTGTACAACCACTCTTGCGTGATTGCGCCGTAATTCAGGACCGAGGCCCGCATTTCCCCATCCGTCAACACAGCTGTTTCGACCCGAGAGAGCTTTTCCGTGTCCGGTGTCATCTTGCCGCCAACGGCGCGAGCGCCTTGTAGTATTGCCGGTATCGCCCGTATTCGCTTTCATAAAGGTCGATCAGGTCACTACGCGGCTCTATAGTTTCCTCGATCTCCGGCGGCGTCATGACATCTGCCGGATTTGTGTTGTTGGCAGCACAGATGGCAAGGCGCGCGGCGCCCATGGCCGCTCCGAATTCGCTGCCTTTGGGCACGTCCAGCGGCACCTGCAAAACGGTTGCGAGTGTTTCCAACCAAAACCTCGACCGCGCGCCCCCTCCTACGGCCATCAGGCTGTTTGGTTCTGTTCCCGTACTTTTCAGGGCTTCAAGGCAATCTCTCATCGCAAATGCAACACCCTCCATCACCGCTCGGGTCAGATCGACAGGTTCGGATGCCACGTCCACGCCCAGAAATGCGCCCCGGATCTTGCTGTCGTTGTGCGGGGTTCGTTCGCCGGACAGGAAGGGAAGGAACGTAACCGACGAAGGCCCAGTCACCCCGTCAGGCAACGCCGCAACCAGTTCTTCCACTGGTTTACCGAGGTTCCGTGACAGCCAGTTCATGCTGTTTGTGGCCGACAGGATAACCCCCATTTGTATCCACTTGTCCGGGATAGCATGGCAAAAGCAGTGCACAGCAGTTTCAGGTGCGGGCGCATAGGTATCCCTGGCAACAAGCAAAACGCCGGAGGTTCCCAGTGAGACAAAGCCTGCACCGTCCCGAATGCTGCCGATACCGCAGGCTGATGCGGCGTTGTCCCCTGCTCCTCCGGCTACGACAACACGCCCGGAAAGCCCCCACTCTTGCCGCAACTCGGCTTTCAACTCTCCACCAGGCTCACTGCCTTCAACCAAGCAAGGCATTTGGTCCGTGCGCATGTGGCAAGCGGCCAGCGCGGTTTCCGACCATTGCCGAGCGCCAACATCCAACCAGGAGGTCCCCGCACTGTCTGACACATCCGAGACATATTCGCCCGTCAGCCAGAATCGCAAATAGTCTTTTGGCAGCAGAACTTTAGCGGTCTTTGCGAATACCTCCGGCTCATGTGAGCGCACCCATTCCAATTTTGGCGCTGTGAACCCCGGGAACACGATATTCCCTGATATGGCGCGCATCTGCGGTGTCTGATCCAACATCCTCGCCTCATCAGCGGACCGTGTGTCGTTCCAAAGAATACATGGTCGCAAAACATTGCCGGCTTTATCCAGAAGGGTGGCACCGTGCATATGTCCGCTAAGACCGATACCCAGCAGTTTTGCGAAGGCACTTTCGTTGCTGACGCGGATTTGCCTGACAACTTCTTGGCACGCATCAATCCAATCTGATGGGTTCTGTTCGGACCATCCAGACTTTGGCGTCGAAGTTGAAACGCTGACCTCGGCGCTGCTTACGACCAAACCGTTTTCATCTACCAAAATCCCTCTGAGACCAGATGTTCCCAAATCCAACCCAAGGTACATTCGACGCAAATCCCCATTTTTATTTTAGTTGATAAAATTAATTGAACCCGAGATCTTGTCAAGGCGCTGATCAAACCACTCCGTGTGGGGCGCGACATGAAGTCCCTTCTATCCCGCAGTTCCGCAAAAGAGGTGGTGCAGTACTGGCCCGAGCTGAACTCAACGGCCTACCCCAAGCGTCGCAGTTCCGCAAAATAGGTCAAGCCGTAAGCGACCGCTATTTCAGCCGGATTGTCGGGTGTTTTACGCGCGCAGTGCTCGCAGTCAGGGGCCGGTCAGAGAGGTCTTCCCGGTCTGCGCCATGGCAATGCTCAGTTCTTCGCTAAGCGCGTCCCACAATTGCTCCAAACCGGATTCACCCGCGGCCGCAATGGCATACTGCAGGATCCTTCCGACAAATACGTAGTCCGCCCCGACCGACAATGCCTTGAGAACATCTTCGCCTGACCGGATGCCGCTGTCGTAGAACACGGGAAAGTCTGGCCCAAGATCGGCACGGATCTTTGCCAGCATGTCAATCGGCGCAGGCGCAGAATCCAACTGCCGCGCGCCATGGCTTGAAACCTGGATGGCATCCACGCCTGCCGACATCAGGTTGCGGGCATCTTCGACGTCCAGCACGCCCTTGACGACCAGTTTTCCAGGCCAAAGGTCGCGCAATTGCACCAAAGTGTCCCATGTGGCACGCGCCCGGCTTTCGGTACGATCGAAGTCATAGCCTTCCATCTCGAAATTGGCCATCACAGGCTTGCCCTTCAGAAGGGTGTTCAATGACCAGTACGGGTGCAGTGCGAAGTCGATGAACTGGCGCGGGCCGATGCGGAACGGCATCTTGAACCCATGGCGCAATTCGCGCGGGCGACGGCCGACCTCGGGGACATCGACGGTCAGGACAAGGATGTCATACCCGGCCTGTTTCGCACGCTCGGCCAGTTTGAAAGATCCCGTCCCGTCTCCGCTGAAATACAACTGAAACCAGGCATTACCTTCGGCCTCGGTAATGATCTCTTCCATCGGCGTCGAGGCCACGGTCGATACGACATGTGGCACGCTGTAGCGCGCCGCAAGCCTCGCAAGCATCAAATCAGCGCCCGGGGCGGCAAGGTTGCACATCCCCATGGGGGCGATACCGAAGGGCCTGTCTGCCTCGACATCAAAGACCCGAGACGCCATCGACCGTTGACTGACATCGCGCAGGATACGGGGTCGCAAGGTTATGGCGTCCAATGCGGCACGGTTGCGCGCCGCGCCGGTTTCGGCCCCGGCGGAGCCGTCGATATAATCGAACACCATCCACGGCAGACGCCGCCTAGCCAGACGGCGGGCGTCTTCGGCGCTATGGATGGTGCCTGCGGCCATCAGGCCTGTACGGCCTTCATGAAGCGGTCGCGGATGACGACCGGGTCCATCGTGATCGGCGGCATCTTGGCATTTCCGCTTTCGCATTTGCTGACGATGATGGTCATCTGTTTGGCATCCAGTGCCTCTTGCAGCACACGGCCCGTGTCCTGGGCGGCACATTCGATCACCCGCTCGCACCCGGCGGCCTCGGCCATTTTCGTCAGGGACGTTTTCTGCCCGGCATAGGTCGGCTGATCCCCGGTCGACCCGTATGAGCCATTGTCCACGATCAGCAGGATATAGTTGTCGGCCACGTTGTTGGCGATGGTCGGCAAAGTACCAAGATTGGTCAGGATCGAGCCGTCACCATCGATGACGATCACCGGCTTCGGCTGCGATAGGGCGAGCCCCAGACCGATGCTCGAGGCCAGTCCCATGGTGCCCAGCATGTAGAAGTTGGTCGGCTGATCGTCGATGGCGTGCAGTTCCTGGCTGGGGATGCCGATATTGCAGACAACCAGCTGATCACGCAGGATCGGGGCGATTTCCTTCAGGATTTCAGAGCGGATCATTGGTCGCCGTAGCCTCCCCAGAAGTTGGCGTCGGTCAGGATGGCGACCGGCTTGTTGCACATGAAGGTGTATTTCAGGATCGCGTCCAGTTCCTCGACATCCGACTGATGGTGGAAATGATATGTCGGGATATTGAGCTGGGCCAGCAGTGCCTTGGTGTGCACCGCCATCTCGACCTGGCAGGCGATGGGTTCGCGCAGCTCACCGCGATACGAAATCAGCATGGGCAGTGGCATCCGGTAGTACTGGATCAGGGTGGCCAACGTGTTGATCGTAACGCCGATGGCGGTGTTCTGCATGATAATCGCAGGGCGCTTGCCGCCCATCCATGCCCCTGCGCACAGGCCCATGCCTTCGTCTTCCTTGTTCGAAGGTATGTGATAGATGCCGTCGCGCTGGTCGATTTCTTCGATCACGCCCGCCAATTGCTTGCAAGGGACGGTGGTTACGAACGAAACATCGTTCGCAACCAGGTCGTCTGTTATCTTTTTGTCTATGTCCATATCCGGGATATCAGTCCTGTCTGTGGCGCATAACGCGCGGTTGGATGTGTCAGTATCGGGGTTCAGGCGGTGCGGCAGACATGCACCGCGCACGGAGCATGGCGAACAACGCGGGCTGCCGTTGTGCCCAGAAAATAGTCGCTGAGGCCGGGCTTGTGAGAACCAACGACAATGCAGTCCACGCCGTGTTTTTCCGCGTATTCGACGATGCCGCGATACGAACGGCCCTTCACGATCTCGGCTGTTACGTTGTCATGGTCTGACGTTTTCTGGGCCAGCTGGCGGCGGGCCGTTTCGAACCCTTCGCGCACGACGTCTTCGTCCAAATAAGTGCCGACTGAGCCATGCGGCGCTTCGTAGACGTGCAGAGCGATGATCTGCCCACCCGGATTGCATAATGTCGTGGCGGCCCTGAGGGTGGTGCCGGAAACTCCGTGATCCAGGGCCATAGGAACCAGGACTTTGTCATACATGGGTTCTCTCCGTTTTATCGCAGGCGTTCAGGCCCACGGGTCGAGGATAATCTTGGGCGCGGCCACCGAACCGGACCGCAAGTCGTGAAAAGCGGCAGCGCCGTCAGACAACGGGCGCAGTTCGGGCCAGTCGAGCGGGCCCAAGCGACCTTCAAAAATTGCCTGTGCGGTGTCACGGAAATCCTGCGCGGTATAGGTATAAGTGCCGATGAATGTGATTTCCTGCAAGGTCATGCGGCGGATATCCAGACCGCCTGCATCCTCACCCAGACCGACATGCGCAATTACTCCGCCCGGCATTGCAATCGCCGAGGCTGCGGCACGGGTGGCAGCATACCCCACCGCATCCAACACCAGCGGCACCATGCCCTGAAACGCGTCGATTGTCTGTTGGCCGCAGCGCTCTGTCAGAAAGGCACGGCGGGCGGCGTTGGGTTCCTGTATCGTCACATCATCCACACCCATGGCGCGAAACGCCAAGGCAGCCGCCAGCCCGATCGCGCCGCCGCCGATGACAAGCGCGCAGCGTTCCATCTGTGGATTCAGCGCTTCGAGTGCAAGTCGGGCGGCATGCCAGCTTACGGCCAGCGGTTCACTCAGCGTCGCCTTTTCCAGCGGCACGTCATCCGGCACCGTTACCAGATTGCGCTCGGGGATTGCCACGAACTGCGCAAAGGCCCCCTCGCGCGGGGGCATTGAAATGATCTCGCGGCGGGCGCAGAGGTTTTCGCGCCCGGACACACAGGCTGCACACTCTTCACAGGTGACCAACGGATTGATCGTTACCCTTTGACCATCACGCGGCCCGCCCACGATTACTCCAGCCGCCTCGTGCCCCAATATGAGCGGCGCAGGACGCCGGGCGTCATGACCCATATAGGCATGCATGTCGGACCCGCAGATGCCCGAGGCATGGATGCGGATCAGGTGTTCGCCTGCCTGGGCCGCAGCCATCGGCACATCGCGAAAGCCAAGCTTCTCAACCCCTTCATAGACAAGCGCTTTCATTTTGCCGTGAACCCTCCGTCAACCATCAGGACTTGCCCGGTGACATAACCCGACGCTTCGGAACACAGAAACAACAGCGGTCCGTCGATATCCTCAAGCCGGCCATTGCGGCCGATACAGGTTTGCGCCGCATTGCCCGCAGCACGCGCCTTGTCGCTGAACACGGCCTGTGTCAGCTCGGTCGGGAAGAACCCGGGCCCGATCGCGTTGGCGGTGATGCCGTGGGGCGACCAGGCTTCAGCCATGGCGCGGGTCATCTGACCGACCCCGCCCTTGCTGGCTCCGTATGCGATGCCACCGGGAAAAGCCCGAAAGGTCTGGAGCGACGCGAAATTGACGATCCGCCCCCACCCCCGTTCCTTCATCGCAGGCACAAATGCCTGGCTGATAAAGAACGGCGCTGAAAGGTTCAAAGCCAGCGTCTGGTCCCAATCCGCAATCGTCACTTCGTCCGCTGGCTGCCGTGTATTGATCCCGGCCGCATGTACCAGAATATCCGGCATTCCGAAGGGGGCCGAAATCGCTTCTGCCAGCGCCTTCAGCCCGCTGCGGTCCGCCACATCCGCCACCACATGGGCAGCGCCAGCCCCGATTTCCGCACACAGACCTTCCAATGCCTCGGCACGCCGTGCGACCGCCACAACCTGCGCTCCGGCGGCAGCGAGCGTCACTGCCGCTTGCCGTCCCAAACCGGAACTGGCACCGGTTACGCAGGCAGTTCGGCCTGTCAGATCGAACAGGGCTCGCGGGTCAGCCATTTGCGGTCAGATCAAAGACTTCGTCCGGGAAGTACTTGGCCAACCGGACGTCGGCGGCACGCGCGTGCCCCTCCATCCCTTCCAGCCGGGCAATCCGCGCGGTGGCCTCGGCCACTGGTTTCGAACCCTCGCGGGTTGCGCGCTGCCAGGTGACGATCTTCATGTATTTGTGAACCGACAGCCCGCCAGTATAGCTTGCCGCGCGCGAAGTCGGCAGCACATGGTTGGTCCCTGCGGCCTTGTCGCCGTAGGAAACTGTAGTCTCTTCACCCAGGAACAATGAGCCGTAGCAGGTCAGCCGCTCAAGCCACCAATCCAGATCCGCGGCCTGCACTGTCAGATGCTCGGGCGCGTATTCGTCGGAACAGGCGGCCATTTCTTCTCGATCCGCACAAAGGATCACCTCGGCATAATCACGCCAGGCCGCTGCGGCGTTCTCGCGGTTCACCTCGGGCAGGTCGTTGATGTAATCCGGTACCAGCCGCATCACGTCTTCCGCCAGGGCGCGGTTGTCGGTAACCAGCCAGACCGGAGAGTTGTAGCCATGCTCTGCCTGGCTCACCAGATCGGTGGCAACGATGTGGGCGTCCGCTGTGCCGTCAGCCAGGATCAGGCTGTCAGTCGGGCCTGCTATCATGTCGATGCCGACGCGGCCAAACAGGATGCGCTTCGCCTCGGCGACAAACTGGTTTCCGGGGCCCACCAGGATGTTTGCCTTGGGCAAGCCAAACAGACCGAATGTCATTGCCGCAACACCCTGAACACCACCCATTGCCATGATTTTATCCGCGCCACAGATATGGGCAGCATAGATGATGGCCGGGGCCACACCGACGCCGGGGCGCGGCGGCGAACAGGCGGTGATATGCTTGCACCCTGCCACCTTGGCGGTGGTCACGGTCATGATGGCGCTGGCAATATGGCTGTAGCGCCCGCCCGGAACGTAGCATCCGGCCGCATCCACCGGGATCGCCTTTTGCCCGGTCACGAAACCGGGGGAGATTTCCATTTCCACGTCATGCACCGTGCCTTTTTGCAGTTGGGCAAAGCGGCGAACATTGTCGTGGGAAAACCGAATATCCGCCTTCAGTTTCTCCGGGACCAGTGCACAAGCGGCCTCGATCTCTTCCGGCGTCAGCAGCACGTTGCCCTCGTACTGGTCAAACTTTGCGGCATATTCCAGAGCCTTGGCATCGCCTCCAGTCTCAATGTCGTCGAGGATGCCCTGCACGATCTTATGAGTTTCAGACGCGTCCGACTTGGGAGTCAGGGTGGCCTTTTTCAGATATTCACGGGTCATTTCCAGGGGGTCCTACTTGTAGATATCAGGAAGCAAAGTGGTCGAGATCGGCGGGAAATAGGCGATCAGCAGCACGACGATCAGCATTGTCAGAACAAAGGGAACGGCACGGGCTGCGATTTTCAGGATCGACTCGCCGGTAATGCCGGAGACAACAAAGAGGTTCAGCCCCAGGGGCGGCGTGATGAAGCCAACGCCCAGCGCGGTGATCATCATGATGCAGAACTGGATTTCGTTCATGCCGATGTTGTCGGCCAGGGGTTTCAGGATTGGCGCCAGGATCACGATGTTGGGCGTCGTCTCCATAACGCAGCCCGCTGCGATCAGGATGCAGATCATCAACAGGATCAGCATGGCCGGATCATCGGTCAGCCCGGTCACGGCGGTCACAAAGCCCTGCGGCACACCCATGATTGCCAGCGCCTCGGCCAGCGGGGCTGAAAATGCGATGATCGGCAGGATCACCCCGTTCACTTTGGCAGAGCTGACAAGCATCGCCGGAAAGTCCGACAGCTTCAGGGTGCCCAGTATGAAACCCATCACGATGGTTACGACCACCGCCGTTGCACCGGCTTCGGTCGGGGTCAGACGGCCCGAGAAGATGCCGTAGAAAATGATTCCCGGCACGATGAAGGCATACCAGCCGGATTTCAACGATTGACCCAGATTGCCCATCCACTCGCCCAGCCCCATATTGCCGCCGGTCTCATAGGTATAAAGGCGGTTCATGATGATGTTGGTGATCAGGATCGACACCAGGATCGCAAGACCCGGGATAAGCGCCGCCAGAAACAGTGTTGACGCTGAGATGCCCAGTACAAGACCGATAATGATATACGCGATTGAAGGTGGGATAAGGATGCCGGTACAGGCGCCAGCCGCCACCAGGGCGCAGGCATAGGGTCGGGGGTAACCGCTTTCGACAAGCCGCGCGATTGTCATCCGCCCCACGGCAGCGGCACCCGCCGCGTCCGAGCCCGAGATCGCCGCAAACATCCCGCAGACCAGAACGGTCGCTGATCCGAAACCGCCGCGCGTCCAGCAGGTCAGCGCCTCGGCCACATCCAGAAATTTCTTACTGAGGCCGGTTCGCACAAGCACATCGCCGGTCAGGATGAACAGCGGCACAGCTGTCAGTGCAAATGCGTCGATACCGGTGAACAGGCTTTCACCGATGGCGCTCAGCGGCAGGTCGCCCGACATGATCAGCATGACAATCGCGGCGGTACCAATGGCGGCCCAGACCGGCACCGCCAAGGCGATCAGGCCCACGAACAGGATCACCGGCAGGTAAAAATCCCATCCCAGCTCAACGGTTTGATTGAGGGAGTTCCAGAGCATTCGAGTTCTCCTCAATCAAACAGCTTGTCGCCTTCGAAGACGGGCGTGCCGTCGCGAAGGGATTTCAGGTCGCGCAAAAGGGATTGGATCAGGCGCCATATCATCAGCGCAAATCCGGTCGGCACAGCCATCAGGAACCAGACCTTGGAGACCCGCAACCCGTCCGTGACCGAACCGAACTTGGCCGAGACATGAACCGCCTCATATGACCAGTAAAGCGCGATAACGGCCACCACGAACATCACCAAATCGCCGAAGATGTACAAAGCCGCCTTGGGGCGTGGCCCGAGATAATGCATGATCACGTCGATGCGGATATGGGCGCGTTCCTTGACGGCCGCCGCCGCGCCGATCCAGGCGAGATATATGAAGGAATAGCGGACGATCTCTTCGCCCCAGATCGAGGAGAATGCGAACACTTCACGCCGCAACACCTCGATCGCCATGGTGATGACAAGCATCACGTAGAACACCAGTAGCAGCCAGCGCTCGGCGTCTCGGTCGATTTTTTGCAATATGGTCATTTCCGGCCCCGGTCCCTGGCAACACTAGACCTGCCGGTCCGCTGGGACCGCCGCCATCTGGTTGCACGTGGTAAAACGGGCGAGAGAGGTCAGCCCCCCTCGCCCGTCGGATCTTATGCGTCGTGGACGTAGTACTTGCCCTGCGTTCCAGCCGCCTCGACCAGTTTTTCGAAATTGTCCATCGAGCCTGCAAGTTCGGTCTTGAACGGATCCCATTCCGAACGCTGGTAGCCACCGGCATCCTTCCACTCGGCCAGTTGATCATCGGACAGCGAATGGAATTGTACGCCTGCCTTGTTCAGTTCCGCCATGGCATAGGCTCGTGCCGACGGTACTTTGGACAGGTTCTGGTGGCTGGTCATTTCCGACCCCCACATGATGCCCTCTTGCACATCGGATGGCAGTGAATTGAACCATTCCAGATTACAGGAATAGACCTGACTGTCCGGCACGGCCTGCGTGAAGGTGACGTTGCTGAGAATGTCCTTGAAGCCAAAGACATACAACGCACCGACCGACGGATCCAGCGCATCGGCCACACCCTGCTTGATCGCCGATGGCGTCTCGCCCCATGCGACAGGTGTCGGGTTGGCACCGACCATCCGATAGTATTGCTGCAGCATCTTCGAGCCGGGCACGCGGAATTTCACACCGCTCATGTCCGACGGGGTAAGAATGGCGTTTCCGCCCTGACGCACCGCGACAACCCTTGGATCAATCACAACGTAGAACAGGGCCTTGAATCCGGCGGCTTCGACCTTGGGATGCACTTCGTTCTTCCAAGTGTCGGAATGCACCAGATTGGTGAACCGCTGGTTCGAGCCGCACAGATACGGCATGTTGATCAGATCGACGGTCGAGGCAAAAGGCGCAAAGTTCGACAGCGAATGCTGTGCTGCCTGAATTGTGCCGCCCTGAACCTTTTGAACCAGCGCGCCGCCCGCACCCAACTGCCCACCGGGAGCCAGCTTGACGTAGATCTTGCCGTTGGTCGCGTTCTGGATATTTTCCTTTAAATCCAACTGCATGATCGGATAACTACGCGACGCGCCCAGCACGTAAGCCGTGGCGACGGTCATCACATGCTCGGCTGCATTCTCGCGTTCTTTCTCTTCTTTGGCGGTTTGCGCTGCGGCCTCCGAAGACCACAATACGCCGCCAGCTCCGGCCACCACCGCCGCTGTGAACGAGCCGGTTGAAGCCAGCTTCAGAAAATTCCGGCGCTCAGCAGATTTGAGGCCATCCTTGCCATTCGTCATTTTCTTCCTCCCATTGAATCTGTCAGCTGCCATTGTTGTTTTCTTGGTCAGCCTCTCGCTTGAGAATGGCCGCCACGAACAGGATCGAGGCAGCAAACAGAACCAGCATCTCACCGACATCCCCCAGGAATCCGCCGCCTCCAAATGCGCCCAGCGCCACATTTGTGAAAAATACGGCAAAGACGACAGCAGCAGCCCAAAGGAACATCGCAAAACCCCGGATTGTTTTCTCAACCCTATTTGTAAGCGCTTACATCAATAATGCAAGCGCTTACATCAACAGATGGCAAGACCGGTTTTTTGTGGTATGACGGTGCCAAAGCAACAGCAGGCTCCGCATGGGAAAAACCCGTTCAGCTCCGACACTTAACGACGTTGCAAAGGCGGCAGGCGTTTCGACCGCCACTGTGTCGCGATGCCTGAATTCGCCGGAACGGGTAATCGAGCAAACCCGACATCGGGTCATGCAAGCGGTCGAATCGTTGGGCTATACGCCGAATTTTGCAGCTCGTGTAATGGCAGCGAATCGCAGCTTCACCATCGGCGCGATTATTCCCACAATGGACAACGCAATCTTCGCCCGCGGATTGCAGGAGTTTCAGGACCAGCTTCGTGAAAGCGGATATACCCTTCTGGTATCCAGTTCCGCTTACGACCCCGAAGTGGAGAGAGAGCAGATCCGCACGCTTGTCGCCCGCGGTGCGGACGGGTTGCTTCTTATCGGACATGAGCGTGACGCAGACATTTATGAGTATCTGGAGCGCCACCAGATTCCATCACTTGTTGCCTGGTCCTACGACCCGGACGTCAAGCGGCCGTCCGTCGGTTTCAGCAACAAGGATGCTATGGGGGAACTGGCGCGAACCGTGATTGCGGCAGGCCACCGGCGGATCGCCATGATTTCGGGCAAGACAAAAGGAAACGATCGGGCGCAAAACCGCGTCGAAGGTGTCAGGCAGGCTATGTCACAGAGCAACCTCGACGCCGATGCCTTGACCTTGATCGAAACTACTTACGAAATTGACAAGGGCGCTGAAGCCTTTCGGCAACTGATGGCCCTCACCCCAAGGCCAACAGTGGTCATGTGCGGCAACGATGTTCTGGCCGCAGGTGCACTGTGCGAGGCCCGAAGACTTGGAATAAAGGTGCCGGAACAAGTTTCGGTAACGGGTTTCGATGACATAGAATTGGCCGAGATCGTCAGCCCGGCCTTGACGACCGTACATGTTCCCCACCGGGAAATGGGTCGCAAGGCCGCGCTTGAATTGACTGCAATGGTTGAGGGCAAATCGGAAGGCCATTCAATCTGCATCAATACAAGGCTGGTCAGCCGACATTCGCTGGCAGAACCCGACTGCCACACATCGCAATAGACGCGTGGGGTTTGCATCCTCCGTTTTCGCCCCAGTGAAGTCAGACATTTGCGGATAGCCAACTGCCCGACCAAAGCGCACTGTACCCAAAGCACGGTCGGCAACCTTCCCAGCAACGTCAACTTGACCGGCAGTGATGGGCGCAGTCTGTCGCCGCTGTTCGATCTTGGTCTGCATTCAGAGAGCTTTGCCTGCGCCGGCTTTGACGCGTCACCCTAACACCCTAAAATAGATAAGAAATAATCGCTATCATCTTGGTGCCGTATTCTGGAAATCGTGGTCCACCGCCTTGCCATCTATACCGCCCGAACTCTGGCGAGTTTCTGGGTGGTGGAGCGCAAAGCCTCATGCCGGACCAGAGCAAGGCCTTTAGAGATCATTGCGGACGCTCGGTCGAAAAGGCCGGCTCGCCGCATTGTCCGGATGAAGCAGACTTCGAGAGAGAAGCATTGAATGGCACCCTTGATGCCGGGCATCAACAGTGTGGATGCGCAGCTTCCATCCACTCAAATGCGGAGTGCTTGCAGGTCAAACGGCAAAAGGACCTCCTCGTTCTTCGTATTTCGGATCAGGAGTTGATCTTTCCCGGTCTCAATGGCGCTCACCCCACCCCCATCACGCCAACGAAACGCGCCGACGACATGACTAATCTCAACTTGGCCATCGGGAACCAGTTGAATGACTCCACGACCATTGGGAAAACTGTTTTCATCAGTGCCCAGAACGGTCGACGCGGCCCCTTCCTCGACCCCAAGGCAGGCGAAGTGCCTGCCCGACCACGGAGCATAGTAACGACCTCCGTTGGAATGCCACAACATTGTCATCGGCAAAGCCTGTGCCGATTTGAGTGACAGGAAAACGTCACCCTCCACCGGGCGAATAACCGCAGTCCACCCCAGTTTCACTTCAGGGGGTTCCAGCCCAACGACAAAATCTTCGCTTTTCGAAGACCATGGATAGTGTGACAGGTCCAATTCGTCTCCCATACCAGGGAAAGACGTCAAAGTATCACTTTCAGCCGGGTATTTTAGCGCTGAATGGCCCAATGACGGATCAACTTCCAGCGGGGTCTGAGGTGTTCTCCAACACTGCTTTCGAGAGGTTTGAATGATCCCGCCATTTGGCAAAGATACGTTCGCGTGATTGGCTACCGGCACCAACCCATCGCCACCAATGAACGTATGACGCTGATAGACAAATGGATGCCCCGGGCGCAGTGTGATCTCTTTCTGCAGCCTTGCCCCATAGACCGTTATTTCGAGCTCGGCTCGTAAGTAGTTTTCGGTCTTTTCCTTCAATACCCAGCGTGAATTGGGCGGCCATCCATGCAGCGGCGACGCGCCCTCGGTTGCCCCGAAAGGCGCGCAGAAAAAATCACCACCGAGCTTTTCCAGATGAGACGCAATACCCTCGGGCATGGCTTCGCCCGTTCCGACCCAAGGTGCGCGATGCAGCGGCGAGATCTCGGTACCGCCGTCATTTACGCAAAAGCTCTCGATCAACCCCAACTGCAAATCGAAGGAAAGCCGGATACCAGTAGCGGACAGGTTGATCACAATTGATACCTCACCCAAACCATCATTCCACCAGAACCATCACACGACCATGTTCCACTTTGGTTTCGTGGGTGCGAAGGTCTTCACATGCAGGCGCTCGTAGAGCTTTGCCCGAGCGGTAGTCGAATAGCCCGTTGTGCTTGGGGCACTCGATCTCATAATCCATCACCAGGCCGTCCGATAAGTGCACATGTTCGTGTGTACAGAGACCATCAGTGCAGTAGAACTCATTATCCTGACTACGGAAAATTGCGTATGTACGGCCCTCGTGATCCCAACGAATGACGTCCTCTTCGTCAACATCGTCTACGGCGCAAGCGTCGAACCAAGGCATTACACTCCCTCCCGGTCGCCGCTTACAGTTTCCGTTTTTCGCTCGGGAACAGCCATGTGCAAATGCTCTCGATAAGGTCGCGCCGTCGTTGGAAGTGTTTTTCGAATTGCATAGTTCGGATCAATGCGTTGCTTCATGACGGAACCCATCATTTCTTTGTAGCCATCCCAAATTGAAGTGTTCGGCGGCGGCAGGTCATCCTTGATCAACTCATGAAGCGCTGGAAGTGAGTAATATGGCACCATCGGGAACATATGATGCTCGATGTGGTAATTCATGTTCCAGTAAACCCAACGGCTGATCGGGTTCATGTAGAGCGTTCGGGAATTCAACCTGTGATCAAGAACGTTCTCGGCCAATCCTCCATGCTGAAGCAGCCCCGTCATTACAAAATGCCAGCATCCATAGACCCGGGGGCCGCCGATCAGGAGTATCGGGATCAGGGACTTCCAAGCTGCCCCAGAGACAAACAATACCAATGAAACCAATAAAACAGCGGCGTAGATTGCGACGTGAACCCGTGCCCAGAATACTGCTTTCGACCACTGGCTTTCCGGAATGTAGTCCCGCTCTTCCTGCGACAGGTTCCCCATGGCATTTCGCATCAGAACTTCGAGCGAAGTCCAGGTCTCAACAATCCCTACAAATGCAAGCGTCTTAAGGATCAGGTTGATCGGATGCATCCACGCAATTTCCGGATCGCGGCCAACAATAAGTGTATCGGTGTGATGCCGCGCGTGGCTCCAGCGCCAATTGACCGGGTTTCGCATGATCTGGAAGGACGCGATGTGGTACACGACATCGTTCATCCAGCGGGTTCGAAACGCTGTTCCGTGACCACATTCGTGCCAACGACTGTCGCAAGCAGAACCGTACACAACCCCGTAAGCAAACCAGAAAGGCACGCAAAGCCAACTGCCCCAAAAGTAAAGCCCGCCAGCCGCAAACACAAAATGCAAGGCGATCCAGATCACTGTGTCACGAATGGCAGGCGCATCCCGACGCTTCATTAGAGACTTCAGCTTCTTTCGGGGAACCTCGCTATGATACCACTCGGCGGCCGACAGACCGGCCTCTATCGCCTGGCGCGTACTCGTACCGGTCAGGGAATAGTCCCGAACAGCGAAATCCGAGCCAGTGGATGCGGTCGACTTACTCATATCCCCTCTCTTCATCGCTCATGGCAGTTCTTACGCAGCTTCCTTGACCATAGCAAAGTCGCCTCGAATTTTGGCCTGTCAACTGGGCGGCGCAGTGCTCGCCCGCGTGACAAGTTCCACGGAAACTGCCGTTTTTGTCGGAGGGTTCCGGCTTGTATTCGCCAACTGGCCCAGCAACACCTCGGCTGCACGGCGTCCCAGTTGATGCCGGTCTTGTCGGATTGTTGTCAGCGCGGGAACGTAAGAACCTGACATTTCGATATCGTCAAAACCGACAACCGAAATGTCTTCGGGCACCTTCAGCCCGCCTGCGACCAGCCCAGAGATCAACCCAAAGGCAACCATGTCCGCCGCGCAGAATACAGCCGTTGGGCGGTCATCCATCGCGAGTATTCTTCTGGCGGCCTCATGTCCGGATTCCAGCGAGAAATCGCCCCTGATGATCCACTCCGGCTGCGCTGGAAGCCCCAGCCGCGTCCGTTCTTCGACCATGCCCTCACGCCGGGCCGTTGTCAGAACATTCCCGTCGGGGCCGGTCACATGCGCGATTTTCTTGTGGCCCAAATCATGCAGATGCCTGATCGCCAATCGCGCACCTTCGGCGTTATCACTGGAAATCACCGGAAAGGACGCGCCCTCGACCCATTCACACAAAAAGACAATGCGGTCACCCGCCCCGTACCTGACGCATTGCTGCAACGCGGCCGACGATATCCCGCCGTCCAACGAAATTGCACCGTCGATCCGGCCGTCCCGAAAGTACCCGGCAAGAGTTTCATCCTTCAATGGGTTGCTTTCTGTATCTGCAATCAGAACTGCATAGTCCGATCCGGCAAACCCCTCGCTGATACCAGCCAAGATGCCCGAGTAGAAAGGCTTGCCTAGATTGGGGACCAGGATCAGTACAGCACCGGCCCTTTGCATGCGCAGGTTTCTGGCGGCCTGGTTGACCCGGTAGCCTGTCTCATGAATGGCTTCCTGTACTGCCAAACGCGTTGCTTCCGACACCAGACCAGGATTGGACAAAACACGACTGACCGTGGCCGTAGACACCATCGCGGAACGGGCAACATCCTGTATCGTGGCGGGTTTGGGCTTCTTGTTCATGACCAGTCAGAAAATTTCCAGCTTGACTCGAATCTATTGTGATGCCGATTATGTAATCGATTACAGTTTTTGAAAAGCAGGTTTTTTCGAAAATGTAATCGATTGCAGAGGAAACTCGCGGATTGAGGGAAGTGATGACATCCGAATTCAAAAGCAGCGGAATCCGGGCTCTTTGATGACTTCGAAGACCTCCTTCGACTTTACTGGGGCAAAGGTCCTGGTGATTGGCGCCAGCCGGGGCGGTATTGGCGCAGCTGTTGCCAGAGCATTTCAGGACGCGGGCGCCGAAGTGGAAATTACCGGCGTGGAACCGGATTGCATCGAAGAGGACGCAACCCGGTTTGGCTACAGTCAACTGGATGTAACCAACACGGTCGAAGTCTACAAATTCGCTGGAGCACGGAACCATATTGATGTGCTGATCAATTGTGCCGCGATCACACGACGCGGCGAGGAGATGGAGCCCGACTTCTTCTCACACGTGCTGGACGTCAATCTGACCGGGTCGTTTCGTTGCGCCGAGGCGTTGCACCCTGCCCTTTCGGCCGCAAAAGGACGCGTCATCAATGTGGCCTCGATGTATGCGCGATTTGGTTCACCGCAAAACCCGGCCTACGGCGCCTCGAAAGCCGGTGTGGAACAACTGACAAAATCGCTGGCAATCGCCTGGGCCAAGGACGGTATTCGGGTGAATGCAATCGCACCCGGGTTCATCGTGACCGAACAATCGGCCCGGGCGAGGGAAGATGCAAATTTCACAAAAGCGGTCGAAGCCCGCACACCGTTGGCGCGCTGGGGTCAACCGGAAGATATCGCAGGATCAGCCATGTTTCTTGCATCAGATGCCTCGGCTTTTGTGACGGGTACATGCCTGACCGTGGACGGAGGGTATTCGGTTGTTTGACAGGAGCACACGATGAGTGACTTCGCAAAAATTGGCGCGGCAGTGATCGGGACCGGATTCATTGGAACGGTGCACGTTCAGGCCCTTCGGCGTCTGGGCGTGGACGTAAGAGGCGTTCTTGGATCATCGCCAGAGCGCGGCCGGGATCGGGCCCAAGCGATGAGCGTGACGCACGCCTACACATCTCTGGACGACCTGCTGGCGGATGAAAGCGTCGATGTGGTGCACGTAACGACCCCGAACCACGCACATTATCCGCAGGTGAAGTCGATTCTGGCGGCAGGCAAACACGTCATCTGTGAAAAGCCCCTTGCCATGACGTCCGCCGAAAGCGCTGAAATGGTGGACCTGGCCGATGCGTCAGGAAAGGTAGCGGCGGTTTGTTACAACATCCGGTTTTACCCGCTGAACCAGCAGGCTCATGGCATGGTTCAAACAGGCGATCTTGGTGATATTCGTTTCATAACAGGGCATTACCACCAGGACTGGCTGGCAAAATCAGATGACTGGAACTGGCGGCTGGAAAGCGAAATGGGCGGAGCGCTGCGTTCAGTCGGTGACATTGGAACGCACTGGGTTGATCTGACTAGTTTCGTCACCGGGTTGACAGCTGCTTCTGTCTTTGCAGAGCTGACAACCTTCATTCCGGAACGCCAGAAACCTCTCGGCTCGGTCGAGACGTTTTCCAGCGGAACCGGTGAAACCGAAACTGTGCCTATCGATACCGACGACGCGGCGATGATCCTAATCCGTTATGAAAACGGAGCACGGGGCTTGATGAGCACATCTCAGGTGAACATGGGTCGAAAGAACTCATTGCAATGGGATATCGCCGGGGCGAAGGCCAGTGCCGCCTGGGACAGTGAAACCCCTGACCATCTGTTCATTGGGCACCGCGACGCGCCGAACCAGACCCTGATGCGCGACTTTACATTGATGAACGGCCCCGGGGTTGCCGCCGCCACATTGCCACCCGGACATGTCGAGGGCTTCGCGGATTCCTTCTTCAACTTTTTTCGGGCCGTCTATGCCGATGTCATCGCAGGCGGGCGTCAGAAAGGCAGCACATGGGCCACATTCGAGGACGGCCATTACGAGATGCGGTTCTGCGATGCTGTCGTGAAATCGGCGAAAGAAAGCCGCTGGGTGGATTTGAGCGAGATTTGAGGGCGATGACATGAAACTGGGCTTACTGACTGCACCATTCGAAGACTCTCAACTGGCCGATGTGGCGGCCTGGGCCGGTGCCAATGGGTTTTCAGCGATGGAGGTCGCCTGCTGGCCTGCATCAGGCGGCGAGCAACGGCGCTATGCGGGAACCAGCCACATCAACGTGGACGGCCTTTCTGCAGATCAGGGAAATGAGATTATCGCGGAACTTGGCGGTCATGGGGTCGAGATTTCCGGTCTGGGATACTACCCCAACCCACTCCATGCCGATGCGGATCATCGGGCAGAAGTTATCGGGCACCTCATGAAGGTCATCACCGCTGCTGGGGTGATGGGCATCAACGTCGTCAACACATTCGTGGGCGGTGTCCGAACGCTGAACCTCGACGCGAACTGGGAACGCGCGACGGAAATTTTCGATCCGATCGTAAAGCACGCACAAAACTCTGGCGTGCGCCTGTGTTTTGAGAACTGCCCGATGATCTTCAGCTATGACGAATGGCCCGGGGGTCACAACATCGCCTATTCGCCCAAGATTTGGCGACGGATATTCGAGCAGTGGGGCGATGCGGTTGGCATGAATTTCGACCCTTCGCATCTAATTTGGCAATTCATCGATCAGACGCGCTTTATCAAGGAGTTCGGCCCTCACATGGCCCATGTCCACGCCAAGGATGTGATGGTTGATCAGGACGGGCTGTATGAGAACGGGGTGATGTCAACCGGCATGGGGTGGCAAGTCCCCCGGCTTTGCGGGCTGGGTGACGTGGACTGGTCTGGCTTCTTTTCCGGACTTTACCGCGTCGGATACGACGGTCCCATCATCATCGAGCATGAAGACAGGCTGTTCGAAGGCACGGACGAAAAGGTCAAGCGGGGGTTCCTGCTGGCCCGGGATGTCCTGTCGCCATTCATCAAATGAAACAACATCAAACGTGAACCGATTGAAAACTGGGAGGAAAACGAAATGAAAAACCTACTATACGGAGTTGCTGCGATAGCAGTATCTGCTTCTCTTGCAACTGTGGCGATAGCGGACGGGCACAAGCAATACACAATCGGCGTGTCCAACACCGTTCAAGGTAACGGTTGGCGCGAACAGATGATCTGCGCCATGCGCGCGCAGGCTTTGGTTGAAGCCGATGTCACAAACCTGATCGTTGCGCATCGCAACACGGATTCTGCCGGGCAACTGGAAGACATCAACAACCTGATCGAAGCAGGTGTCGACGCGATTGTTCTGAACCCATCCAATCCCGACGCCTTGAACTCGGCGCTAGAAAAGGCGATGGCGCAAGACATCGTCGTTGTGGCCGTGGATGCAGGCGTTTCGGCCGAAGGCGCGTACATTCTGTCGAACAATCAGGAAGAATACGCCTACCTTGGTGCCAAGTGGCTGTTCGAGCAGCTCGGCGGGAAAGGTGACGTCGTTTACATGCGCGGTATCGCCGGGGTTTCGGCGGATACGGACCGCGACAACGGCTTTAAGCGCGCACTGGCTGAACATCCCGAGATCAACGTGGTGCACGAGGTTTTCACCGGATGGCAGCAGGACCAGGGCAAGCAACAGATCTTTGATTTCCTTGCCACAGGCATCCCGTTTGACGGTGTCTGGACCAGCGGCATCGACAATGTAATCGTCGACGCGTTCACGGAATCCGGTGCGCCTTTGGTACCCATCGTTGGAGCGGACAATGCGGGCTTTGTTCAATACCTGACCGAGGTTGAGGGATTGAATGGCGCAGCGGTGACAAACCCCGGCTCGGTTGGCGGCGCGGGCATCGCTTTGGCCGTCGACATCCTGAACGGTGAGGCCCCTGACAGTAACACTGTCCTTGTCGACCCCGTGCTTTGGGAAAACGCAACAGATGCTGGCCGCGAAACGATCAAGGCCGCTCAGAATCCTAATCTGGATCCTGAATGGCCCGTTTCCGTGACGGTTCCCGGATGGACTGACTACACGATGGAACAGATCATCGACTGCAAGGGACCCGGCGAAGGCTGATCCCAATTGACTGGCCTTCCGCCCCCGGCGGGGCGGAGGGCACACACAGAGCATCTCCAGCATTCAAGGAACTCCATGAGCCGCACAGCACTACTCGACGCGTCTGACGTGGCCAAAAGTTTTGGCGCCGTACATGCCCTGACCAAAGCCCAGCTTACGGTCGCCGAAGGCGAGATTGTTGCCTTGATGGGGGCAAATGGTGCCGGGAAGTCGACTTTTGTCAAAATCATAACGGGTGCCCTGAAACCTGATGCTGGCCAGGTGCTGATCCGGGGGAAACCGGCGCATGTCGGAAACCCGGCCGAGGCGCGCCGTTCCGGTCTGGTGCCTGTTTACCAGGAACCGTCACTTATTCCTGATCTCGACGTGTCCGACAATCTCAGGCTGACCGACACACCGGTCGATCAGTTCCGTGACTGGGTTTCGGAACTTGGGATCAATGACCTGAAGTTGTCAGCGATGATCGGCGACCTGCCGCTCGCCACGCTTCGCATTCTCGATCTGGCCCGCGCATTGGCAGTTGAACCTGACGTTCTCCTGCTGGACGAAATGACCGCTGCGCTGCCCACAGATTTGGTTGAACGTGTTCTGAAAACCGTTCGACGCAAGGCAAATGACGGGATGGGGGTGATCTATGTTTCCCACCGCTTCACCGAGATTTCTGAACTATGCGATCGGGCGACGGTGTTGCGGGATGGCATGTCTGTCGGGGATCTGGACATTGAACCCGGCGTCGAAGAACGCGTTGTCGAGTTGATGCTGGGTCAAAAGATAGACATCGGACAGCGCCAGATACTTAAAGCAAACGGACCACAAACACAGACACCCCGATTGCACGTTCAGTCGCTTGCGTTCGAGCCCAGTTTCTCGGACGTCTCGTTCGACTTGTACCCCGGCGAAGTACTGGGGGTAGTCGCGCTTGAAGGTCAGGGACAGGATGAGCTTTTCGAGGTGCTCGCGGGTTTTGACCGACCAACGTCAGGGTCAATGGAAGTGGACGGAAAGCCTGTTCATTTCGCCCACCCCGCCGACGCCATTGCGGCCGGGCTGACCTTCGTGCCGGGCGACCGTTCTGATGCTTTGATGGCGCAAAGGTCCGTCAGGGAAAACATTGCGCTACCATTCTCGGCACGTCTTAGAAACTGGGGGCCGATAAAACTCCGTCACGAGCGGGACCGGGTCGCTTATGCGGTCGAAAAGCTGCAGATCGACACACGCGCGCAGGGCGAAGTGCAACGACTTTCAGGTGGCAACCAGCAGAAAGTCACCATTGGTCGCTGGCTGGCGACCGGTGTCGAAACCTTGCTTTTGTTCGACCCGACCCGTGGCATTGATGTCCGCACGAAACGCCAGATTTATCCACTGGTTCGCGAGTTGGCCGATCAGGGCGCGGCGGTTTTGTTCTACACATCCGAGTTGGAAGAAATCCCGCTTGCCTGCGATCGTGCGGTCGTAATCTTCAACGGGCGGGTGGTTGACGTGATTGACGCTGCCAACGCCGATGAACAAACACTGATGCGCGCGGCTTATGGCCTGACCGAAGCGGAGGGCGCAGCGTGAGCGGGACCATCCGAAAACACTCCTGGGTCATGGGGCTCGTTTTACTTCTTGTGGTTCTTCTGACCATCACAAAGGTGATACAACCCACTTTCGGCGCGTCCGGGCTTGAGAGTATCGCCCGTGCCGCCCTGCCCTTTGCTTTTGCAACCGCCGGTATGGCCATCGTCGTGATCGTCGGCGGCATCGATTTGTCCGTCGCATCGATGATGGCGGTATGCGCCGTGACGGCTGCCGTTTTGATGGAACGCATGGCCGGTGTGCCCGCCCTGCTAATAGTTCTGGGTGTCGGGCTTTTGATGGGGCTGATCAACGGGCTACTGATTGTTGTGACGCGCGTACCCGACATCGTCGTTACACTCGCAATGCTTTTTGTTTGGGAAGGCGTTGCGTTGCTGATCCTTGAAACACCCGGTGGCGCGACGGCGGACTGGCTGGAACAAGCGATCCGAGGGCATTTTCTGTTCGACGGGCTGCCAAAGGCGCTTGTCGTCATCGCTGTCGGCATCGCGGTGGTCTGGCTGCCGATCCGGCGCTCTAAACTTGGGCTGTCGATCTATGCAACTGGGTCGGACGAACTGGCTGCCTTCCGTTCAGGCGTTGCGGTCGGAAGAACGAAAGTTATCGCCTACGCCCTATGCGGTCTGTTTTGCGCCATGGGCGGATTAAGCCTGGCCGCCCTGACCGGAATAGGAGAGCCGGTGCCAGGTCCGTATCTTATGGCCTCTGTCGCGGCGGTGGTTCTTGGCGGTGTCGTTCTGGGTGGTGGCAAAGGCGGCCTTCTTGGCCCGATCATCGCCGTTTTCATTCTGCGGATCATCCGAACGATCCTGACTTTGCTGGCCGTCGATCCAAACGTGACAACAATTATCGAAGGAACAATCATGGTCCTTGTTGTCATGCTGGGCACTGCGGCGTCACTAAGGGGGGCCCGCCGATGAGCATGGACACCACTGACCTGCCAATGGTCCGCTTTGGGCGGTATCTTCGTGACAACCCGATCATACCGCTGTTGGTTTTCCTGTTCCTGATGATCGCTGTGCTCGAGGTCTTGCGGCCGGGTATCGTCACCCCGTTTCGGGCCGGTCGGGACGGGCTGATTTCGACCTTTTGGGTCGGCAACCTGATCAAGTTCGCAATTCCGCTGGCGATGCTTGCCGCTTGTCAGGTACTGACGATGCTGACGGCAGGAATTGACCTGTCGGTCGGAGTGGTCGCTACTGTGTCAGCCTTCGTCTGCGCGACACTCAGCGCAATATGGGGCGTAACGCCTGCAGTCCTGATTGCTTTGTCCGCAGGCCTTATTGTTGGCGTTGTAAATGGCATCGGGGTTGGACTGGTGCGTGTCCATCCTTTGATCATGACGCTTGGAACGGGATTGATCGCCACCGGATGCCTGCAGGTCTACCAACGCCTCGTCATCAATGCGGGCACCGAGATTCCCGCTTTCCTTTCATGGCTCGGGACCGGTCGAACCGCAGGAATGCCGAACGGACTTTTTGTATTCGTTCCGTTCGCGCTCTTTATCCTGTGGCTGATGCGCTATACCGGGTTTGGCCGGTTGCTGTTTGCACTTGGCTCCAACGAACAGGCCGCCAAATTATCCGGTGTACGGGCCTGGCAGGTCTATCTGGCGCTCTACGTGCTATCCAGCTTTATCGCCGCACTGGCTGGTTTGCTCTATCTCGGCATGATCCGTCAAACCTCACTGAGCCTTGCAAATCCGTTGTTGTTGCCATCGGTCGCCGCGGCGGTGATCGGCGGCACATCAATCTTTGGGGGGCGTGGCAGCTTCGCGGGTGCAATTGTGGGCGCACTTATTCTGCGTGTGCTGGATACCATGCTAACATTGATGCAGATGCCGGAAGGCGCACGCACGGCCCTGTTTGGGCTGATCATCCTCGCGGTTACTGCGCTCTACGTCAGGATCACCGGCACACGCTAAAGGAGGTTCCCAATGGCAAAATTCCGGATCGTCGGCGTCAGTTTCGATCACATGCATATGGGTGATTTGCTTCGGATGGTGCACGAGCATCCTGACGCCGAAATCGCCGCGATCTTCGATCCGGATCGGGACAAAATGCAGGCGGCAGTGAAGGCATTCGATATTCCGGAAGATCGGGTATTTACGGATTTCGACGCATGTATGACGGCTGGTCCTTACGATATGGCCATTCTTTGCGCGGCGACAGCGCAACATGCGGACTACACGGAACGGCTGGCTCCTCATGACATGCATGTTTTTGTCGAAAAACCCTTTGCCGCATCTGTTGACGATGCCCGCCGGATGATGACGGCAATGAACGAAACCGGAAATCAGCTGGTCATCAACTGGCCCTTGCGATGGGTCGAAAGCCACGTGACGGCCAAGCGGTTGATCGACGAAGGCATGATCGGCGATTTGTGTGAGGTTCATTTCTATGACGGAAATCGCGGACCGTTGTACCATTTGGCCGATAAGGTCGAGGTAACCCCCGAAGAAGTCGAGCGTCAAAAGCCGGACTCCTGGTGGTACAAACGGTCATCCGGTGGCGGTTCGCTGCTTGATTACCTAGGATACGGCGCGACGCTTGGAACCTGGTTCATGGGCGGCCGTGCACCGATCGAGGTCACATGCACGGTTGACGAAACACCAGGTATCGAGGTCGATCAGCATGCAATTGCCGTGTGCCGTTATGAATCCGGGCTGTCAAAGATGGAAACGCGCTGGGGTACGTTCACCGATCCTTGGACAACGCAGCCGCAACCCACTTGCGGGTTTGTTTTTGTCGGCACCGACGGCACCATTTCGTCGCCCGACTATGCCAGCCACATAACGGTTCAGACCCGCGCAAAACCCGAACGGCACGAGATACCGGTGACCCCGTTGGCTGCTGGCGAAGGAAATGCCATCGAATACGTCCTTGGCTGCTTGTCCAATGGAACCCGGGTCGAAGGGCCGCTTGATCCGGCCCTGTGTCTGACAGCACAGCGGATCGTCGATACCGCGCTCCGTTCAGCGCGCGAAAAACAAACTCTCAGGTTGCTGTCATGAGCGAGGACAGTGCCAAAACCGACCAGTATGCCTTAAAGTCAGCCCAGTTGCCCGAAGTCCCTGCCCCGGACTTGCCGTATTCTCCACCGGTGCCTCAAAACTACAGGCCCAGGATCGGAATAATTGGTACGGGCGGAATTTCCGTAAGCCATCTGGATGCCTACCGAACGGCCGGCTGGGACATTGCCGCAATCTGGAACCGGACGCACGCGAAAGCCGAGGAAAAGGCTGCCGAATACTGCCCGTCGGCGCGCATCGAAGATGATTGGCAGGCGCTTCTTTCCGACAATGAAATCGACGTTGTCGACGTCACACTTCATCCGGAACACCGCGTGCCAATCCTCAAGGCTGCTTTGAAGGCGGGCAAACACGTGCTCAGCCAGAAGCCGTTTGTTACCGACCTTGATCTGGGCAATGACCTTGTGAAGCTGGCAGATGATCAGGGTGTGAAACTCGCGGTAAACCAAAATGGTCGCTGGGCTCCACACCTGTCCTGGATGCGCGAGGCGGTTTCAGTTGGATTGATCGGCGACGTTCTGTCTGCACATGTTTCAATTCACTGGGATCACGGCTGGACCTCAGGTACGCCGTTCGACGAAATGGAGCACCTGATCCTTTATGATTTTGGTGTGCATTGGTTCGACTTTCTTGCGTCTCTTGTTGGCGACAGGGCAGAAAGCGTCTTTGCAACCGCGACACCGGCATGTGGCCAGGCCAACAAGGTCCCTTTGATGTCACAGGCGCTGGTGCGTTTGGACCAAGGCCAGGCAAGCCTGATTTTTGACGGGGGCGTTCATTTTGGCCCGCGTGACACAACATATGTGGCTGGCACAACCGGAAGCCTTACATCAAGGGGACCGGATCTTTCGTCGCAATCTGTGACGCTTGAGACAGCACAAGGAATCGCACGCCCAGCGCTAGAAGGACAATGGTTCAACGACGGGTTTCGCGGAACCATGGGAGAGCTTCTTTGTGCGATAGAAGAGGACCGAGAGCCCTCGGTATCCGCAAAGAACAACCTAAAGTCATTGGCCATCGTTTTTGCGGCAATTGCCTCGTCCAAACAAAATCGAGAAATCGAGATCGGAAGCATCAGAACAGTCGACGCCTAGTCGGGTTTTTTCAGGCAAAACGGGTACGAATTCAGGCTTTTGCCACCATACTTCGACCAGTCTCGCCTCCTAGTCCAGCCCGCAAATAGGTGGCTTTGAATGGTCGCCATACTGCGATCCCTACCACACACCGCCCGGGGACAGATGCGAAACAACCAGACGCTGCAAAGAAGAAACTTGCATTCGCGCCCTGATGCGTAGTCACTTGGGAACGGATGGTTGGAGGAAGACTATGAAACCATGGGCTATCGTGGTTTGTGTCGTTTGCACGTTGGGCCTTGTTGCTTGCTCTCCCCGGGTTCGTACATATGAAAAGACGGTATCAAGCGCTGTTCCTGCCAGCTCGGGCAGCAATCTTGCGCAAACCGTCACCCGTCTCGGAGACCCAAAAGACGGTCGTTCTGGTGTAAAGCTGATCAGCGACGGCGAAGAAGCTCTGGTCTCAAGGCTATTGATGGCCGCAGCGGCTGAGAGAACGATCGACGCCCAATACTATCTTTTGCACAACGATCCGACCGGGCATCTCTTTGCGGCCAGTCTTTTACAAGCGGCAGATCGGGGGGTGCGTGTCCGGTTGCTGTTGGATGACATGGATACATCCGGCTACGACGCGATGACCGCTGCGCTTGATTACCACGAAAACATCGAAATCCGGCTGTTTAACCCCTTTTGGCGCGATCAAAGCCTGCTGGTTGCGGGGCTGACTGATTTCAAACGCATCAATCGACGAATGCACAACAAGTCCATGACGGCGGACAACGTGTTCACGATTGTCGGTGGGCGAAACATCGGTGCCGAGTACTTTCTGGCCCGTAAAGAAATGAACTATGCCGATCTGGACGTTCTGGCCGCAGGTCCTGTTGTAAAAGAGGTCTCCAAAAGCTTTGACGCATACTGGAACAGCGAATTTGCCGTCCCTGCCCGCGTGGTTGTCGGTGAACCGGAGGCCTTCAGCCTGAGCGATGCGCGAGGCAGGCTCAACGCGCTGGTGGAAGAGGCGAAGCAAACGCAATACGGTGCCGCCCTACGACGATCCGCCGAAGAGAATTTTGCAGACGGCGCGCTGTCACTGGATTGGCTTCCTGCCCGATTGTATGCGGACCCGCCGTCCAAGGCCGCGGGCCTGGAAAACTCGGATCCAATTCTCGCATCCCAACTTCTGCCCTACTTCGAAAATGCCAAAAGCGAAGTAAACATCATCTCGGCCTATTTTGTACCCCGCAACAATGGCGTGAGGTGGATGACCGAACTGGAAAACCGCGGAGTCGAGGTCAAAGTTGTCACCAACTCATTGGCCTCGAACGACGTCGCACCGGTCTACGCCCACTATGCCAAGAAACGTCGGGCAATGCTGCGCGGCGGGGTCGACCTGTATGAACTGAGGCCCGATGCCTACCAAGTCCAACGTCGCGGCATCAATTGGGCGCAATCCCGATCCGGCCTCCATTCCAAGGCTTTCGCGGTGGATGACCGATATCTGTTCGTCGGGTCGTTCAACTGGGACCCGCGTTCGGTCCACATCAATACCGAAATGGGGATTCTGATGGATTCGCCCGCTTTGGCCAGTCAAACCATGGCTGCCCTGGACCAAGCGCTGCCAGCCTACACCTATCACGTGACATTGGAGCGTGCAGGCCAACTTAAGTGGCGGACCCGGAACGAGGATGGCACGATCCTGGAATATGACTCCGAGCCGACAGGTACGGCATGGGATCACATCGTCGCCGGCTTTTTGAGCATCTTACCAATTGGTTCACAGCTTTAGGGTTGATGATTTTGACCATCAGCCTGGCTTTGTCAAATCTCCGGAAGGGTTTTGATCGTGAAGTACTACAACCTGTATGCCGACGCCGCAGGCGAAAGCCGTTGGTCCGAGATCGAAGTTCCGCTGGCAGAGCGAAGCTTTGCGCCACCAGCAAAGGCAATTGAGTTCTCCGAGCCGGAGCATGTTAAACAGACCATGTTCCTGAGGCTTCGATCAGGTTGGAACGAACCGATCCACCCGACGCCAGTGACGCAAAGGCTGGTGTGCCTTGCCGGAACGATCCGCGTTACCGCAAGCGATGGCAAATTTCGGGATATAGGACCGGGGGACGTTTGGCACATGGCAGACAAGTTCGGACGCGGTCATCACACCAAGGTCACAAGCTTCGAGGATTTTGAGGCGGTCATTATTCAGTTCGAGTGAAGTCGGAAAATTCCACGATCTCTTCAAACCTTCACCAGCGCCGTTACGGTCTGAAGATTTCCGGCTATACTGGGGTCATTGTTTCGCGCCGGCACCTGATTGACAGCGATCAAACCACCGCTGGCGCAGAGGGGGGATTGCCATGGAACAACGCCTCTCAGCCATTATGGCGGCCGATATGGTCGGGTACTCGCGCTTGATGGAAGTGGACGAGTTGGGTGTTCTGTCACGTCAAAAGAAACATCGGCGCGAATTGATCGATCCGGAAATAACCCGGCGCGGAGGAAGCATCATCAAAACGACCGGAGACGGCATGCTGGCCTCATTTGAATCCGTTCAGGACGCGGTTCAATGCGCCGTCAGCATTCAGCAAGCGATGAGCCTTCGGGAAACCGAACTGGAGGACGACAAGAGAATCCGATTTCGCGTCGGCATCAATCTGGGCGATGTCATTTTCGACGACGGTGACATCTTCGGAGATGGGGTGAACGTCGCCGCGCGGCTTGAAGGATTGGCAGAACCCGGCGGCGTGTGCGTTTCGGATATCGTGCATCAGGCAATTCAGGACCGGGTCGACGCTCCATTTCGCGACATGGGCGGCCAACGCGTCAAGAACATCACTCGACCCATTCGTGTCTGGCAATGGTCCCCTCAGGCGGCGCCCGTGCGTGCGGCTCCTGAGATTTCACTGCAACAGCGCGTGAAGTTCTGCAAATCGGCAGATGGCGTAAATCTTGCCTGGGCCTCGACCGGAGAAGGTATACCTGTGCTGAAAGCCCCGAATTGGCTTAATCACATCGAGTATGAGTGGACCAGCCCGGTCTGGGGGGATTTCCTGTCCGAGATGTCCAAACTCTGTCGATTGGTCCGGTTCGACCAACGGGGAAACGGGCTTTCAGACTGGGAAGTTGAGGACATTTCAGAAGATCGTATGATCGACGACATGATTGCCGTGGCCGATGCGGCCGGGCTGGATCGTTTTGGCCTGTTCGGCATCAGTCAGGGGTCTGCATTTTCAATTCGATTTGCGGCAAGACACCCCAAGCGCGTGAAATTTCTTATCCTGCTGGGGGGCTATTTGCGCGGGCGCATGAAGCGCGGGGACGCCGAAGCCGAACAGTTTTATCAGGCATCTCGCGCCATGGTATCGGCCGGCTGGGGCTCCCCCAACCCGGTGTACCGCCATTTCTTCACGTCTTGTTACATGCCGGATGCCACGCCGGAAGAAGGGGCAAGTTTCGACGAAATGCAACGCATCTCCGCCAGCCCGGAAACGGCCTTGCGGATCATGGAAATGAACAGCTACATGGACGTACGCGCGGATGCGCAGCGCGTGAATGTTCCGACTTTGGTGTTGCATGCCCAAGGCGACATGGCGGCACCCATCAATGAAGGCCGTGAGACAGCCCGGGAAATCCCGACGGCAGAGTTCGTTGAACTGCCCGGGGCCAATCATTGCATGATACGCGGCCATCCGGGGTTCGATGAGTTCTTTCAGGAAATCGGACCGTATCTGAAAGAACATGGTGATTTTTGAGTACCTTACGCTTAAATGGGTGCTGACGTTATTTGTACCCGCTGTTTCCTCAACAACGTGATTTCCGGAGAACGTAATGACTGATATTTCCAGAAGGCGTTTCCTAAAATTCGCCCTGATCAACTCAACTGCCCTGGCTTTGGCCGGACAGGCAATGGCTCAAGCGACCTCTCTTTCGGACGTTGGCGCTGCGATGTTGGGTTTGGAGACCGCCACGATTTTCACTGCGCGCGAGATCGTGACGCTCGACCCGGATCAACCGTCAGCTCAGGCCGTTGCGGTGATAAAAGATCGGATCCTTGCAACCGGAACGCTGGACGATGTCAAGGGCATCCTTGGAGATAAACCGTACGATCTGGACACAACATTCGACGACCACGTTATCGTTCCCGGTTTCATTGCGCAGCACGACCATCCGATCCTGGCAGGATTGACAATGTCATCCCTGATCCTGTCCATCGAGGATTGGGAACTGCCCGACGGCACCGCGATTGCCCTCAAGGACAAGGATGACTTCATGACGCGCCTTGCGGCAGCCGAGGCCGAGCTGGATGATCCGGCTGAACCGCTGCTCACTTGGGGGTATCATGCCGCGTTCTATGGCCCTCTGACCCGTGCCGACCTCGACGCGATCAGCGCCGAGCGGCCGGTATTCGCGTGGGCCAGATCCTGTCATGAGTTCATCCTGAATACAGCCGCGATGAACGCCGCGGGCGTCACCGAAGACCTGATCGCCAGCTGGTCAGAGACAGAAAAATCACAATCCAGTTTCGAAGATGGTCACTTCTGGGAACAGGGTTTGTTTGCCGTTTTGCCGAATATCGCACCGATGGTCGCAAACCCTGACAAGTTCCGTTCCGGCCTGCTGACCATGCGCGACTACATGCACGCCAAGGGTGTGACCTTCGGAAACGAACCGGGCGGTATTCTTGCAAAGCCCATTCAGGATGCTGTCAATGCGGTGATGTCGGCGCCATCGATGCCCTTCCGATGGACGTTCATTCCCGATGGCAAAAGCCTGGTTGCTACTTACGATCAGGATACCGACGTGATCCGCAAAACCGAGGCTTTGGTCGACTGGTACGGCGGCATGACCAGCATGGCAACTGGCAGCGTAAAACTGTTCTCTGACGGCGCCATATATTCCCTCGCAATCCAACTTCGCGACCCCGCCATCGGTGACTATCACGGTGAATGGATGATGGATCAGGATGCTTTCGAACGTGCTTTCCGGATCTATTGGGACGCCGGTTATCAGGTGCATGTGCATGTCAACGGCGATGCCGGTCTCGACCGTGTTCTGAACACGCTGGAAGATAATCTATTACGCAACCCGCGTTTTGATCATCGTACGGTGATTGTCCACTTCGCCGTCAGCGCGCCCGACCAGGTCGAGCGTATCAAACGCCTCGGCGCGATCGTCAGCGCCAATCCTTACTACGTCACCGCGCTATCAGATCGCTACAGCGAAACCGGCCTGGGACCCGAGCGCGCGGACCAGATGGTGCGGCTGGGCGATCTGGAGAAATCAGCTATCTCGTGGTCGCTGCACTCTGACATGCCCATGGCACCGGGCGACCCACTGTTCCTGATGTGGTGTGCGGTAAACCGGATCACGAGTTCCGGTCGCGTTGCCGGCAGCGACCAAAAGATCTCTGCCGAACAGGCCCTGCGTGGGGTCACGATCAATGCGGCGTATTCTCACCGCCTTGAAGAAGAACGGGGCAGCATCGAACCGGGCAAGCTCGCCAACTTCACGATTTTGGCAGAGAACCCCGTGACCGTCGACCCGATGAAGATCAAGGATATCGCGGTTTGGGGCACGATTGCGGAGGGACGCATTCAGAAAGGCGAAGAAAACTTGCAGGAAGACGCAAGCCGAAAGGGCAGCGACTTCACAGGCGATATAGATTTCGCCGAGAGGGCGTTAACCCACGCCCTTTCCGTCGTTCACGGGCATCTTTGAAGTTTGAATGGCACCGCAGAACAACTGGATTTGGCCGCATCAAGTTTGGTTACGTCCAGATGGGCACGCAAATGAGCTGGGTTTTGTCACCTCTGAACGATGATCAATTCCCAGCCACTCAATCCCAAGTTCTACTGATACTGGTTCTAAGAAACCGATTGCTCCGAGACGATCTCGCCAAAACGAGTAAAGAACTTGCCCGAGAGCTTTTTCGCGGTGCCAGCAATCAATCGACTACCCAATTGCGCAATCTTTCCGCCGACTTCAACTTTAGCGGTGTATGCAAGAATGGTCTCATCCCCATTTGAGGTAAGCGTTACGTCGGCACCACCTTTGGCAAACCCGGCCGCGCCGCCTTTGCCTTCCCCGGTCAGGGAAAAACCTTCAGGTGCATTTGAAGTATCCAGCGTCACCTCGCCAGAGAACCGCGCCTTGACTGGGCCGATCTTGAGGACAACCTTGGCCTCAAGGTGCTCGGGCGAGTGCTGGATCAGTTCCTCGCAGCCGGGAATGCACTCGCGCAGGACATCCGGATCGTTCAAAGCGCGGTAAACGACGTCGCGCGGGGTGGCAATGTGGATTTCGTCACTGAGTTCCATTCATGTTTCCTTTGTTCAACAACATCTTGGATAGACCAGAAGTGCGGTCTCGGTAGCCTCTTCCGGCGTTACGTCCGGGCGCACCAGCCACAAACGCCGCAGGCGATTAAGCACGTTTTTCATCATCAGATGCCTCTCTGGATTTGTTCGTGTTTCGCCACAGCACGATCTCGGCCAGGATCGACAGGGCGATTTCATGCGGATCGATCGCATGGATATCCAGCCCGGCCGGGGATTTGAGCTGCGCCGCGCGCTCCGGCGCCAAACCTTGAGCGATGAGTTTTGCCGTAAGCGCATCAGCCTTTCGGCGGCTGGCCACCATGGAGACATGGGCCGCCTCGGTTTGCAGCGCCGCTTTCAGGGCGTCAGCGTCTCCGCGACCCTGCGAGGCAACAACAACGAAATCCTGCGATTCGATGTCCAAATGGTCGATGGTTTCCAGCGTAAACCTATCGTAGTCGCCGTCTGTTTCTGCCTCGTCACCAAGGCAGATGCGAAAGCCGGCCAGCGCCCCATGCGCTGCCAGCGCTGTGGCAATCGGAGACGTCCCAAAGATCACCAGACGCGGGGTGTGTTGATACGGTTCGACCAACAGATCGACAGTGCCGCCCGAGGGGCAGCCGCTTTTGAAGGTCTGCACTCCGTCGGGGTCTGTCATGCTCACCACCTTATTCGAAGGTTTGACACGGATCATCTGCGGCTCACCGGTGATCAGCGCCGTCCGGGCCGAGGTTCGGACGGCGCGCTGCACGCAAGCCCCTCCGAGATGTCCAAGAAGGCGCCCGTCTTTGGTGATCGCAGCTTTTCCTCCGGCCTTTGCGGACGTTGCATCCGCCGTACGCAGGACCGTAGCCACACAAAAGGCCTCACCGGTTTGGCGCAGCTGTTCAATCGTGTCGAATATGTCGAAGTTAGCCATTTCAGATTCCTTTCACAGCTTACGAAACTGCGGTTCCAACGCCGCCAGCGCTTCCAGCGTGTTGGCTGGCAAATGTGCATCCAGATAGGGTTCCGCCGCCTGCATCGCGGCAGCAATCGGCTGGTAGTCCCGCCAGCCTTTCAGGGGGTTCAGCCATACGATCCGCCGCGCTTTACGTCGGATGCGCGCCAGCGCATCGCCCAGCGCCTGCGGGTCGGAACTGCAATACCCATCGGACAAGATCAGCACGATGGTCCGCCCGTTCAAAGACCGCGCGCCGTATCCATTCAGAAAATGCTCAAGACTGCCCGAGATATCCGTGCCGCCGCCAAACCCTTCGGCCATCAACGACAGCCGCCCGGCCGCGCGCAAGGAGTCGTGGTCGCGCAGCGCATCCGTGACGCGCATCAGACGGGTATGGAAGAGATAGGCGTCCGCCTCTGTGCCACTGCCGATCAGACCTTTGAGGAAGGCCAGAAAAACCCGCGAATAAACCGTCATCGAACCGCTTACGTCACACAAGGCCACAATCCGCATCGGGCGTGGTGGACGAGCGCGGCGATACAGGTCCATCGGTTCTCCGCCCCTTGCAAGGCTGGCGCGTTGGATCCGGCGCATATCAAGCGAGGGGCCACGCAGCGCTTGTTTCCGCCGGCGCGAGCGGCGGTCGCGGATTGCGCGCGCGATAGCAGTCGCGGCTTGTTCCGCCTGCCGCAGCGCGTCTTCGTCCATCAGCTCGCGCAAATCCTGACGCGACAGGTTGGCCGTACGGGTTGCAATCAGCTTCCCGTTCCTCCCCACGGCCTCCCCGTCGCCGGGATCAGGCGCAGTGGCCTGATCCGTGCCGGTTTCCGTTTCCTGAGCAGCCTGGCTTTCCTGCTGCCAGATCATCGGCTTGGCGGATTGAACCCGCACATGCGCCGTTTGGGCAGTTCCCGTGCGCTGCTTTCCGGTATTGAACCAATAGGCCTCGAACAGGTCATCGAAGCGCCGCCAATCGTCGGCGTCGCCGGCCAGTAACACGCAAAGCGCCCGCTGAGCCTGTCTGATATCCGTTGCCTCAACCGCCGCCAGCGCGGCCAATGCGTCCCCCGTTTCAGCCGGTCCAACACGCATTCCGTTCATACGCAGATGTGCGATGAAGCCGGACATGCGATCCGCCAAACCAGATGCGCGAGTGGGGAACCGGGTGACTTGCATCACGCCACCTTTCCTATCAGGCGATCCATCACTTCGGGCGGGGCAGCGTCATAGTCGGCGGCAGTTTTTAGAAGGCAGACAAGCGTCGCCTGAACCTCTTCGCGGGATTGCGCCATGTCGTTTACACCCAGCCCTGAAAGGGCGGCCGCCCAGTCCAGCATCTCGGCGATGCCAGGGGTCTTTTCCAAATCTTCTTTGCGCAATGCCTGCACAACGCCAATGATCTGGTGCGCCAACAGCCCTTCGACTTTGGGCATGCGAGATTTCAGGATTGCCATTTCCGTTTCACGCGATGGGTAGTCGAGGAAACTATAAAGGCAACGCCGCCGCAGCGCGTCTGAAAGGTCCCGCGTCCCGTTTGCCGTCAGGATCACGATGGGCCGCGAACGCGCCTTGATGGTGCCAAGCTCGGGGATGGTGATCTGAAAGTCCGACAAAATCTCGAGCAGATAGGCCTCAAACTCCTCATCCGCGCGGTCGATTTCATCGATCAGCAGAACAGGTGGCTTTTCTTCGCTGATTGCTTCCAGCAATGGTCGCTTCAGCAGATAGTCATCAGTAAATAGCTGGGCCTCGCTGGTTCCGCCCTGTGCCTCGCTTGCACGAATGGCCAGCAACTGGCGCTGGTAATTCCACTCATAAATCGCGTGGCTGGCATCCAGCCCTTCATAGCACTGCAACCGGATCAATCGCGCTACGCGCTGTGCTGCCAACGCCTTTGCGACCTCGGTTTTGCCAACCCCTGCGGGCCCTTCCAACAACAGCGGACGCCCAAGGGTCTGCGCCAGATGCAACGCCATAGCCAATCGGTCGTCGGCAACATAACCCACTTCGGCGAGGCCTTGCTGTATCTCCTGCAAGCTCATGCCATTCTCCCGGATTGCCGCCGCACTGAGATGCAGCGCGGCGGCTTTTCCTGTTAGCTGTGCATGCCCAGACCGTTGGCTATCTTCCAGATGCGCCAGTGGTCGTGCGGCATGTGGCTCTGAACAAGGCCAAATGGACGGAATGCATCATGCACCGCATTCGAAAACGCAGGCACGCCGCCGACATTGGGGCTCTCGCCCACGCCCTTGGCACCAATCGGGTGATGCGGAGATGGCGTCACCGTGTGATCAGTGGTGTAATTGGGTGTCTCCCATGCCGTGGGCAGGAAGAAGTCCATCAAAGTACCGGTCTTCACATTGCCCATCTCATCATAGGCGATTTCCTGACCCATCGCGATGGCCAGCGCCTCGGTCACGCCACCGTGGACCTGACCTTCTATGATCATCGGGTTGATCCGGGTGCCGCAATCGTCCAGCGCATAGAATTGCCGAACGTCCCATTCGCCTGTATCCACGTCGATCTCCATGACGCAGATATAAGCTCCGAACGGATAGGTCATGTTCGGCGGGTCATAGTAGCTGACCGCCTCCAGACCGGGTTCCAGCCCCGGGATCGCCTGATTGTAGGCGGCAAAGGCGATTTCCTTCATCGTCTTGAACCGCTCGGGCGCGCCTTTGACGGCAAAGCGATCCACATCCCATTCGACGTCGTTGTCATGGACTTCCAGCAGGTAGGCCGCGATCATCTGCGCCTTGGCGCGGATTTTGCGGGCGGCCATCGCCGTTGCCGCACCGGCCACAGGTGTCGACCGAGACCCATAGGTCCCAAGACCATAAGGCGCGGTGTCCGTGTCACCTTCCTCCAGCGTGATATCGTCGGCAGGCAAGCCGATCTCACTGGCGATGATCTGGGCAAAGGTCGTGGCATGGCCCTGACCCTGACTGATCGTCCCCAACCGCGCGATGGCCGACCCAGTCGGGTGGATTCGAATTTCGCAGGAATCGAACATGCCGAGCCCGAGAATATCGCAGTTCTTCACCGGTCCCGCGCCTACGATTTCAGTGAAGTGCGTCAGCCCAATACCCAACAACTTGCGGGTCTTGCCCGATTTGAAGTCCTCAATCCGCTGCGCCTGTTCGGCGCGCAAGTCTTCGTAGCCCACGGCCTTCAATGCCTTATCCCAAGCGGTGTGGTAATCGCCCGAGTCATACTCCCAGCCCAGCGCCGATTGATATGGGAACTGATCTTTGCGGATAAAGTTGATCCGGCGCAGTTCAGCCGCGTCCATGTTCAGCTTGATGGCCAGAACCTCTATCATCCGTTCGATGAAATAGGCGGCCTCGGTCACCCGGAACGAGCATCGATAGGCGACGCCGCCAGGTGCCTTGTTGGTGTAGACCCCGTCCACAGCCAGATAAGCGGTGGGGATGTCATACGACCCGGTGCAGATGTTCATGAAACCGGCCGGGAATTTGGTCGGGTCGGCGCATGCGTCGAACCCGCCATGATCCGCCGTGGTGTGACACCACAGGCCAGTGATCTTGCCATCCTTGGTCGCAGCGATCTTGCCCTGCATCCAATAATCGCGGGCAAAGGCGGTGGACATCAGATTTTCCATCCGGTTCTCGACCCATTTCACCGGCTGGCCGGTGACAATCGAGGCGACGACCGAGCAGACATAGCCCGCATAAGCGCCCACCTTGTTACCGAAACCACCACCGATATCAGGGCTGATTACCCGGATATTGTGCTCGGCGAGACCCGAGATCAGCGACACAACGGTTCGGATCGCGTGCGGGGCCTGGAAAGTACCATAAAGCGTCAGCTTGCCGGTCACCTTATCCATCGAAGCCACACAGCCACAGGTCTCAAGCGGACATGGGTGGGTCCTGTGGTAATAGACCATCTCTTCAGCTACGACATCAGCCTCGCCCAGAACGGCCTCGGTGGCGTCCTTGTCGCCCTGTTCCCAAGTGAAGATGTGGTTGTGATGCTTGCGCGGCCCGTGTGCGCCTTCGGTCTGACCCGCAAGGTCTTCACGCAGGACAACGTCCGATTTCAGTGCCTCGAACGGGTCGGTCAGGACGGGCAGTTCTTCGTAGTCAACCTCGACCAGCTCAGCCGCATCCGCCGCGATATAGCGGTTTTCGGCGACTACATAAGCGACTTCCTGGCCCTGGAACAGAACCTTGCCATCGGCCAACACCATCTGCTTGTCACCAGCCAGCGTCGGCATCCAATGCAAGCCTAGCGGAGCTAGATCCTCGGCTGTCAATACAGCAACAACACCGGGCACGGCCATCGCGGCGTCTTTGTTTACACTGACAACGCGGGCATGGGCATAAGGCGAGCGAACAAAGGCACCGAACAGCATCCCATCCAGTTTGATGTCATCAACATAGTTGCCCTTGCCTTGGGTAAAGCGCACATCCTCGACGCGTTTGCGCGAGCTGCCCATCCCTTTGAGATTGGCGGCGCGTTCTTCGGGGGTCATGGTTTGATCGTTCATTCCGCGGCCTCCTTCTGAGCGTTCAGCATGTCAGCCGAGGCCGAGATCGCCTTGACGATGTTCTGATAACCGGTGCAACGGCAGAGGTTCCCAGCCATACCAAAACGAATTTCTTCCTCAGTCGGGTTCGGGTTTTCCTGCAGCAAGCGATGCGCCCGGGTGATCATCCCCGGCGTGCAGAATCCACATTGCAGCCCGTGATGTTCCCGGAACATCTCTTGCAGGACACCAAGGCTGCCATCGTCATTGGTCAGGCCTTCGACAGTGGTGATATCGGCACCGTTCACCTGCGCCACGAATGTCGTGCAGGATTTGACGGACTTGCCATCGATATCCACGGTGCAGGCCCCGCAATGGCTGGTCTCGCAACCGATATGAGGGCCGGTGATTTTCAGATCTTCCCGCAGGAAGTGGATCAGCAGCGTGCGCGGCTCGGCCAGACCTTCGACCTGCTTGCCGTTCACGGTGAGTTTGACGTGCATTTTCGACATAAGTGTTCCTCCCTCAGACCGCGCGGCTTTGCGCACGGTCTATGGCGCGGCGCAGCATCACGGCCGCCACGTGTTTTTTGAATTCGACGGGGCCGCGATTGTCAGCCACTGGATCAATCGCTTCGAGCATTGCTGCGACGCAGCCGTCGACGTCGCCGCCGGCCAACGCTCTACTGGCCGCCTCAGACCAGATGGGCGTATCCGCCAGATTGGTCATAGCGACCGATGCCTGACCGTTGCCAACCATCACCGCGGCCGCAGCGGTCGCGTAGTCGCCGATCTTGCGCTTCTGCTTTTCATACGCCTGTCCGACGCCCACCCCCGGTACCGGGATCGAAATCCGGGTCAGGATTTCCTCATCCTCGCGCGCGGTGAAATAGGCAGCCTCATAGAAATCGCGGGCTGCCACGCTGCGGTTGCCATCAGGACCAGACAGTTCGAACGTCGCGTTCAGACACTGCATCAGGCCAGGCATGTCGTTGCCCGGATCACCGTTGGCGACGTTGCCGCCAACGGTACCCATATAACGCACCTGAGGATCAGCGATCTGCAACGCGGCCTCGCGGATCAACGGAACGGCCGATGCCAGACCGTCATGCGTGATCAACTCATGCTGAGTGACCATCGCGCCCAGCGAGACGGTTTCAGCCCCGATCTCGATGCCTTTCAGTTCATCAATGGCCTGCAGATCAACCAGATGGCCCATCTCGGCCATGCGAAGCTTCATCATCGGGATCAGGCTGTGGCCGCCTGCGATCACGCGCGCCTCATCTCCGTGTTCCTGCAGAATTCCAATGGCCGAGGCGATGTCGCCTGGCCGGTGATACTCAAAACCGGCTGGTATCATGTTTTTCCTCCCTGGGTCCGAGCGGTATGCCTTGGGGGACCTGAGGTAAGGAAAGAACACTGTGTTCAGCCATTCCAGCGGGTGGAAACGGGGCGCGCAGCTTGTTTCACGAAACGCGAATGAGCTGCACGAGTTGCGACTAAAGGCCCAGCGCCTCGCGAATGTCCGTCAGCCGGGATCGGCTGACCGGAACCTTGGTCAACGCCGCAACCCCGTCGAAGTAGCAGGTGCCGTTGTCCTTGTGCCTCTCAAAGCTTGAGACATGTTCGGGATTGACCAGATAGCTGCGATGCGCCCGCAGGAAACCATCTGGTTTTAGCCGGCTTTCGGCCTCGGTAATCGACCAGGGGCAGAAAAGCTTATCGGCATCCATATACAGCACGGTGTAATGCCCCTCGGCCCGGATTGCGGCTATTTTTCCGGGCTGGGCAAAGAAGGTTTGGCCGTCACGCTCGTACGGAACACCTGCACGCGGTACGACCGGCGCCGGTTCGGGTTCGGGTTCGGGTTCCACAGAAGGAGCAGCGCCGGTGGCCGTCTCGGGGCCGACAAACGAAATGCCGGTCAGCAGAAAGGCACCACAAATCAGAAACACCGAAACAGTCACACCCATCGCCAGGACCTGATTGTTCAAGGCCGGTCCGGCTCCGCCTGCGTTGTCCGTCGCGACAAAGTCGGTCAGGCCGGTTGCCACGAAGTGCATCGTGAATACAGCCAGGCCAAAACAGGCCGTGCCCAGCAGGATATTGCGCTGGGTTCGATTGTCGTACGCAACCCAAATGGCGGCAACGGAGAGCATAACCGACGCTAGCGTTGCAATTGCCACATCCCAGGCATTGTAGACCGGGCGGCAAAGCTGCATCCCTGACATACCCACGTAATGCATCACCACAATTCCTAGGCCGACGATGACACCGGCGCCGATCATTGTTTGCACCGTCCGGGGACGGAAATGCAAAAGCAGCAGGGCCAGACCGACCATCAGAATTGCCACCAAAGCTGAAATCAATGTGATCAGCGCGTCGTAATAAAACAGAATTGGCAGTTGCAAACCCAGCATTGCCACAAAGTGCATGGACCAGATGCCGCCACCCAGAATGATCGCAGCCAGAGCGACGATGAACTTGCGTCTTTGGTCGTTCAGCTTTGAGGCTCCATGCGTCAGATAGAGCCCGGTAAAACCGGCCATCAATGCCACGGCAAGCGATGCCGCCACAAGCCAGCCGTTATGCGAATAGTCCAACATGTAGGTACATGCGCCCTCCCTGGCGCGGGGACGACGTTAACAAACCTGTTTTATTGGCACAATCGGCTCGTATGATCCATCAGTTAAATCTTTTTGGACCCTGTGACTAAGACGGAATTCAACGAAAACGTTCTGTTTCGTGCTGGCCGGTTATTTCGACGTTTGGCGACCGCCACCAATGGCACCTCACATTTCCAGAACTTCACAACCAAAGCACCATATCAACTCTAAAGTCACTGGAGATCACTGTCTTTTCCAAAGCAACCAAACGAGGCCCGCAGAACGTACCGATTGACACAGATCAATGCACTTGCAACCTTCATATAGTGAAATACGAATATTAATCATGATCTACGTTCACTGACCTGTCCCCAAGCAAACATGACAGTGAGCGGAATTTGAATAGCGTGGACGTTCCACACGGGGGCTCGGCAGGAGTGGTGGCGAGCCCCCTCTTTGTTCACAAGCCGCCAAAGAGCCTGAACGTTGAGACGCAAGGAATACGGCGCGAATTGGATCGCAAGACCTGGCCGCACCGCCAAATGCGGACGGTGACAACAACGACACCGCTGGCGACGTGCCAGCAAGACATTCGGTATAAACCCTGATGAGCACCTTTGAACCGCCAGAACAGAAACTCAAGCGGGCCCTTACAGCACCGTTGCTGACGCTTTATGGCCTGGGCGTAACGGTCGGAGCAGGAATTTATGTGCTCGTCGGCGCGACGGCGGACATAGCCGGCCCGTATGCCGCGTTTTCGTTTGTCGTGGCTGCACTCGTCGTCTCACTGACCGCACTTTCATATGCGGAACTCGCAACGCGATTTCCGGTCAGCGCAGGAGAGGCAGCCTATGTCGAAGCGGGATTTCAGAAAAACTGGATGGCAATGCTGGTCGGTCTGGCGGTTGCGGCCTCGGGCGTTATCTCGGCCTCTGCCGTCGCGATAGGCGCAGCCTCCTATCTTCACGCATTAACGGGTCTGGCAATACCATTTCTGACTGTCAGCGTTGTGTTGATTATGGGGCTTATTGCCCTGTGGGGGATCACGGAATCGGTACTGGTTGCTGCGGCCATCACGATCATCGAGATTGCAGGGCTTCTATTTGTGATCGGCTGGGGCATGTCGGTTCAGGACCCGCAGGGATATAATGTCAGCTCCATGCTCCCTCCACTTGAGCTTGAAGCGTGGCGAGGCATCTTCGCTGCATCTCTTCTCGCTTTTTTTGCATTTGTCGGTTTTGAGGACATGGCAAATGTCGCCGAAGAAGTGATTGACCCTGTTCGTACCATCCCGAAAGCAATTTTGCTGACGCTCATACTGGCGACGATACTGTATCTTGGAACATCGCTGACGGTGCTGCTGGTTGTCCCGATTGATGTTCTATCAGCGTCTGCTGCGCCGCTTGCACTTGTTTTTGCAAATGCCCCCGAGGTGATCAAACAGGGTTTTTCCGCAGTTGCGATCGTGGCGACGGTCAATGGCGTCCTGATCCAGATGATCATGGCATCGCGGGTGATCTATGGGCTGGCTGACAGGGACCACCTGCCAAAAGCCCTGGCCATTGTGCCTAAAGCAACCCAGACGCCTGTGGTTGCCACACTGCTCGTTGTCGCAACAATCCTTCTTCTGACCCAAACCGTACCGATTGGGATCTTGGCGGAGCGCACATCACAGATTGTTCTAGGGGTCTTTGTCCTCGTCAATATCTCGCTGATCCTTCTGAAGGTGAAACCGAACGGGTCTGAAGAACACTTCCGGGTGCCTCTTTTCGTTCCGATCCTTGGCGTGATCACCAGTGCATTGCTTTTCGGAGCTGGATTTCTCTAACTAAATGCAAAGGCAAACGGGCCATCAGCAATTCCAGGTTGGCATATGACCACTGACCGATCTTCGACAGGAACGCAGCTCTCAGATTGGTGGCACAGAACCTTTGTGGATCTGGCTCAGCAATTGCAATGGTCCTATCTGCCGCCTTTGATGGTCTACTTCGCGGCTGGCGTCTCCGGTTTGACCTCGGTTGTCGGTGCTTTTTTTCTGAAGGATTACCTCGATTTATCAGCGTCTTTTGTCGCAGGTCTGGCATTTTGGGCCGGTCTTCCCTGGATTCTCAAAATGCCGCTGGGCCACATCGTGGATCTGTTCTGGCGCTGGAAATCCCTGTTGATCCTGTTTGGCGCGTCCCTGATTACCCTGTCCCTGCTCACAATGTACGGGCTTGTGACCGCGCCCGTTCGGATGGCCGGCGTCATGCCGCTGGAAGACTGGTATGTTGTCGCCCTGCTTCTGGCGCCTTCCGGCTATGCCATTCAGGATGTCGTCGCCGACGCCATGACGGTCGAGGCCGTTCCCAAGGTCGATCAGGACGGCCTTGCGTTTACGCCTGAAGAAACCCGCGCCCAGCACACGACAATGCAGACCTTGGGCAGAGTTTCGATCATCTCAGGGTTTGCAGCGGTTGCGGCCGTCAACATCTGGATATTCTCAGGAACGGAAGATCTGCAAAAGTCTGACCGGCTTGCTCTCTACGGCCAGGTTTACCTGATTGCGTTGATCATCCCTGTGCTGTCCGTCAGCGGTGTGGTGCTGCACTCACTGATACAACGTCAGCGGCTTCGTCAGGGTCACCCACTGCATACCCCGGATGAGGTGACCGAGGTCAAATGGTCAATATTGCTGGGTGGCTTCGCGTTTGTTGTGTTCAGCATTGTGTTGGGAACCGCGGAATTCGAGTTTGCGCAAGAGGTAGTCTTTGCCGTTTCTCTCACGGTGATCCTGTACCTCATGTCCCGTCTTCTGAAAGAACTGGAACCCGCCCAGGCGAAAGCCCTGGTCGGTACGGCAATAATCATTTTCGTGTTCCGTGCAGTTCCGCTGCCGGGGCCGGGACTGACGTGGTTTGAAATTGACGAATTGGGGTTCGACGAGCAGTTTTTGGCAATCCTGGCTCTGCTGACGTCCTTGCTGGCATTGCTTGGATTGATCGTCCTGCGGCCATTCATGGCCAAACGCTCAATCGCTCACGTGGTGGTGGTGCTTACGATCGCGGCTGGTCTGCTCTCTCTTCCAAACCTTGCCCTTTACTACGGCGTTCATGAATGGACGGCAGCGCATACAGGCGGAGTTGTCGACGCCAGGTTCATTGCCATTCTCGACACGGCTGTTGAATCGCCTCTTGGGCAAATTGCCATGGTCCCGTTGCTGGCCTGGATCGCGCGCAACGCCCCGGTCCAACTGAAAGCGACCTTTTTTGCGGTGATGGCATCGTTCACCAACATGGCGTTGTCGGCGGCCAGTCTCGGAACAAAATACCTGAACCAAACATTCGTCGTTACACGCGCGGTGACCAATCCGGAAACGGGTGTCGTTACCTCGACTGCCGACTACAGCCAACTCGGGTATCTGCTGATTGCAGCCGCCCTGATCACTGTCACGGTCCCGCTGGCGGCGGTTTTCCTTGTACAGAAGTCCCGCTTCCGAACAAGCGACTGACTACAGGCCTTCTGCCTCGCTCAACAGTTCTTTGAGGTGCGCAACCGGAACGCCAATGTTGGAGCCGCCAAACTCAGGCAGGATCGCGGCGTTGATGGCGACTACCTCGCCTCGCCGGTTCAAGGCGGGTCCTCCGCTTCCGCCGGTTGTGGTTTCGGCGTCGTAAACGATGGAACCCGGGCTTGCTCTGGCAACGATCCCCCGGCTGGCCAGCGGATGAATCTTGCTTTGCTCGGACAATCGGGACGCTACGGACCAGAAATTGACCGAACCTTCCTTCTCCAGCGTTTGAAGAAAGCCCGGCCCCGCCTGCGCAATCAGCGCCTTCAGGCCTGTCGGGTATCCCAACAGGTAGACTTCTTCCCCTGCGTTTGGCGGTTCATCCGCCAACGGCACGCCCAGCCCCTGAACCCGATCAGGAGCTACTGACAAAAGAGCGACATCGGCCGATTCGCTGAACTTCTCCAACTTGGCCTCAATCGGATCCGGTTGACCTGGCAAATAGGCCAGCAGCCTCAGCATTTCCGCTTCCAACCCCGCACTTTTCAAAGCGTCCACCCGGTCGCGGGACGTCCACGGCAAGGCAACATGGCGATTGGTGGCCATAAGCGGAACACCTTCCAGCAGAAAACCGGTTCCCGTGAACTGGAATTCAGCTGGTTCGCCCGTGCCGTCCGGTTCGATCCAGGGCTGCCCAAACGGGGTTTTCAGGTTTTCTCCGTCCGGCCCCAACATGTGCCGCAAGAGCTTCCCGCTTTCCAGATGACGCAACCCGTAGGCACCCTGAATGAATGCGACAGACTTAGATGAGGCGGTAATTACCCGTGTCGACGCGCCTGCTCGCTGTTCAAGGGTTCCGAGACGCTGCTCGGTTGACGTGACTTGGTTTTCAAAGGCATCCCGCAGCGAGGCCAGATCATCCGGGGTCAGCGCATCTTCACGTGTCTGTGCAAGCATCACCGCAACCGCTTCGATCTTGCGGGATTCCTGTTGGATACTGTCCGCCAGCCTTTGATCGTTTTGATAAAGCAGAAACACAAGGCCCGCGATCAGCAGAAGTGCGGCGACGACCGTGATCCTGAACAGAACTGTCGTCTGAGACGCAAGCCGACGACCGCTGTCGCGCAGCGCGCCGGACATCCTTTTGGCAAACGGCCGCCGGCTGGTTCGGGCGTAAGCGTAGGCGTCACTTAGGATTTCTTCGACCGTATGACGCGCCGGGTAGGTTTTGCTACATAACCTGTACCGAGACATTGGGCCTTTCTCGCCGAACTCGATCATATCGCCGTGCCCGAGACTCGCGGACGATATTTTGCGCCCATTCACCCAGACATTACGCCCAGACGACGCAGTTATTGAATAGACACCGTCCGCCCACTGAAGAGCAGCGATATCGTTGTCGTGCGGAGGCATGTCGTCTTTGGGGCGAAGACTCAACGCCCGGCTTTCACCAACCGAAACAGTAAGGGCATTGTCGGCCAGCCAGCTCACGTTCCCGCGCGACGGTCCGGTCAAATTTTCAAGGAGGGCACGCACGCCCCCCTCGTCGGGGCACGGCGATAAGCTTGTGTCAGCCGCGTCTGAGTTCCGCATTTTAGCCCCCTTTTCAAAGGCCACGCAGAGGTACTTTAGCACACGGCTGTACAAAACCTATTGCTTCGTTTTGGGTGCTAGGAAGGATTGGATTTCTCTGTCAGTTTAGCATCAAATCCGTGCCAGCAGGTTCACCAAACCGCACACTCCTTGGATTGCAAATCACAGAAGGCCGACCGATGATCGGCCTTCAGTTTCAAGCACCAGCCGAAACGCCACCTACTTGGATGAAACCTTGATCTTGCGGCTGGGATCCCGAGGTTCGGTTTTCGGCATGTTGATGCTCAGAACACCCTTGTCGAAGGTGGCCGAGATATTCTCGACATCAACAGTGTCCGGCAGCGTCATTGCCCGTGAAAAGCTGCCATAGCTTCTTTCGCTGACACGCAGGTCGCCCGTCTCATCATGTGTGATCTTCTTCTGGCCTCGCAGGGTGAGGCGGCGATCCTTGATTTCGATTTCAACATCGTCCTCTTCCAGACCGGGCAATTCCGCCGTCAGAACGATTGCCGTATCCGTCTCCTGAACATCAATGGCCGGGGAAATTGCGCCGGACATATCAAGAGATGGCAGACCCGTGCGCTGCGCAGCCGTTTCCAGCGGTAAGAACGGAGATCCGCCTCCTAAGAACCGCGACATCAGGGTTTCCATTTCACGTCGAAAGTTGTCGGAGAGCGGATGCGTTCCGGTGAAAAGTTGCGGGGACTTTTTGTCTTCAAGCATTTCTGAACCTCCTCCTTTTGTCCGGCTATACGGACGCCGTATTATCGCAGAAACCCCGGTCAAGAACCTTGATCTTGCGCAAGAGAATGCTCGCATCTTTTTCCCGCCTGGCCGTTCGGACCGGCCAGTCTTCTGCCACCATTTCGGAACATGACAGCACTCCAACGGGCATAGCGTTCCGGACGGGAAAACACCCGATCACAGGAAGCTTGATCGCCAACCGGGGCTCGCCTAGCCTAGCCCCTTGAGACAGCGGGAATGGCCTAACTCTGGCGCAGTGGAGCAAAACCATATGAAATGGCCCTATCTGGCGCTGATCTATGTTCTGCTGATCTTGGCGCCGTTGGGCTTTTCCTGGTCACTTGGCTGGCCACCGCGATCTTTTCACCAAGAACTCGCATCCGGGCTGGGGATGATTGGATTTTCGATCATTCTGGTAGAGTTCCTGCTCTCCGGACGCTTCAGGTTCATTTCGTCCGGTGTGGGCATGGATGTGACCATGCGCATGCATCAGCTGATGGCGCGCGCGGCACTCGTTTTTGCGTTGATACACCCGCTACTTTACCAGGGCACACCTTCTGGCGGACACCGCCCGTGGGACGTATCGCGCCAACTGACGACTACGACAGACTTTCCAGTGCTGTCCTCGGGGATTGGGGCCTTTTTCCTGATCGTCGTTCTGGTCGCCTCGGCGGTCGCCCGAAAAAGCCTTGAATACAAATACGAAACATGGCGTCTTTTGCACGGTCTCGGTGCTCTGGCATTGGCCGGTTTGCTACTTCATCACACAATCTATGCAGGACGCTACGGTGGGCATCCGTCACTCACATTTCTGTGGCTCGCAATGACCGGCATTGCTGTTGGTACTCTGCTTTATGTCTATCTCGTCCGCCCCTTGTTTAAGATGCGAAAACCGTGGCGTGTTTCCTCGGTCACTCGGCTGACACCGAAGCAATGGGAATTGCGCCTCAAACCGGACGGTCACCCGGGCCTCAGCTTTGAAGCGGGCCAGTTTGCCTGGCTCAATGTGGGGCACAACGTCTTTTCACAGCGCGAGAACCCGTTTTCGATTAGCTCGGCACCGGGTGAAGGTCCTGAAGTTTCATTCGTGATAAAAGAGCTTGGGGATTTCACAGGCAGTCTCGGGCAAATCGCGCCGGATACGCTGGCCTATCTCGATGGCCCCCACGGGAACCTTTCGGTCGGCAAACGCGCTGAACAAGGCATTGTTCTGATCGCAGGTGGTGTCGGCATCGCCCCATTGCTCAGCATACTGCGCCAAGTTCGTCTGAGCGCAGAGCAACGCGATATCAAGCTCATCTATGGAAACCGGATCGAGGAGCAGATTGTTTATCGGGAAGAACTGACCAGGGAAGATACTGTATTTGTTCTATCCGAGCCCCCGAAGAACTGGAGCGGTGAAACAGGTTGGATCGACGGCGCCCTCTTGGACCGAACGCTTTCTTCAGAACATTATGACAACTGGCTTTTCGTACTCTGCGGCCCCACTGCCATGATGGACACTGTCGAAGATCACCTTGTTGCCCGGGGAACACCTTCGCATCGGGTTCTGTCTGAAAGGTTTGACTATGATTGATCCGTTTAGAAACCTGTCCGCGCGCCGACGGGTCAAACTGGCAGTGTGGTCCATCAATGTTACTGTTTGCGTCGCAATCTTTTTATTTGCCCTGAGATAGCGCGGACGTCCACTGGGTAGTGCAGAGAAGACCAGCCATCACAGCAGAAATTCTTCCCCGCGTAAGGCGTCGTCATGCAAATTTCAGAAACACGTTCAATGTATTGGAATCGCCAGCCTCAACTTGCGCCTTTGATTAAGATCAAAGGCGAACTCACGCCAATTCATAATACTTGAAACGCTTCTCAGACCGATTTGTGGGAGGATCGGAATGACAGTACTTATCGTCTTTGCCACTGTTGAGGGCCAGACGGCCAAAATTGCGCATTTTATCAGCAATGTCGCGAAGAAATCCGGCTTTGACACAAGATTGATCAATACCGATCGACTTCCCGGTCAGGTAAAACTGGACGATGTGGATCGGGTTGTTCTGTTGGCTCCTGTTCACGAACGTCGACACCCTGCCTCATTCGAAGCATTTATCGCGTCGTTCAAAGACGAGTTGGCGAAACGAAAATCGCTCGTGCTTTCTGTGGGACTAAAGGCGGCCTTTGCATCGGGGCGCGAGGAAGCCCGCGATTATCTCACCGAGATGTTGTTGCGAACGAGTTTCGAACCAGATGCGTCAGCATTGGTCGCAGGCGCGGTGAGACCCGACAGCTACGGATATTTTGAGAAAGAGATCGTTAAACACGTCGTCTTGTTGGGCCGGAAAATCGATCCGAGAGATGGCGCGCGGGAATTCACAGACTGGGACGAACTCACGTCGATTGTGAAGGGGTTTCTGGATGGGAACTACCGGACAATATCAGACAATTCCTAACTCAATACACTGAACCCATTATTTCATAATGTTAGGACCTGACCGTCGAACCCAGACAAACACTGGACGTCCACTTGCGTCAGTCAGTGCGCAAATAGAACCGGAAGACCGGTTTGTTCCAGCATGGCCCTTGTAGTTCCACCAAAAATCGACTCGCGCAAGTATGAGTGCCCGTAAGCGCCCATGACGATAAGGTCAGAGCCGGCCTCCTTAGCACGTTCCTGTATGCACTGTTCGATCGGCAGACCGCCGCTCGGGAATTGCGCTACGGTCACGCTACAGCCGTGGTGTCTGAGCCATGCAGCGATGTCCGTACCGGGGTCCTGACTTTCCGGATCATGTACTAACGGCTGATCGAAACAACCAATCACAACTTCCTTAGCTTCCAGAAAATAGGGTAAAGCCAAATGGGCCGCTCTGGATGCAGCAAGACTATCGTTCCACGCCAGAAAAATGCGCTCGCGTTGGGTATGTGGGTCTCCGTTGACCATCATGGCGACTGGCGAATGGAACAACACGCCATGGCTAACCTCGTGAAACACTTCGGGGTCATTGCGCAGTTTCGGGTCCAGGTATGCTACATCACAGCAGTACGATTGGCGTGCCGCCAGAGTCTTAAAGTCCGCACCGGAACCCATGAAAACCGTGACGCTTGCCGATACGCTCGAACGCGCAAGCAGTGCTTCAACTTCAGCGGCCCGGGCCTTTAAGGTCTCCTTTTTCTTTTCCAATTGATCCAACCAGTTCGCGGGCAGTCCAGCCTCGACAAATTTGCTGGATCCGTACTTCAAGTAAGGCAGGTTCGGTAGCGCCGCGATCAGAAGGCAAGTCAAATGGCCGCGCTGACGTTGGGCAGCATCGGCGCATTCAAGTAACGATACATCGCTAGTATCCGCGCCAATGAAATACGTCGAAGTTCTGCGTTGCATACCGGATCTCCCTCCAGGATGTCACTGCGGGCAGGAAACTCGCCGAGCGCACAAACCCAACAAAAGCAGCCACTTAGATGATGGTAGTTCTTCCTACTTCGGCAACATGAAGAACTCTTCCATTACGATCTTGCCTTCTGCCACCGAATAGACGGCGATCTCGCTCAGGGTCATACGTTTTCCTGTGGCCTTCTGGGTTACTTCGGCACTAAATCGCACTGCAAAGCGGTTGGGTGGATGCACATAGGGTCCGTCTACATCGAGTTCGTGGAATTCATGCGCTGCCAGCCAGTCCTCTCTCTTTCCCTTGATGGCGTCCCGACCTTTTGTGATACGAAACTGTCGAACCGGCGGCACAACCGCCTCAATTGACTGGGCGTTTTCGGCGTACATTTCGTCAACACTCACAAGCCCCCTGCGATCACGCATGGCCTGAACAAATGCTCTTCCAATTTGGACTAAGTCTTCCATGGGAACCCCCTTTGTTATCGCCGATTGTATCACTTCTGACCCTTGCCAATATTGACAAAGATCAATGAGGTCAGAGACCCGACTCGCCAGCATTTCCTGCGGTCCGCCTTGGTAAACGGGTCAAGGCACACCCAGCTATTTCATGATTTTCAGCTACGGTTCATCGATCCAGATAGTGGTTTCAAAACGGGATTCACGCAAATGTCGCGTTTCCACTTTTTATTTATTAACAGTAGCTTGTACGCAAAACAGAACGCAGACTAGACCGGGCTATAGTTCGTCCAGTCCAATCGTAAAACCATTGAGTGAGGCTACGAAAGCCCCCGACCCTTCAAAGAAAAATCATGACGAGACCGTCACATAAACCCTAGTGCCGCCTACGCACGCTTTTCGGCCGATCAGGAAGGGCGAGATGGCTATCGTTGCGTTGCTTTCTGGAAACCACATTTCCCTTTGAGATCACCACCAACCGATCAGGTCTCAGGCGGACAGCTTCAATGGGGTCCCCGGCGTCCAGAACCAACAGCGAGGCCATGGCGCCCTCGTAAAGGCCATAGTCTTCAAGTCCGAGGATTGCAGCATTTTCAACCGTAACCATGTCAAAACACCGCCTCATATCTTCTGGAGACGACATCTGAGCGACGTGCAACCCCATGAAAGCAACGTCAAGCATGTCTGCGGTTCCCAGCGAATACCAGGGGTCGCGCACACAATCCTGTCCCCAGCCAACTCGGATACCTTTAGCCTGCATTTCCTTCACCCGGGTCAGCCCGCGCCGTTTCGGGAAAGTGTCGTGCCGACCCTGAAGCATAATGTTGATCAGTGGGTTCGGAATGGCGCTGATTTCGGCCTCGGCGATCAGAGGAAGCAGCTTTGAGACATAGTAGTTGTCCATGGAATGCATTGAGGTCAGGTGAGACCCTGCCACCCGCCCCTGCAATCCCAGTCGCGTCGTTTCATAAGCCAATGTTTCGATATGCCGAGAATTAGGATCGTCGGTTTCGTCACAATGCATGTCGACCGGCAGGTCCCGTTCAGCGGCGATTTCGCACAGGATACGGACCGAGTCAGCACCATCCGCCATGGTCCTCTCAAAATGTGGGATACCGCCGACGACATCGACCCCCATGTCGAGCGCCCGCAATGTATTGGCATGGGCAGTGGGGTCACGCAGCAGACCGTCTTGCGGAAAGGCGACAAGCTGAAGATCCAGGTAAGGCCGAACGACTTCGCGCACATGCAACATCGCCTCGACGCCCTTCAGGCTGTCATCGCAGGTGTCCACATGGCTCCGGATCGCAAGCAGGCCCATAGAGACCGCCCAGTCGCAGTATGAAAGCGCACGGTCGACCATTTCATCGGCCGTAGTCACCTGCTTGAGTTCGCCCCAAAGGCCGATCCCCTCCAGCAGCGTGCCCGATGCGTTTATTCGAGGGATGCCATAGCTAAGCGTTGCATCCAAATGAAAATGGGGGTCGACAAAGGGCGGCGAGACCAGGTCGCCGGTCGCGTCGATGATTGTACCAGCCTCGGCACCGTCCAACTGCCCCATTGCCGTGATACGGTCGCCTGTTATTCCGATATCGGCGACGTTTCCGTCGGGCAGGTTCCCGCCCTTCACAAGAATATCGAAGCTTGCCATCAGCGTTCTCCGCGGTTGTAGGGTATCATCAGCGCCGCTGGCACTTCGGCACGACGCGACATCAGGATCAATGCCAGGATCGACAGGATGTAAGGGATCATCAAGAAGATCTGGTAGGGAACGAGGGCCCCCAGCCCCGTCTGCTGCAGGCGGATTTGCAGGGCATCGAAGGCAGCGAAAAGTAGCGCACCCAACAATGCCTTGCCTGGCCGCCAAGCACCGAAAACCACCAATGCGATACAGATCCAGCCGCGCCCGTTGACCATCTCGAAGAAAAAGCTGTCAAAAGCCGACATGGTGAGGAACGCCCCCCCGACAGCCATCAGACCAGACCCCATGATGACCGCCCCCATTCTAAGCGCGGTAACGGAAAGGCCCTGAGCCTCTACTGCAGACGGGTTTTCTCCGGCTGCCCGCAGGGCCAGCCCCAGCGGCGTCCGGTACAGTACGAAGGCAGTTACGCCAACGATAACAAAGGCCAGATAGGTTAACGGGGTTTGGTTGAACAGCGCCTGCCCCAGAACGGGTATCTTCGACAGTACCGGAACCTCAAATGGTTGAAAGGGTGTTATCCGCGGGGGGCTTGAGACTTCCGGCAGGGCCAGGCGATACGCATAATAGGCGGCTGATGTCGCCAGAAGCGTAATCCCAAGCCCCACGACATGCTGCGACAACCCAAAGGGCACTGTGAGCGTCGCATGCAAAAGCCCGAAAAGCATACCTGCCAGCATCGCAATGAAAACACCGGTCCACAGTCCGGTACCGGCATAGACCGCCATCCAACCGGCAAAGGCGCCGGCCACCATGTTTCCTTCGATCCCGAGGTTCAGAACCCCCGCGCGTTCGCAGATCAACTCTCCCATCGTCGCAAAGATCAACGGAGAAGCAATGCGCACAGCAGCTGCCCAAAAACTGGCAGAGAGGAGGATATCGAAGATCTCCATCAGCCCCTCACGATCCTGAACCGCGTCAGCAAGATGGCGAGGACCATGAACAAAAGTGCGGTCGCCAATAGAAGGTCTGCGATATAGGTGGGAACGCTCGCGGCGCGGCTCATACCGTCGGCACCGACGAATACGCCCGCTACGAAAATCGCCGAAAGAACGACGCCAAGAGGGTGAAGTAGCGCAAGCATGGCGACGATAATGCCTGTGTAGCCAAAGCCCGGACTCAGATCCAGCGTAAGGGACCCCTTGAGCCCCGCGACTTCCGAAAACCCCGCCAAAGCCGCGAGTCCGCCCGAAAGAAACGCGGTCTTCAAGAGCACAAGATTTACTGGGATACCCGCGAAACGGGCAGCCGTCGGGTTCTGACCCACAGCCCGGATTTCGTAGCCAAGCGTGGTGCGGGTCTCAATCACCCAGACGACCACGGCACAGATCAGAGCAAGCGCAAAGCCCCAGTGCAGACGAAGTCCTTCGACAATCCGAGGAAGGCGCGCTTCTGCATCCAGCCTGGGCGATTTCGGCCACCCCATCCCCATGGGATCCTTGAGCGGTCCCTCCAGCAGAAGCGAGATGAAAAGAAGCACGATGAAGTTGAGCAGCAGAGTCGTCACCACTTCATCAACGCCGAAACGCGTCTTGAGAATGACCGGGCCCAGCAGCATCAGCGCCCCTCCCAGCATCGAGGCGAGACCGACCAATATCAGTGGTTGCGGCCCCGGCAGGCCCAACGCCGACGTCCCGAAGAGGACTGTAACAAGCGCGCCAATGTAAAGCTGTGCTTCCGCCCCGATGTTCCACAGCTTTGCGCGAAAGGCGACGGCTACCGCCAGACCTGTGAAGATCAAAGGTGTTGCCCGGTTCAGGGTCTCAAGCGCGGCGAACTTCGAACCTGCGGCTCCTTTCAGTATCAGTCCCAACGTGGCGAAAGGATTGGCCCCTGCAAGTAGAACGAGAAAAGATACCACAACGATCGAAAGCCCCAGTGCCACCGCTGGAAATCCCACGGATCGGGCGAGGGACGGTTTGGCAATCGGTTCAAGCCGCACGTTCAAACCCCTCCCCGGCCATCCACCGCCCAAGCTCGGCGGGGGTTATCGTTCCACGGGGGAACTCAGGCGAGAGCCGGCCGTCGGACATCACCCGGATCACATCCGCAAGCCCCATGATTTCGTCCAAGTCTTCCGAGATCAGCAGGATCGACGCGCCCGCATCTCTGGCTGCTATCAGACGCTCCTGAACGTAGGTTACGGCCCCAATATCAAGCCCTCTCACGGGCTGGTTGGCGAGGATGATTTCCGGATCGGATTCAAGAACCCGCCCGAGGATGAGTTTCTGCATATTGCCGCCCGAAAGCAGACGAATTCGCGTATCCGGACCGGGACAACGCACATCGTATCGCGCGATCACCTTCTGCGCGAAGGCTTGTGCCGCGGCCCAGCGCATCCAACCTGCTCGGCTGATCCCCGGGTTCCTGTAGCTTTCAAGGATGGCATTTTCGGTCAACGAGAAATCTGCAATGCTGCCAGTGCTGTGGCGGTCCTCGGGAATGCGCCCGATCCGGGCCGCAAGGGACGCGCGAGGTGACCAAGCAGGCGCCTTTTCCTGACCAAGCCACATCTCTCCGCTCTCTGGCCTGGCCTCGCCCGACAGCAAATCGGCCAGTGCGCCCTGCCCGTTTCCGGACACACCGGCAAGGCCCATTATCTGGCCTGCACGCAGATCCAGATCGATGTTTCGAAGGCCGGTTCGGTGCCCAGGCGGATGCGCAGAGACACCGCGCAAGCTTAGAAGAACGGCACCGGGCTTGGCCTCGGATGGAACGGGTTGGGTAATCTCTTCCCCGACCATAAGCTCAGCAAGGGCATGAGGTGTCGTTTCGTCTGTACGCGTTTCCCCGACCAGCTTGCCATGGCGCAGCACAAGAACCCGGTCCGAGATTGCCATAACCTCGTGCAGCTTATGGGAAATAAAGATGACGGAAAGGCCCTGATCGACGGCGCGGCGCAGCGTCTCGAACAGCGCGTCAGCTTCCTGTGGTGTCAGCACCGCTGTCGGCTCATCCAAAATCAAGATGCGGGCATCGCGATACAGTGCCTTCAGGATTTCCACGCGCTGCCGCTCGCCGACCGACAACTGCCCTGTCTTGGCCGATGGGTCGACGGCCAGCCCGAATTCTTCGGCCAGTTTCATCACGCGTGACTGCGCCTTATGGCGGCCACGGCCCAACGACCAAAGGGAAGAAGTGCCCAGAAGGATATTTTCGAGAACAGTAAGGTTATTGGCAAGCGTGAAATGCTGGTGCACCATGCCGACACCGGCCCGCAGCGCTGCACCGGTTGCACCGGCAGGCAAGACTTGACCAAACACCTCTACGGTTCCTTCGTCCGCAGTATAGTGCCCGAACAGGATGTTCATAAGCGTTGTCTTGCCAGCGCCGTTCTCACCAAGAAGCGCGATGACCTCGCCCCGGTGAAGCGTCACGTCAACCGAGTCATTGGCCGTTAAATTGCCAAATCGCTTGGTGATGCCATTGAGGCGCAGGACAACCTCCTGCGCCGAACTATCGTTGGACATCAGGAGGACACAGGCTCTGAATCGTCCACTTCCACAACATAAGTACCCGCCCGAATTGCAGCCTCTCGTTCAGCAACAAGCGCCATCGCATCGGCAGGCACCTTGCCTTCGAATGTGCCCAGAGGCGCGAGCGAGCAGCCGCCTTCCTTCATGTAGGAATAAAGCCCGTAATTGGCCGCCGTAAAGCTGCCGTCGGCGACCGCCGCAAGAGCCGCTTGCATCGTAGGCTCAAAATGCCAGAGCGCCGAGGCAACCACCGTATCCGGATAGTCCGCCTGAGTGTCGATGACATTGCCGATTGCCAGAACGCCGCGCTCCTGCGCCGCGTCGGAAACACCGAAGCGTTCGGCATACATAACGTCTGCACCGTTTTCGATCATCGCAAAAGCCGTCTCTTTCGCTTTGGGCGGATCGAACCACGAGCCAATGAACGAAACCTGGAAGGTCGCGTCGGGTTTCATTTCGCGCACGCCAGCCATGAACGCGTGCATGAGCCGATTGACCTCTGGTATCGGGAAACCGCCAACCATTCCGATATTGCCAGACTCGCTCATGGCGCCGGCGATGATACCGGTAAGATAGGCAGCGTCCTGAATATAGTTGTCGAAAACGGCCAGATTGGGATGGGCCGGATCTTCAAGGAAAGACGAACCCAACAGGAACGCGGTATCGGGGTAATCCAGAACCACCTCCCGTGCTTCTGCCTCGACCCCGAAAATCTCGCCCACGATCAGCTTGGCGCCGCCTTCGGCGTATTCCCGCATGACCCGGGTATAGTCGGTATTGGCCGTGTTCTCGGTAAAGGCATAAGTTATCTGGCCCGCATCTTTCGCCGCTTCCGCCGCAATGTGGATGCGGCTGACCCATTGCTGTTCAACTGGAACGGTGTAAATGCCCGCAACGCTCAAAGGCTCTTGCGCAATGAGGCGTTTGGGAAATGTCGCGAGGCTGGCTGCGGCGCTCGCGCCCAAAAGCAGGCTCCGACGATCAATTCCAGAGTAAAGCAGTTCGGCGCGTTTCATGACATATTCCCCCTATCGACCTTGTTGTCAGCCGACAGTAGCAAGAACGCCGTGTAACGCAAAGAAAACGTGCCGAATATTGGGCGAATGATCTCGGCACTGGACTTGCGGTACGCAAATGCGCTGGGTTTGAACACAAATAGAAGCTGTGAAAGACACCCGCCCTCCGCAGATCAAGGCCTTCAGAAAAGGCCCTGCTGACTATCCGTCTTTTTCGTAGACAATGAATGGCGTTCGTTTTGCCACTTTGTCGTATAGCATTCGGCCCTTGTAGTTGAACTCCTGAGTGGTCCAATAAGTTGTTGGAACACCATGCTGCTTTGCGGTTTGAAAAACGGCCTCGATCAGAGCACGGCCGACACCCTTTCCACGGACCTCGGGGTCTGCAAACAGATCCATCAGATAGCAGGTATCCTCGACCGACCACATAAACCTGTGAAACAGGTAATGTGCCAATCCAACCGGTTGTCCGTCCAGTTCAGCAATGAGGCAGTTGTATTCACCTGTATCTGTCGACAACAGCCTGCTGAAAGAAATCTCGTAGACATCTTCCGGGACCGAGGTCTCGTAGAACTCCAGATAGGCAGTCCACAAGCGGCGCCACTCTTCCTTGTCTTTCGCCTCCAGTGGACGGGTAACCAGACCTTTCGGCATGACAGACTTCTCCTGCATTCTAAGATGTTTATCGAGGTGACCGCACCGAGCGATCAAATGAGTTGTTGCCCGACATCGACACGATCGTGTTTTAGCGGGACGTCCACATCCACGTAACTATCCAATTCCTGGGCGTATCTATGCCCGGCATAGACTGCCGCCGCGATAATAGCTGGTGCATCGCAATCGCCAATACGGCGGAGGCTGAATGGCAATTCCGCAGCTTTCGTCAGACTGCTCAGTTCCCGATACAAGCCATCATTTGGTTTCCGGGCTGTCACCATCACAATGTTGGCAACGGGCAAGGTCTTACCTGATCCGCCGTAGAGACAATCCAAATGCGCCATTTCGCCATCGAATTGTCTCAGCGTCTTTGACGGCATGATCTCGATCCCCAGGCGAAGCAAATGCGTTCGGATGCGCCAACGCTCGGACGTTTTTCCAGCCCAATCAGCCACACTGTCGGACGGTGTGACAAACGTTACGGCGTGACCTTGCGCCTTAATTTTTTCGGCAATGACGCTGGCCATGTAGTAGCCATCACTGTCAAAAACGAGAGTAGGCCCGTCGGGAATCTTTCCATCCATGATGTCATCGGGGGTGTATACGCGGTTCAAGGCGGCTCCTTCCGCGACCGGGACGAAACGTTCCTCATCATGGTAATCATTTCGCCAGGTCGCGCCGGTGGCGATTGCAACGTGGTCAGCCTCAACTGCGAAGATGTCGTCAGCCGTCAGCGGGCTTTCCCGGTAGATTTCAACATTGGGCATTTCGATCAATTGCTGCTCGCGATAGTCCCTGACGCGAATGTACTCGCTCATGCCCGGAAGTGCCGCTTCGCGCACAACCCGACCGCCTATTTCACGAGAAGCCTCTGCCAGCAGGACATCATACCCACGCGCCCCAAGCGCCCGCGCGGCTTCAAGCCCGGCAGCCCCTGCCCCGACAATCAGAACGCGTGCATCTGAAGCTTTCTTTCGAATGATTTCGGGATGCCAGTCCTTGCGCCATTCCTCTCCCATTGTCGGGTTTTGCGTGCAACGAATTGGCACGCCAATCGTGTCGCTGGCATAGCAGACATTGCACCCGATGCATTCACGGATCGCAGACAGGCGCCCTTCTTCGATTTTCTTGGGAAGGTAAGGGTCAGCAATCGACGGGCGCGCGGCACCGATAAAATCCGTAATTCCACGCCTGACCTGCGAGACCATTGTATCGGGTGACGTGAAGCGACCCACAGTCACCACGGGCTTATCCGTCACGGACTTGACCCAATGCATGTAGGGTTCAAGAGCTGCCTCTTTGGTAAAACGGGAAACGCCCATCTCGACCGAGTAATCTGCGATGTTGATATCCCACAAATCCGGAAGATCAGCGAGCATCTCGAACATCTCGCGACGCTCACCATAGATGGGCTGGCCATCCTCACCGATCTCTTCGTCTGCTGAGAAACGGACCCCCACAGCGCACCGGTCCCCAACGGCGTCCTTGGTTTCCTGAATCAGTTCACGGGTCAGGCGCACCCTGTTTTCCAGGCTGCCGCCATATTCGTCGCTGCGCGTGTTCACCCGTGGATGCAGAAAGTTCGAGATAAGGTATCCGTGCGTCGCGTAGACATAGACAATGTCAAAGCCCGCGTCTCGGGCCCGCAAGGCGGCCTTGCGGTGCCACCGGCGCAAATCCCGGATGTCCTGCTTGTCCATCGCGCGGGTTTGATAGGGATGCCCTTTAACGTTGGGCCGGCTGTCGACGTCCATGCTCGGTAATCGGGAAAACAGGTTGTTCGAGTTGGCGCCTCCGTACCATAGCTCAGCACCCGCAAGGCTGCCATATTCGTGCACCGCGTCCGTCATCAAAGCGTGCGCCCGAACATCGCTGTCGTCCCAAAGGGACGCGTAAGGATGCGGCAGGTCGTCAGATGATGGATGGATCGAGTTGTATTCCGTACATATGACCCCCCATCCACCTTGCGCTTTCACCTTGCGCATGGCCGCAAGGGTACGAGGGTATTGCCAGCCCATGCCTGTGCAGTGCGGAACCTGATAGAACCGGTTTGGCGCAGTGACTGGTCCGATTTGTACTGGTTCGAAAAGGATGTCGTAGCGAGAATCCCTACTCATTCGTGTGCCTTTTGTTTGCTGCGCAGTGCGCAGGCCCGTTTTTTCTGTAAAACCGGAAATTTGACCCGCACTGTCTCAACTGCCGCTCTTGAACTCTGGCATTCGAAAATGATCCGGGTAAACCTTGGACAGGAAGGCGGCGATGTGATCCCGGGCTTCGGAACGCCGAAAGTTCTCCGGGTAGGTCAAAAGCTCCAACCAGATTCCGTCGTACAGAGCCTCCAGGATATTGGCGACCTGCCTTGGCGGCATGTCGTCATACCCGCCATCCTCAGCAATTTCCGAACACAGGCGCAGCGCGATGCTGTAACGCTCCAGATCAATGTCATTGATCAGTTTGCGGTAAACTTTGCGCCGCCCCGCCTCTCCGAAAAACGCAAACCAGACGGCCAGTTTCTTCGGCGAGCAAATCCGCGGGTGAAAATGCGCATCGACGATGGCCAACAGCTTTTCAGGCGCCGACAAACCTGCATTGTCAAAAGCGTCCAACCACTGTTCATGGTGTTCCTTCGCAAGAAACAACAGCGTTTCTTCCAGCAAGTTCTGTTTGCTCTTGAAGTGGAAGTTGACGATGCCCAGCGACAAACCGGCTATCTCGGTCACGGTGGACATGGTCGTTCCACCAATTCCGTTTTGTGCGATCGAGTCGATTGTGGCGTTGATCAGCTGTTGGCGCCGCACCTCCTTGGACTCGGTACGCCGGCGCCCTGTCGGATTTGTGTTATCGCTTGGCGTCTGACTCACTCGCACACCTCCCATCTTCTCAAGTACTTCAATCTTGCCCGCACTCACTGCCAAGCCGTGCCGGCGAGAGGCTGATTGACATTCGCAAAGTTTATGCCATTGATTGAATAATCATTCAATGACGAAGATAAATGATGTGAAAACAATACGAATGTTCGCAATCATGGATCTACAGGTCCGACCAAAAGGTGAAAACCGGGTCGTGCACCATAGAAATGACACTGCGATGCAATTCTCCCAGTGGCTCAATGCGATCCTCGATGGCGGACCAAGCCGCGTCGGCCTGCATTTGATCCCTGAACTCGATCACAGCCATAAGCGAATGGTCACGCTGTTCGTCTGTATCGTAACCACTTGTAGGAATGCGTTTACACAATGGGGTCCCGTTCGTTGCCAGACCCGTCGCGACCAAATGTCCGACAAACGCGTTCCAGGCCTGTTCGAACGCGTCGAAGTCGGCGGTCGGTTTCAGTTCGAATTGGTTCAAAAGTCTAGGCATTCTTCACATACTGTCCGGAAAGGCGTCACCAGCCAAACCTATGCAATTACCCCCGCAAGGCAAGCGCGCGAGGCCAATAGATGATCCGCAACGAAAACCCCGTCATTGCAAACAGCCTGTGGTCAGCAACGGCAGCCTATTCAACCGAATACCCGCCACTCACTGGCGAGCGACAATCAGACGTGACAGTGATTGGTGCCGGATTCACTGGCCTTTCGGCAGCGCTTCACCTGGCCGAGGAAGGCATCAAAATTGTTCTGATCGACGCTCAACACCCGGGCTGGGGAGCATCTGGCCGCAACGGTGGGCAGATCAATGTAGGCCTCAAGGACGGGCCAACCGGCATCAAGGCAAGGTTTGGAGATTTCTGGGGAAACAGAATGATCCGAATGGCCGGTGACGCGGCCGATCTTGTTTTCGATTTGATCGCTCGGCACGGTATTATGTGCGATGCAAACCGCCCGGGATGGCTGCGCGCGGCGCATACGACCAAAACACTCAACGAATTGCACAAACTTGCTGAGGATTGGGACAATCACGGCGGCGGTATGGTTCAGCTTGATCAAGGCGGAATGCAGCGTCTGACCGGGACAGAAGCCTATCTGGGTGGAGTTCTGGACCGACGCAGCGGAGTTTTGCACCCACTGAACTATGCACTTGGACTGGCCGAAGCGGCCCGTCGCAATGGCGTGGAAATCTTCGGAGAAACGCCCGCCAACCGGCTCGCGACAGAGGGCCGCCGCTTTCGGGTTGAGACACCTAACGGAGCTGTCTTTTCAGACAAGGTTCTGATTTGCACAAACGCCTATTCTGGTGATCTGCATCCGCGCCTGGCGCAATCCGTCCTGCCCGTTCGGTCAGTTCAGGTGGCGACGGCGCCATTGTCCGACAATATCCGCCAAACAATTCTGCCAGAAGGCAACGCCTTGTCCGACGCAAGACGCCTTCTTTTGTACTTCAGGCAAGATGCAGGCGGCCGGTTCCTGATGGGCGGTCGCGGCACCTACCACGACAATTCCACCCTCAAACAAATTGAGCGACTAAAACGCATTTCTGTTGAACTTTTCCCTCAATTGTCCGGAGTTCAGTGGGAATATGAGTGGGGCGGGTATGTGGCGCTGACAAGGGATCACTATCCCCACCTGCATGAACTCACCCCAGGCGTAATGACAGGTCTGGGTTACAACGGTCGCGGCGTTGCCATCGCCACCGCAATGGGGCGGGTCCTGGCCCGGTGGGCGGCCGGGACCAAAGTCGATGAGCTTGAGTTTCCGGTTACCCCCCTCAAACCTTTACCTTTTTCGTTTGCCCGAGAGACCCTTGTCGAAGCAGAAATCCTGCGCCTGAAACTCCTGGACAAGTTGGGTCTTTGAGACAGAAAGTCACGTCGACTAACGATTTTTGGAGAAGAAGCGATAGGTCAATGCGATCGCGGCCAGTGAGAGGCCTGTGCCGTAGCCAACCCAAACACCGTTGGGTCCGAACCCGAGCCAAAAGCCCAATACGTAACCAAGCGGCAAAGCAACGATCCAATAGGCAAACAAGGTAATGGCAACCGGAACATGATTGTCCATCATGCCCCGAAAAGCGCCCAGCATTGTCCCTTGAACGCCATCTGCGATCTGCATCGCGGCGATCACAAGGAACATCGAAATCGCGAGGGAAACGACATTCGGATCATCTGACAAGCTGTTCGCCAAAGGAATACGGCCAACCAAAATACCCAGGATAACGACTGTCATCCAACTCACAACGACCAGAAGCGACGCTAATACAATTGGCTTCAGCCTGTCCTTATCATCGGCACCGATTGCCTGAGCCACGCGTATTGAGATTGCAATCGAGACGCCCAACGGCACCATGTAAATAACGTCGCTGACCGCAGAAACGATTTGATGTGCGGCAAGCGCGGCGGCGCTGAACCACCCAAGCATCAGGCCTGCAACGGCGTAAGCGGCCCCCTCTCCCAGGTAACCGACGGAGATGACGATCCCTTCTTTGATCTGCGCCTTGAACTCAGACCAGTCAAAACCTGCGGTCCTCAGAAGGTCCCATTTCCGTTTCCTTGCGCCCAAAATCACAAATGCCGCAATCAACGGCACCGTCTGAGACAACAGACTTGCGATCCCTGCCCCAACAAGACCCAGGCCAGGCCAGCCAGCAACACCGTGGATCAACACATAATTCGAAGGAATATTGAAACCGACCGCAAGAAACGCAAGCCCAACGCCAATCCAAGGTTGGTTCATGGCGTCAAACAGGGCTTTCAACGCATAAAAAACAGTGAATGGGACTAGAAGAAGGCTCATCGCGTTCCAGTAGCCGCCAAGCAGGCCTACTACTTCTGGGGGCTGTCCGATCCAGGAAAGAGCCGGTTTCAGGCAGATCATTACGCTCGCACCGACAACCCCGACGAGAAGAGAAACCAAAAGCCCGGCAGTTGTGGCCGAAGCAAGCCCTTCCTCGCTGGACTTGCCGAAGGCTTCCGCCATTCGCACGCCAATTGCGGACACAAAGCCATAAAGCGCAGAATAAAAGATGATCAGCACCGAGGCCGTGATCGACACTGCTGCCAGAGGAAGCGTTCCCAATGGGGCCACCATCACGGTATCCACAACGCCGATCAAAGCAGCGGCGGCAAGGGAAATGACAATTGGCAGGGCAAGTCGCGCAACATCACGCGCTTCCTGCACTATCGCAGCCCTGGGCGGCAGCGGCTGTTGTGAGATCCGCACTCGCGTCATGACATTGGGGCCTCTCAGCCGAAAGTGGCTATGGCGTTTCAGTCAGCAGGCCCGGAACCAAGCGCACGAGGCATCCCCACGCAGCTTGTTCCGCCTGTTCTCGGCTCAGGTTTTCCGGCGCAAGATGCAGGCGCTGCCAATAACCATCCGTCAACGTCTCCATCCATTCCGTCATTTGATCCGGGGAAGCAACATCATCCTCGGCCAGCAATTCTTGCCAGATCGCATACAAAGTTTCGCGCCGCCGCGCTTCAAAGTGTTCCGCAACCTCATCATAGTGCTGCTGGAATCTGAGTTCCCCCCAAAACGCATACCACAAAGGCAGGACGTTCGGACCACATGCATCAGGGTGGAAGTCCGCTTTGATGAGTGCCCTTATCTTTTCCGCTGGCTTATCCCCTGCCTGTTCCAGAGAGGTCGTCCAGTGCTCCTCATAGCGTCGGTACAAGTCGCGAAGCGCTTCGGTCAGAAGGCCTCCCTTTGATTTGAAATAAAAGGCTGCAACGCCCTGAGACAGCTCGGCTTCGGACGCGACCGTCGCAAGTGTCGTTTTCGCCAATCCATGCGCCAGTATGGAACGGCACGCCGCGTCCAGCAGCTGCCGGCGGCGGCGATCTGCGTTTTCCTTCCGCTCTTTGCGGGGGCGTTTCCGCTCTGCGTCGACCAATTGCCGCTCCTCCTACAATTACCGCCATCTACAGTGCGCGAAAAACACGCGTCAATGGTCTAAAATTTATTTGAGCGCTCAAATAAACTTTACGGAATCATGTCCGGTCTGTAAACGGAGAGGAAAGGGATGAAAAATTTGACGACTGAGAACAGATACGACGTGATTGTGGCCGGTGCCGGTCATAACGGATTGACAGCCGCCGCTTATTTGTCCCGTGCGGGCATGCGTGTTTTGGTCGTCGAAAAGAATGACTGGATTGGTGGCGCAGCAGTCAGCCGTTCGCTGCACGAAGGCTGGACTTACTCGAACTGCTCTTATGTCTGCTCTCTTTTGCGGCGCGAAATCGCCAGAGACCTCGAACTCCCGAAATACGGGCTTCAGGTTATCCCCTACGAAGGTGGTGCGAGCTTCACACGCGACGGAGATTACTTCGCCTATTACTCCGATCACAACGCCCTGAAGCGCGAGATGGCGCGCCATTCTGCACGTGATGCAGACGCCTATCGCGGCTATTCACAAGCCATCATGCGGCAATGCCGTTTTATCCGCCCGTTTCTGCTTCGAGACGCACCGGACCCTGCTTCGCTCCGCCCACGTGACATGGGCGAAATGGCGTACCTGGTCAAAAAGGCCCACGGACTGGGAAGTCGCGAACTTGGAGAAACGCTGAAATTCTGGACGATGTCCATTGGCGACTTTCTGGATGAGCATTTCGAGAACGACCTGATCAAGGCGCATTTGGCTGGTTCCGGTATTATCGGCACTGGTCTTGGGGTATATTCGCCCGGAACCGCCTATGTTCTGCTGCACCACTACATGGGCGATATCGATGGCGGCATCGGAGCCTGGGGTTTCGCCCGCGGCGGCATGGGCGCGATTTCGAATGCCATTGCGGCCTCTTTCAAAGATCACGGCGGTACGATCCATACGGGTGCAGGGGTTGAGAGAATCCTGAGCAAAGATGGACGCGTGGAAGGCGTGGCGCTGGAAGACGGCAAGATTTTCCATGCCCCCGTCGTCGCATCCAACATGGATATCAAGCGCACCATTTTACACCACGTTGATGCCGCCGATCTGCCGGATGACTTCACCAAAGCGGTGCGAAATTTCAAAATCCGCGGGTCTTCGGCGAAACTCAACATCGCCCTTGACCGATTTCCAAACTTCCCTGCTGCACCACTGCACACCAGTTTCCTGAGGGGCGATCTGCATGTGTCGCAGAGCCTCTTTGAACTGGAAAAGGCTTATGACGACTGGAAGCTGGGGCGCTGGTCGGAAAAGCCGTACATTGACATGCTGATCCCCAGCCAGATCGACCCAACGATGGCTCCGACAGGTGCGCATATGATGACGGTGTTTGTTCAATATGCCCCGTATGATCTGGACGTCGGCGGCGTCCGGTCGGCTGAAAACTGGGACGACCAACAGCGCAAGGCAATGTCTGAAACTGTACTGGACCAGATGGCTGTGGCTTGCCCTGACATTCGCGAGCGCGTTGTGCACATGGAAGTCCGTTCACCGCTGGAAATCGAACGCGAGGTCGGTCTGACCGAAGGCAACATTTTCCAAGGCGAACTGACCTTTGACCAGCTTTTCTTCAATCGTCCGGTCCCGGGGTGGTCTCAGTACAGCCTGCCAATCAAGGGGCTGTATCTGTGCGGCTCGTCCGCACATCCGGGCGGTGGAGTTATGGGCGCGCCCGGCGCCAACGCGGCCCGCGCAATCCTGAGGAACGAAACACGGCATGGCCGAATGAAGGGGTATGCCGCATGAACCATTTTGATGCAATAGTCGTGGGTGGCGGTGTCAACGGGTTGATTGCCGGAACGCTTCTCGGTCGGCGCGGCAAGAATGTCTGCATCGTTGAAAAATCTGACAGTTTTGGTGGAATGGCGTCCTATTCCGTGGACGGGGGGCCAACACTGGCCCACTCGCTTTACAACCTCAGCCCACGCGCCCTGAGTGACGTCGGTTTGGACCTGCAACACCCTGTTTTGGCCGGGAAACCGACCTCCACGGTCTCATTGGCTGAAGATGGTCGGCACATCGTCTTCAGTGACGAAGGCGTCTGCTGGAGTGACGGGACGGCGCACCCGGACTCCAAAGCCTGGTCTGATCTGACGCAACAGTTGATTACGTATGGGGGCTTGCTACGCCAACTCGCCGAAGCCCCACCACCCGGCGGTCACAAAGCTGTGCTTTCGCGGGGCGGAATGGCTGAGGTTCTGCGCCTGGCAAAACTGGGCATCGGACTGAAAAGGCTGGGTAAATCGGAAATGCGACGCTTCCTGCAGGTCGTTCTGTCCAATGTCTATGACATTGTCCTTGATGACTTGCCGGACGGACCGGTGGCTGGGATGCTTGCAGCTGATGCAATCTGGGGGGCAGCCGCCGGTCCAAGATCTCCGGGAACCGTGTTCAACCTGATCTACCGGATGGGTCACGGGGGCACCATCACCCAACCTGCGGGCGGAGTGTCTGCGCTGACAGATTTAATCGTTGAAGCAGCGCAAAAGGCGGGGTGCGTCCTGATGCCGGGAACCGAGGTTTCCCGCGTTCTCGTGGACAAGGATGCCGTCTCTGGCGTCATAACCACTGATGGGCAAACTTTGACCGCAACTCTCGTGCTGAGCAACCTCGCACCTAAACCAACAAGCCGTATGACCGGGCCATCTGTTTTTGACATCGAAACGATGCGGCGCATTCGGAATATCCGGGCACGAGGAACAGCAGCCAAGGTCAACCTAAAATTAAAGGACAAGATGCCGCTGCCCGGCTTGCCTGATGGGTTGGAAAATAGCCGTCTGATCTATGCCCGCTCTGCAGAGTACGTGGAAGCTGCGTTCAATCCAGCAAAATATCGACAAATGTCCAAGGCCCCGGTGATCGAAGCCTTCAAGATGCAGACAGCCGATGGGTCAATCTGGTTGTCGACCATAGTGCAATACGCGCCATCCGACCTAGAAGGCGGCTGGACTGAAGCCGCGAAAGATCAACTTGCGCAAATCACCGTAGATACACTGGGCCGCGCCCTGCCCGGCCTGAAGGATCACATCGCAGGCAGACAAGTCATAACACCGGATCAAATCGAAAGCGCAACCGGAGCGCCCGGGGGCCACTGGCACCACGCGGAAATGTCCCTGGACCAGCTTCTGACACTTCGCCCCGCAAACGGAATGTGCCGCTATTCCATGGGTCCCAAGGGGCTGTACCTGTGCGGCGCTGGAACCCACCCCGGAGGCGATGTCATGGGCCTCGCCGGTCGCAATGCGGCCCTGGCGGCGCTGGAGGAACAGCCATGAGCATCTTCACCGACCCGAAACTTGGCTTAATCCCCGCTGCCTTTCACAAGAAGCTCGAAGAGCAGAATCGCGCACAAAACTGGTATGATTGGGTGGGTTACGCTGCCCCCGGAGTTCTGGACAGTGTCGAGTTCGAGTATTTCGCGCTGCGCAATCAGGCCTCTGTGTTCGATATCTCACCGATGCACAAATACAGGCTGACAGGTCCTGACACGACCGCAATGCTCAATCGCCTGGTCACGCGTGACGTCAGCAAGATCGCAGCGGGCCGCGTTGGATACGCAATCTGGTGCGATGAAGAGGGCATGGTCATCGATGACGGGACTCTTTTCCATCTCGGCGACAACGATTGGCGCTTATGCTGTCAGGAACCGATGCTGACGTGGTTGCTGGACGCGGGATGGGGTTTCGATGTTGCGGTTCGGGATGAAACTCGCAGCGTTGCCGGCCTTTCGTTGCAAGGTCCGACATCCTATGCGGTGTTGGAGGCTGCGGGATTAGATGTTGGCGCGCTTAAACCATTCGATCTGGTCCAGATCGAACCTGACCTCATGATTTCACGGACGGGCTTTACCGGTGACCTCGGCTATGAGCTTTGGTGCGACTGGAACAAGGCCGAAGATCTTTGGGACAGAATTTGGAAAGGTGGCTTGCATCAGGGACTGCGCGCCATTGGGTACGAAGCTGTCAATATCGCACGCATCGAGGCGGGATTTCTGACCGCAGGGGTGGACTTTCAGCCCGTTCATGCGACCGAGCGGTTGCACCGGGGCCAAACGCCATTCGAACTCGGCCTAGGACGGCTGGTCGACTTCGAGAAAGACCACTTCAATGGTCGCCGTGCGTTGCTGTCGAAACGCGATGCTCCCAGAAGCCTCCTCATACGTTTCGATGTCGAAGGCTTCAAACCCTCGGAAGGGTCATTGATCTACAACCGACGCAAAAAAGAAGTTGGGCACGTGACCTCCGGAATTTGGTCCCCCACCGCCAAACGTAACATCGCACTGGCACATGTTCGTATGCCGGATGCAAGCCGCTCATCCAGTTTGATGGCGGAAATCTACACACTGCAGGAAGGCAAATGGGATACCAGAATGGCGCGTCTCACGCCCGTCACCAAAGCCTTTTTCGCACCGCCGCGCGCACGTGTGACGCCGCCCGCCCGCACCTGAAGGAGAAGAAGACGTGAACACACTTGGCAACACTCCAACCGATGGCGATCTTGTCACCTGGGATCGCGACCATCACCTACACCCCTGGGCAGGGACCGAAGGCTTTGGGTCCGATGAGTACATGCGGGTCAACACAGCGGATGGTATCTACCTTTGGGATGCTGCCGGAAAGCGCTATATCGATGGCCCGGGCGGTATGTGGTGCACACAGATCGGTTACGGCCGCCGGGAGATGGCCGACGCCATTTCGCAGCAGGTCATGACGATGCCCTACGCGTCGCCCTGGTCATTTACGACCGAACCCGCGGCCGTTTTGGCCCGTATGATTGCCGAGCGCACTCCGGGCGATCTGAATACCGTGCACTTCACAACCGGCGGCTCCACGGCTGTCGATACCGCGCTTAGAACCGCACTTTTCATGAACAAACGGCTTGGCCGACCAGAAAAGAAAATCGTGATCGGCCGGGAGAAAGGCTATCACGGATCGACTTTTCTGGCTGCAACGGTCACCGGGAAAGAACGCTTCGAAACAAGCTTTGAAAAGGCGCAGGATTTGGTGCGTTTCCTACCCGACGTGAACCCTTACCACCGGCCCGAGGGAATGAGTATCGATGCCTGGTGCGACGCCAAGGTCGCGGACCTTGAAAACCTGATTGCCGAGGTCGGTGCTGACCGTATTGCCGCCTTTATCGCCGAACCGATCCTCTGTTCTGGCGGCGTGATTGTCCCGCCTCCGGGCTACCACAAGCGCACACTCGAAATATGCCGTGCAAACGACATTCTGTACATCTCGGATGAGGTCGTAACCGGCTTTGGCAGGCTGGGACATTGGTTCGCATCAGAAGACGTTTTTGGCATCGTTCCAGACATAATAACCTGCGCAAAAGGCCTGACCTCCGGGTATCTGCCACTTGGCGCTTGCATCATCTCGGACGCAGTAATGCAACGCATCTCTGACGCTCCGGGCGGCGATGTCTTCTACAATGGCTATACCTATTCAGGGCACCCGGTGAGCTGTGTTGCAGCAATCAAAAACATCGAGATCATGGAGCGGGAGGATATTCTTGGGCACGTTCAACGCGTAACACCGCAATTTCAAGAACGCCTGCGCCAGATCAAGGAAAAGTTCCCGATCGTCGGAGACGTGCGCGGCGAGGGCCTTCTGGGATGTATCGAATGCCGCCCCGGGCTGAAGGTCGAAAGCTATGAAGCACACGTCAAGTTTGGGCAGAAACTGGACGACGCCTGCGAAGAGTTGGGTTTGCTATTGCGACCATTTGGAAACATGGCCGTGTTCTCTCCTCCTCTGATCATCACCCCTTCCCAGATAGACGAAATGTTCGACATCATGGAGGCCGGAATGGCGCGGGTCAGCAAGGACTACGGAGAATAGCGGCGACGTAGCCACGACTTGGCTCCAGCCAGATCATGTTGGCTTTCGGCCTCGGATGTGATGCGGGCAGTGCTCTCCGGATTTCAGCACAGGCTGCATCGCGTCCCAGATCTCGATTTGGTGTTCGATAAACTCGGCACCATGCCGGGCTTCCCAGCCAGCGCGGTTCGGCCCGGTCAAATCCGCAAGTTCCCCAGCAGAAACTTCCGCATACCAGGGATTGCGGTTGACTAATTCCACGCCTTCGAAGCCGGCCGCCTCCATCGCGGCGCGATACTTGGAAGGTGACGCCATTTGAAACTCCAAGGCCTCCATCTTCACATAATGCGCCATCTCAGGTGACATGCCCCCGTCATGATTGGTCAGCCAGTCAGAAGCGGCAAACCGCCCACCCGGTTTCAGCACCCGAAAGGCCTCGCCAGCCATCGCGGCTTTGTCGGGAATGTGGATGATCGAGTCTTTTGAGAAAACGACATCAAAAGTACCATCTTCGAAAGGCATTGGGCCGGGAGTGACCTGAAGGATTTCTACTCTTTCTTCCAACCCGGCCCGCTTCACTCGCTCTCTCGCCGCCGCGCAGACGGGAGCCTCCACATCAATGCCTGTCACTTTCCCCGCACCGAAATTCTGCGCCATCAGCACTGCAATTGCCCCTGAACCACATCCAATATCAAGGATATGCTTGCCTTTGAGATCGATCCCCTCAACAACCCGAGTGACTTCCTCGGGGCCTCCTGGCGATAGGAACCCCTCCCCCCAAAGCTCTTCCAGGAAGTTGATCACCTGACGGTCGTAAAGGATATCCTCTGACATAAGCTTCCCCGCATCTGATTGACAGTTCACCGCCACAGTGAAGCCTGATCGCGCTGCCCTGACAAGCCTTTTTCCAGATAGGAAGGCGATGCTCAAAATCAACTATTGAATGATCATTCAGTCAGTAGACATTGAACGCCATGACTGATATGCGAGAAACTGAACGCCCAGAAAGGACATTCTCGCCATGGCTGACACCCTGCCGACGCACGCCCGGACCGTCATCATCGGGGGAGGTTCCATTGGCGCGAATACGGCCTATCACCTGACCAAGCTTGGCCATACCGATGTTGTGGTTCTTGAGCAGGGGCAACTGACATCCGGAACGACTTGGCACGCCGCGGGCCTTATCGTGGCCGGCCTGCTCAAGTCGGAAGCGGAATGTGCAATTTACACGCATGGACGCGATCTATACGCCAACCTTGAGAAAGAAACCGGTATTTCCACTGGTTTTCGGGACGTTGGATATCTGCAGATTGCGACCAACAAAGAACGCCTGCATGAAATGCGCCGTGTCGCAGCCTTCATGCGCCGTTTTGGGATAAACAATCACGAAGTCTCAGTAAAGGAAGCGCAGGATTTGTTCCCTATTGGCGACCTATCAGACGTCGTTGGGGCGTTCCTGATACCCGAGGACGGGCGCGCCAACCCGGTGGACGTGACAATGTCGCTGGCAAAGGGGGCCAGAAGCAGAGGCGCCCGTTTCTTCGAAGGTGTTCGGGTCGACGAGATTTTGGTCAAGAACGGCACCGCGACTGGAGTCCGCGCCGCGAACGGTCACGCCATCACGGCTGAAAACATTGCGATATGCGGTGGCATGTGGTCCCGCCAGTTAGGGGCCAAGCACGGCGTCAACCTGCCCCTTCAAGCGGCTGAGCACTACTACCTGATTACCGAGCGCATCCCGGGCTTGCCCCGCGATCTGCCCGTTCTCGAAGACCCTTCCACGTACACTTATTACCGCGAAGAAGTTGGGGGGATGATGTTGGGTCTTTTTGAACCAGGCGCTGCGGCGTGGAAGCTGGGTGGTATCCCCGACGAATGGCAATTCGGAGAGATCGAGCCAGACTGGGAACGTGTTGGCCCCGACCTTGAAAAAGCCTATTCGCGCGTGCCTGACACGATGAATTATGGCGTCAAGAAACTGTTCTGCGGACCGGAGAGCTTTACACCCGATCTTGCACCGCTTGTTGGCCCGACACCGGAACTTCGCAACCTCTGGGCTGCATGCGGGATGAACTCTTTGGGCATCCTCAATGGCGCCGGTACGGGTATGGTTCTGGCCCATTGGATTGTGGATGGCTTGCCCCCAATCGATGTCACGGGCATCAACGTCAATCGCTTTTCGCGTGAAATGGCCACACCGGCGTTCCGGCGCGACAGAACGCCGGAGCTGCTGGGCAAGCTCTTTGGCCAGCATTACCACAATGAGAATTACAAGACGGCCAGAAACGTAAAGCGTTCTGTGCTGTATGACCGCCTGAAGGATGCTGGGGCGTTTTTCGGCGAAGGAAATGGTTGGGAACAACCTGATTGGTTTGCCCCGACACCGGAACAGGCCAAGGTCGAAGAATACAGTTGGTATCGCCAAAACTGGTTTGAATGGCACGCCGAAGAACACAAGGCAGCGCGCGAGGATGTCATCGTCATGGACATGACATCAATGGCGTGTTTCAGCGTCGAAGGTCTAGATGCATGCGCCCTTCTCTCGCGCCTTTCCTGCAATGAGGTTGATGTTGAACCCGGCCGCGTGGTCTACACTGCCTGGGTGAATGAACAAGGTGGGTTCGAGGCAGACCTTACGGTTACTCGACTGTCCGAGCGGAAGTACTGGGTTATTGTCGGCGAAAACTCCGCGGGTCACACCGAAATGCGCATGCGGCGGCACATTCTGGACGAAGAGAATGTGGTCATCACAGACATCACTGCTGCGCGCTGCCAAATCAACGTTCACGGCCCAAAGTCACGCGATCTTCTGAGCAGAATATCCGGCGCTGATTTGTCGGACGAAGGTTTCCCATTCATGATGGCCCGAGAGATTGACGTCGGGTATGCCGTTGTTCTGGCCTATCGCGTGACCTTTATCGGGGAACTGGGCTGGGAGCTTCATGTACCTGCCACTCAGGCCGTTCAGACATACGATCTGATAATGGAAACGGGTCGTGACTTGGGGGTTCGAAACGCGGGCATGCAAACCCTAAACTCCCTGCGACTCGAAAAGGCCTATCGTGATTTCGGAATCGATGTGGACAACACGGACAACCCCATTGAGGCCGGGCTTGGTTTTGCCATCAAACTGGACAAACCCGAAGGCTTCATCGGCAGGGAAGCGCTGGCTGCGATAAAAGCAAAAGGCACACCCAAAAACCGAATGCTGCAGTTTCTGCTGAAGGACGCTGAGCCCCTGATGTATGGTAACGAGATGATTTATCTGAACGGCAAGGAAGTCGGGTACATTCAGGTTGGCGGGTATGGGCACACGCTTGGCGCGGCTGTCGGGATTGGTTTCGCCGAGACTGAAGAACCGCTGACGGCAGACATCGTCGCAAAGGGACACTGGCAGATCGAAATTGCCGGCGAGAAATTCGACGCCACTGCTTCGCTAAAGCCGCTCTACGACCCCGGGATGAAGAAGATAAAGTGCTGAAGCACAATTACACGGTATTGCGGCTTAAACCGGAAAGTGTTTTGGAAAGAACCGTGACAGCGAAAGCAGGCAAACATCCCTGAACTCTCGCCGGTCAGCCACCTTGGGATACAACATCAGGCTGAGCCAGGCGCCGTCAGACATTGCCTCAACAGCTCGGGCTGTTTTTTCGGCCTCAAGATCGTCGTAATCGCCGTCGGCGATCAACTCTCCACATAGATGCAGAATTCGATCGTATCTCTCGTTGTCAAATTTATTGTGAATCTTCAGGTAATTAGGACGGTACTTTGCTTGCCCCCAGAACGCAAACCAAACCGCTAGGCGCTTGTGCGTGCAGATGCTTTTGTCAAAATCCGCGCGGATAATAGCCGCGAGCCGATGCGCGGCCGTAGGTTCCGCGTCGTCATAATACCTTAGCCAGTTTTCGTAGTGCTCTTGTGCCAGAAAACCCAGCGCGGCGTCATACAATGCTTCCTTGCTGTCGAAATGGTAATTCACAACCCCATGGGACAGATTGGCAGCTTCGGTCACGTGTTTCAGCGTTGTGTCAGAAAACCCGCGCCTCGAAATCGAGTCTATGGCCGCCATTATCAACTGCAGGCGGCGAACTTCCGGAGGTTCGGTGCGTCGTTTTTTCTGAAGCTCGTGCGACTCCAATTTATCCTTCCTCTCGTTCAGCCATTTGTCTGTCCAGCAGATCCGCCCTTTGTTGCCGGAACATAACGATAGCTGCGATAGCGACGCAAATAGCGATCACGAGGATCATAATAGTCGCAAGCGCATTGATATCCGGCCTGAGGCCCAGTCGAATGCGCGAAAAGATCAGGATTGGCAAGGTATTTGCCCCCGGACCTGTAACAAAACTGGCTATGACCAGGTCATCGAGAGACAAAGTAAACGCCAGCAGCCAACCTGAAATAAGGGCCGGTGTCAGCTGAGGAATGGTGATTGCAGTCAAGACTTTAAAAGGCTTGGCACCGAGATCGGCGGCAGCTTCTTCCAGAGTTTGCCCCACGCCGGTCAATCGTGCCTGAATTGTCACAGCGACATAGGCCATCGAAAAAGTAATATGCGCGATCGTAATCGTCGCGAACCCGCGCTCGGCGGGCCATCCGATTAGCTGGTTCAGTGAAATAAAGAAAACCAGCAAGGACAATCCGGTTATCACCTCGGGCATCACCAAGGGCGCGACCAACATGCCACCAAACAAAGTCCGGCCTTTGAACCGGCCAAATCGCACCATCGCAAGACCTGCAAGCGTACCAAGCGCTGTTGCAAAGGTTGCATTTACAACGGCGATCTGAAGGCTAAGGGAAACCGCGCTCCAGACTTCTGCAGATTGAAATAGCTCCTTGTACCATCGTAAGGACCATCCCCCCCAGACCGGAACCAGCTTGGAGTAGTTGAACGAATAAATGATCAGCAAAATCATCGGGATATAGAAAAATGCCAAACCCAGTGTCAGCATGATTGTCAGGAAGCGGGAGCGTTTGCTGTACATCTATTGCTCCTCCGACGCTTTGCCCTGGTAGTGCTGGAACACCATGATGGGCAGCACCAGAATAACCAGCAGAACAATTGCAACCGCGGCAGCAACCGGCCAATCACTGTTTCTGGAGAACTCGTTATAGAGAACCCGGCCAATCATTTGTACGTTTCCACCCCCTAAAAGATCGGGAATAACGTACTCCCCGGTCGCAGGAATGAAGACCAGCAATGAGCCCGCGATGATGCCGGGCATCGTCAAAGGCAACGTGATTTTGAAGAACGTGTTCGTTGGCCGGGATCCAAGGTCCGCTGCAGCTTCATTCAGGCTGTCATCCAGCTTTTCCATGTTCGCGTAGAGCGGCAGGATCATGAAGGGCATGTAGGTGTAGACGATGCCAATATAGACAGCGAATTCCGTGTACAGCATCCGGATCGGTTCGTCGATTATACCAATTGCGATCAACAGGTTATTGATTGTACCTTGATCTGCAAGCAATCCCATCCACGCGTAGACGCGCAGCAGGAAGGACGTCCAGAACGGCAGGATTATTGCGAAAAGCAATAGCGGCTTGGCGACTGGGCCTGATCGCACGATTGCATAGGCAATGGGGTAGCCAAAAAACAGGCACAAGAAGGTCGAAGTTACCGAAATCTTGAGCGAGTTGACGTAGGTGTCAAAATAAAGGCTGTCTTCCCAGATGTAGATAAAATTGTCGAACACCAGACGGATCGTCATGATCCCGCTGTCCGACCACTCGATCAAACTGGTGAATGGAGGGCTTGCAATGGCAAGTTCAGCCAAGCTGATTTTGGCGACAATAAAGAACGGTGCCAGGAAGAAAACCAGAAGCCAGAAGAACGGTATGACGGTAACGATCTGTCGCCACTTGCTTTGCAAGCGCCGCATAAATAGGCCAAGCATCGGCTGTCGTTCAACCTGTAACGGTTCGGGCCTATCTCCCGTGAACTCCGTCATGAGTGGAGCAACATGGCACTGGACGGATCCCAGCTGATATTCACCTTGTCCTCCCACGTAATGCGCTGGGTGGCATGCGTTGGGCGTGACTGGTTGGGCCTGGTGACATCAAATATCTCTCCATTGGGAAGCCTCACCTTGTAGATCGACGTCTCTCCTAAATAACCCACGTCGTCGATGATGGCTGATGTCTGGTTGGGGCCTGGAGCAACTTCATCGGATTTCGAAAGACGGATTTTTTCGGGCCTCAAAGCCACCCAGATCTTGCTGCCAACTTTCACGGAGTGACCGTGATCTATGAAAACCTCGCAGAATTCAGTCTCGACCCGAACATGATCTGCACCTTCCTCGGTTACCCTGCCCTCAAAAATATTCGCTGACCCGATGAAGTCGGCGACAAAGCGAGACGCGGGAAACTCGTATATTTCTGTTGGCGTTCCAATCTGCTTGAACCGCCCAGCATCCATAACCGCCATGCGCGACGACAACGTCATCGCTTCTTCCTGATCGTGGGTCACCACAATAAACGTGACACCGACCTTGTCCTGAATATTGGCAAGCTCAAACTGCGTTTGCTTGCGCAGCTTCTTGTCAAGCGCAGCCAGAGGCTCATCCAAAAGCAGCAGCTTTGGGCGTTTGACCAACGCACGAGCCAGCGCAACGCGCTGGCGTTGCCCGCCTGACAATTGCTTGGGTTTTCTCTTTTTGAAGTCTTCCAGTTCGACAAGCTTGAGGATGTCGTGCACCCTGTCGGCTATGTCAAATTTTGGGACATGGTCTTGTTCCAACCCGAAAGATACGTTCTTTTCGACAGTCATATGCGGAAACAGCGCATAGCTTTGGAACATCATATTGGTTGGGCGTTCGTAGGCAGGAACGTCAGCCATATCGACGCCATCAATGATGATCGAGCCGGCGTTCAACTCCTCAAATCCCGCGAGCATTCGCAGCAGAGTGGACTTTCCGCACCCTGATCCGCCCAGCAGACAGAACAACTCACCCTTGTAGATATCCAGATCGACGTTATCGACGGCCGTTACTTCACCGTAATTCTTTGTCACACCTCTGATCTGAACCAATGGTTGTTGTTCTGTTTGGTCTAACCAAGGTACTGCGCTGACAGCTTTGGAAACGGTCAATTTGGGCCTCGCGGTCTGCCTGAATGGATCCGAAGTGCAGTAGCGATCCAAATAGGTTCGCTACTGCACTTGCCGGTGTGAGTGGATTAGTTACCGGCTTTGAAGTCAGTCCAGGTACGGGTCTGCAAACGCTCGACCTTGGGAGGAAGAACCGCAGTTGTGTACATCTTGGCAACCTGATCAGACGTCGGGAATGCGGCCGGGCTGGATGTGACGGCTTCGTCAACCATTGGCTTGGCTGACAGGTTGGCAGTCGCATACCAGGTGAAGTTACTGTCATTGGCCGCAACTTCAGGGCGCATCATGTAGTTCAAGAAAAGATGCGCGTCTTCCTTGTTGGCTGCGTCTTCCGGGATCAGCCAACCATCAATCCACAACTGCGCGGTGCGTTCGCCTTCAGGCAGGAAGAAGTCCAGCACAACCCCAGTGTCGGCTTCGGCTGCCCCGGACATCGCAAGAAGGCCATCCGGTCCCCAAGTGGTTGAGACGCAGAACTCTTTTTGAGGCATTCTTTGGTACGCGTAGTTGTCGAAGGTTTTGATGTACGGGCGGACTGCGGCCAGCATTTCTCCGACCTTTTCGTAGTCTTCCGCGTTCGTGGAATTCGGATCCAACCCCATGTGCGCCAAAGCCATCGGTATGATGTCGCCCGGAGAATCCAGGAAAGAAACACCGCACTTTGACAGCTCTTTCATGTGCACGGGATCGAACACCATGTCCATCGAACCGATGGGCGCGTCCGGATACGTCTCTTTCACCAATTCTTCGTTATAAGTGACCCCGTGCGTTCCCCACATATACGGAATGAAATGCTTGTTGCCCGGGTCCCACTCACTGGCCAGTTGCTCCATAATAGCCGGATCAATGTGCTGAACGTTGTCCAGCTTCGATAAATCAAGCTCTGCGACAATACCGGCCTTAATCAGCCGCGCCGTATCACTGCCTGCATGGCTGACCACATCATAGCCGCTGTTTCCTGCCAGCAGCTTGGCATCGATTGCTTCAGCCGAGTCGTACGGATCGTAAATTACCTTGATGCCGTACTCTTTCTCGAAGTTCTCGATCGTGTCTTCAGCGATGTATTCCCCCCAGTTTGTGACTTTCAAAACGCGCTCTTGCGCAAGTACCGACCCCGAAATTGCAGTGGCCGTTACTGCGAGAACGGTAACCCCGGCGACTTTCCTGATTGAGTTCATAATTTCGCTTCCTCTCCCTGAGCGGTGGCTGCAGCAATTTTGCTTACTTTGTCTGCTGAACACTGTTTTTATGAGCCCCCCTTTTGACAGGTTTGCTCATCTTGCACCCCATTCCCCTCCAATCATCATGAATTTATCTGACTGGCCATTCAAAACGGTAGTCTGATGAAATCGCCGCTGTCAAGCAAAGCTGATCCAATTTTGATCAAAAGCCGACAAGTCGCTTAATTGACAGAAAACTTTCTAACTTTCCGCGCGCGCATCAACCTCAATTGGGTCGCAGGGAACCATTTGGGATCTACTTTTGAATGACTATTCAGTCAGAAATGATTGACGAGCAGCCCAAATTGGGCAAAATCTACAATCAATCGAACGATGGCTGATCCAACTGAAATCCAAGATCGTAGGCTGGGATTGGCCGAACCGACCAAAACACTGACTGATCAAGTCAAAACTGCGCGGATTGAACAGATGCATGACGAACCCCGGAACATCGAAGTTCCAGCCAATTGGGACAGACGTGGACTGCCGGGCTGGTGCTATCACAGCACCGCTCTTCTGGACCTTGAAAAGAGCAATCTGTTCAAAACCCATTGGCAAATAGCATGTCATGTTTCGGACGTTCCGGAATCCGGCAGCTTTCTTTGTTTCGACATGTGCGGCGAGCGTGCGCTGATCGTACGAGACAACAACTCGGACATTCGAGCGTTTCTCAATGTTTGCCGTCATCGCGGATCACGGCTCGTGCCCAAAGATCAAGGAAAGTGTGAAAACGCCTTGGTTTGCCCGTTTCATGGCTGGGTTTACAATCTTGATGGAACGCTGCGTGGTGCCGCCCGGCCAGAGTCCTTTCCGAACCTGGACAAGCATAAGTTTGGCCTGAAAGAACTTGAAATGGAAATCTGGCACGGTCTTGTGTTTATCCGCTTCAAACCGGGCCCCCAGCCATCAGTGGCGGAACTTCTGGCCCCGATTGAACAGGAAATCTCAGCCTACAAAATGGCCGAACATGTTCCGACAGACGGGATTTGGACGGAGGAGACGCCGGTCAACTGGAAATCAATCAGAGACGTGGACAACGAAGGATACCACGTTCCGCTTGCGCACCCTGCCCTGCAGGATTTGTACGGTTCAACCTATTCCGACGAACCTTATGTCGATGGTGTCTCACGTTCTGATGCAAGTTTCACACCGACGAAAGGGCGTAGATGGGCTGTTCGCAACTACAAGAAGTTCACAAAGCCCCAACCCCACCTGCCCGAACACTTGCACAAAACCTGGCTCTACTATGGCATTTTCCCTAACGCGGTGATTGCTGTCACTCCCGAAACAATGTTGTTTTATCAGGAGTTTCCAGTCACGACGAAAAAGTCCGTACTGCGGAGCGCAACATATCGAAACCCGCACGAAGATCGCCAACAAAGGGCAGCCCGGTATCTCGCCGCCCGGATTGATCGCGAAACCGTGGAGGAAGATATTCAACTGACGATCTGGTCGAACGAATCCATGGCTTCGGAATCGTTCGAGGGTTTCTACCTTTCGGACCTCGAATATGGTGTCCGGTCACATCACGACCACCTCCGCAAAATACTGCCCGTCTACAATTCAGAAACCGCGCCACGTGAAGATGAAGTTGTGTCGCTCAATACCGCCATGTCGGCTGCGCCCAAGACGTGAACAAGGGCGCGTTCTATGTCGGAAGCAGAACTTCAAAAGCAACTTCTTGTGACGGAAGTCGGAATCCAAGGCTCCGGCGCCACAAGGTATGCGGCCGCAATGTATTTTTATCAGAACGGCAGAATGTCTACCGAGATGCTGGAAATTTACCGGAGGTGCAGCAAGTTTGACGCCGAAGACCCGCTTGATCTGGCCCGTTACGAGGGGGTTTCAGTACCAGAAATGCTTGGCGTTTTAGATGGATGCACTGAGGCATGATAACGCCTGCGATTAAGATCTCACCTCAGAAAGATTCTGATGATTGGTGGGCGTCGCAACGGCGAGCACTCGAAGTGCAATCTTTGAAATCACCATTCAAGCCACTCAATGCACCGGAGGAAACAGAGTGAACGCGTTTGACTATGACGTCGTCGTTGTGGGCGCTGGCGCAGCGGGAATCGCGGCGACCCGGGCCCTTATGTCGGCAGGTCTGTCAGTTATCTGTGTCGAGGCATCGAACCGCGTCGGAGGGCGCACCCACACGGATACGGAAATCTTTGGCGTCCCTTTCGACGTAGGGGCGCATTGGATGCACGCCGAACATGCCAACGCTCTGAAGGCGCCGGGTCTTGCGCTTGGCCTTGACCTTTACGAGGCCCCGGATAACGCAATGACATACGGCCTGAAAAATGATGCCGTTCTTTGGAACGAAGTAGAAGACATCCACAAAGACATAGCTGAAGCGGCGCGCCTCGATGCAGAAATTGAAACAAGTACCGGAGTTCCAACCGACCGGTCTTTGGCTGACATCTGGGAAGACAAGGGACCTTGGTCATTTACGGCAGCCATGACATTTGCGCTGTCGCTTGCCAGGGATTTGCCGGACACTTCCCTGCGAGACATCATTGCCTGGGAGGGGGGCGACGACTGGTTTTGCCGGGAAGGTTTCGGGCACCTCATCGCGTGCACGGCGCAGGGTCTTCCGATCAAACTGTCCAGTCCGGTCACAGAAATCGAAGCCCTTAGTGACGGTGTGCAGGTAACCATGGCGACTGGCAAAACCAAAGCGCGCACCGTCGTCGTAACAGTATCCGTCGGGGTGCTGGCCGAAGACGTCATCCGTTTTGATCCCCCCCTTGAATCCGACCGGCGCGCGGCGCTCGAACTCATTACAATGGGAGACTACAATCACGCAGGCCTTCTTTTTCACCCCGGTGCATTACCCGTGCAACCCGACACATGGCTGACCTACCACTTAGAACCCGACGCGTCCGGAGTGGCCCGCGGTGGCGGCTTTCTTTGCAACATCTCAAGCACCGGCCTCACCAGCTTTGAAAGTTCCGGAAGCCTTTCCATAGATTTGCAGAACGCAGGACCTGAAAGCGCCATCGAACATGCACTTGAAACGCTGGTTGGCTTCTTCGGCTCGGCCATCAGAGAAAAATTCATAAAGGGACACGCAACCGCCTGGCGACATGAACCATACGTGCTTGGGTCTTACGCAGGATCCCAGCCGGGGGGCTATGGCCAACGTGCCGTTTTGCGACAACCCCATGCGGAATGGGTTCACTTTGCTGGCGAAGCGACACATCCCAACCAACAATGCTCTGTCAGTGGCGCCCACCTGGAAGGTTTGCGAGCGGCGGAAGATGTGGTGGCTCAGTTGCTTTGACAAACCGGGAACCATTCCGGCCCAGCAAGCGCAATAGTTATGCCTGCCAAACATCCCACCGCTGGGAACAGTTTCTGGAAAGCGCCAAACGGCACGTCGCTGAGGGCTTCACTTTTCCTCCGGCCCCAACAGCGCGTCGATGAACCGCGAAAACAACTCTCCCTGAGACCGGATTCTAAGCTTGGAGTATATGTTCCGGCGGTGAATACGAACCGTTCCCGGAGAAATACCCAGTATTCGGCCAACGGCGTCAGCGGAATGGCCTTTGAGAGTAAACTCGACAACCTCCTTTTCGCGAGGCGTAAGCAGGCCTTCGTCAAACTTTTCAAATGCCTCGTCCACGTTCAGCACCCGCCCCCGACGCCGCGTATTTGCCGGTTTCTGCCCAAACTCTCCGGCCAATCCGTTCCAGTGATGCCTGCAGGTTTCACTGACCACAGGCCAGGCCTTTCCCAGTTCCCGGAAGTCCTTGGCGCTAAATGCCTTTTCTGCCCGCATCAACGAAACACAAACGGTTGCCTCGTCAGGCAGGTCAACAACATAGCAAATCTCTTCGGCCAAACCGGTCTGAACATAGTAATTTCGAAAGTACTCACCCTGATAAAACCGATCTGGTGCCAGATCACGTAACCGGTACAGACCTGGATCAATGGAGTTTGCGCTGGCCAGGTAAAACGGATCCAGAAGATATGGACCCTCCTGATAATCCTCAACCATGATCTTCCGCTTCGATTTTGGGAAATCGTCAAACAGGTCGATCGGGCGCGCTGATCCGAGATACCCAAATATGACAGTATAGTCGAACCCACTGATTTCCTGCAGAGATTTCGAAAGCGTCTGGGAGAAATCGTCTGTTCCGACAGCAGCTATGACTGCGCCTGCTTCGGTCAACCAATCTGTCACGACCGCCTCCTACTCAAATTTGAATACCACATTCGTGATATATACAAGAATCGACAAACTTTTTACCGTTTACCTGAAACAAGTGGTATTTCAAAAATGAGGATATGTCCCGAAAAAATGCCAAACGGTGAATATACCCAACAATCGGACAGATCGACAGGAAGCACAATCGCCGAGCTTCGCGGCGTGTCCAAAAGGTTTGGGGACGTGTTGGCGGCCAATGATCTAAACCTGAAAATCGCAGAAGGAGAGTTTCTGTCGTTTCTAGGTCCGTCCGGGTGCGGCAAGACAACGGCGCTTAGAATGCTGGCAGGTTTTGAGAGCCCGTCGGAAGGCGATGTTTTGCTGGACGGAGAGGTGGTGAACTCGCTTGATGCCCATCTGCGTCCGGTCAACATGGTGTTTCAGCATTACGCACTGTTCCCGCACCTGACCGTTGCACAGAATATTGGATACGGTCTGAAACAGCGGCGCCCGAAGCTGCCCAAAGCGACGATCGCGCAAAAGGTCAGCAAGGCATTGGAAATTGTTCGGCTCGAAGGGTACGAAGCGCGCCGAATTTGGGAGATGTCCGGTGGACAGCAACAACGCGTAGCACTTGCCCGGGCAATCGTGAACGAACCCAAGCTGCTGCTGCTTGATGAACCGCTGGCCGCGCTGGACAGGAAATTGCGCAAAGAAATGCAGATCGAACTGCAAAACATCCAGCGCCGTCTGGGCATTACCTTTGTCCTAGTAACCCACGATCAGGAAGAAGCGCTGTCGATGAGTGACAGGATCTGCATCATGCGCGACGGCCGGATCGAACAGGTTGGCAGCCCACAGGACCTGTATGACCGGCCAGCAAACCGATATGTGGCTGGTTTTGTTGGCACGACCAACATTTTCAACGGTTCGATCACTGAAACAAGTAACCAAAATGCCGATGTGCAGCTAGTTACCGGGCAAACCGTCACGGGACAGAACCCGTTCAATCTGAATGTGGGAGAAGCCGTCGGCCTGAGCGTTCGGCCCGAACAAATCCATCTCAGCAGGACATCAAAGGCGGAAACCGACCTTGCGGTCACAATCCTCAATCGCATCTTTCTGGGGGAACATACAGAATACCTGGTCAGGCATGACACACTGGGAGAGTTCCTGGTGTTGTCGCCACGCCAGTCAGAATTGAACGAGGGATCGTTCAAAGTGGATGAGCCGCTCTTTGCGTCCTGGAACGCCAGCGGAGCGCTCATCCTTTCCGGAGACTAACCTAACGGATCCAGCCAACAGGGGAAAACTCATGACAAAAACACCGGATCACATCTCTAAGCAGAAATTCATGGAAGAGCTGTACCGCTACAAGCGCGGTTCGGTCACACGCCGGCACTTTCTCGGTGTGACGGGTCTGGGGGCGGCGACGGCTGTGCTTGGCTCGGCCATGCCGGGTCTTCGGCCAGGTCCCGCATGGGCATCCGGCGATATTGGGGATCGCGTGGTTCTCGCCACCTGGCCGAACTACCACGACACCGCCAATTTCGACGCCTTTGCCGAAGCGACCGGTGCCAATGTTCAGGTCAACGTCTTTGGGTCGAACGAAGAGATGTTGGCCAAGCTTCAGGCCGGGGCAACCGGCTGGGACGTGTACGTCCCGACCAACTACACCATCACCACCTATGTCAGTGAAGACCTGATCGAACCGCTTGATACATCGCGGCTGCCGAACTACGACGCGTCCGCCTATGACCCGCGTTATGCCGAGGCCGGCTCGGTCGATGGCAAGCTCTACGCCGTGCCCAAAAACTGGGGCTCTACCGGTTTTGTCGCCAATACCAGCCAACTCAACGGTGCGCCCACGCCGTCGAGCTGGAAAGAATTCTTTGATTTGACGATGGGAGATCTGTCTGGCGGTACAATCGTACATGACTATCAGCTAACAACGATCGGGAACGCGCTGAAGTACTTTGGCTATTCCTTCAACTCGGTCGACAAGAAGGAACTGGCCGACGCCGAGAAACTGCTCATTGACGCAAAGCCGCACCTGTTTGCAATTTCATCAGACATTCAGCCGTCCATGCGCAGCGGAGACGCAACACTGGCGATGGCCTGGTCTGGTGACGGCAAACAGCTGAACACCGACATGCCCGAGATCATGTACATCCTCGGCAAGGAAGGCGGCGAGTTGTGGAGCGATTACTACGCCATTCCGAAAGGGGCACCCCACATGGATGCAGCCTATGCGCTGATCAACTACCTGCTGGATCCCGCCGTGAACGTCAAAGAGGTGCTGGCGCACGGCTACCCGACAGCAGATGCGAAATCGATCGCGATGTTGCCGGAGGAGTTGCAGAACGACCCGATCCTGTATCCGGCGCAGGAACTTCTGGACGCGCTTGAATTCGGTGCGGCGGTAACGCTGACCGACCCGAACCGCGCTGAACTTATGGCGCGGTTCAAATCTGCCTAAAGTCCGCAAACCGGAGATAAGAACGACATGAATGCGAGAACGCGCAATTGGCTCTTGCTGGCCCCGGCCGGGACCTGGTTCCTGGTGATGCTTGTGCTGCCGTTGACGGTCGTTCTTATCTTCAGCTTTGGGGAACGCGGCCCGGCTGGCGGCTATGTGCCGGCTTTCACGCTGGAACAATACGCCAACCTTCCGGCACGTTGGACGGCGTTCAAAAACACGATGGTGCTGGCCCCGGTCGGCACCATTGCCGCCTTGTTCATAGCCTATCCGCTGGCGTATTTTCTGGCCGTCAGGGCTGATCCTAAATGGAAAACCATCCTGCTGGTTCTGGTGATCGTTCCGTTCTGGACCTCGATCCTGATCCGCAGCTATGCGTGGATATTCCTGCTGGGCGGTCGCGGAATTCCAGAACTGATCGACTTTATCGGGTTCGCAAAGCCACGTCTTATCAATACACCTTTCGCGGTCCTGATTGGCATCATCTATGGCTACCTTCCGCTGATGGTGTTTCCGATCTTCGTCAGCCTTGATCGGTTGGACAAACGTCTGCTCGAAGCCTCTTCAGACCTTGGTGCCACACCTGTGCGAACCTTCCTGCAAGTGACTTTGCCCTTGTCGGTGCCCGGCGTGGCCACGGGCTGTCTGCTCGTGTTTATCCTCCTGATGGGGGAATTCCTGATCCCGGCGCTGCTGGGCGGAGGCAAAGTGTTCTTTGTTGGCAACGCGCTGGTCGATCTGTTCTTGCAATCGCGCAACTGGGCTTATGGGTCGGCGGTGGCGGCAACGCTGGTGTTCATCATGTTGATCTCGGTCACGATCTACATGCGCCTGATCTCGCGACTGGGAACCCAGCGCGAAGACGTATCGTTGATGTAGGGGGATAAGATGCGACTGTATGCTCTGTGCGTTTATTTGTTTCTCTATATCCCGATCGGGGTCATAGCGCTGTTCAGTTTTAATGCCGGACGCCATGCCAGCCAGCTGCAGGGTTTGTCCACACAATGGTACGGCAAGGCGCTGAACAACCCGTTCGTTATGGATGCGTTGGAAACCAGCCTTATCGTGGCACTTGTATCGGCCACTCTGGCCTCTTTGTTCGGAACAATGGCGGCTGTGGGTCTGCAGGGTATCCGCGGGCCGATGCGCACGGCCTTCGACGGTTTGATCTACGTGGCCATCATGATCCCCGGCATCGTCATCGGAATTGCGACCCTGATCGCACTTGTCACTGTGTTCAACTTCGTGAACCCGGGTATTGCAGCGCTCTGGCCGGAAGGGGCTGAACCCCCAAAGCTCAACATGGGTATGGGCTCTCTCATTGCAGCGCACACCATGTTCACGATGGCACTGGTCGTGATCATTGTTCGCGCAAGACTTTCCGGCATGGACGCCACCCTGACCGAGGCGTCGTCGGACCTCTATGCGACGCCATTTGGCACGTTTAGACAGGTCACTTTGCCATTGATCTTTCCTGCGATACTGGCCGGATTCCTTCTGAGTTTTACCTTCAGCTTTGACGACTTCATCATCGCATTCTTTGTCGCAGGGTCCGAGACAACGCTTCCAATTTACGTTTTTTCGTCAATCCGCCGCGGTGTCACGCCAGAGATCAACGCCATAGGCACAATGGTTCTGGCCGCGTCATTGGTCCTATTGATCACAGCCCAGGTCCTTCTGCGGAGGGGAGACAAGAAGAAATGACAGCCGCTAAGCTCATGAAGACACGTTCTGAAAAAATCTCTCTCGACGGTCGCATTGCCTTTGTGAGCGGGGCAGGATCAGGCATCGGAAGGGCCAGTGCCATTTCGATGGCTGAGTGTGGAGCGCACGTTGTCGTAACCGATCTTGTCGGTGAACTGGCCGAAGCGACCGCCCAAAAAATCATGGAAAATGGCGGCAGTGCCGACAGCATTGCGCTGGACATGACGGATGACAGCGCTGTTGTTGGCGCACTCCGGACGACAATCGAAAAACTAGGCCGACTGGACATACTGCATTCGCACGCAGGTATTCAGGTCGAGGGCACGTTGGAACAGGTCAGCCCCGAAGGCATGGATGAAAGCTGGAGGTTAAACGTAAGGGCGCATTTCATTGCGGCACGGGCGGTGGTCGGGCAGATGCGTACTCAGGGCGGCGGCAGCGTCATCATCACTTCTTCCAATTCTGGGGTTCAGTACGACCGCGAAATGATTGCCTATGCGACCACGAAGCACGCAGTTGTGGCGATGGTGCGCCAGATGGCTGCGGACTATGCCAAGGACAATATCAGGTTCAATGCGCTGTGCCCCGGTTGGGTCGACACACCATTTAACGCTGGCTTTGAAACCCAGATGGGCGGGCGGGCGGCTCTGGAAAGCTATATCGCGAACAGCATTCCCATGGGGCGTTGGGCGCAGGCCGATGAAATCGCCGATGCCGTCGTGTTTTTGGCCTCTGACATGTCCACCTTCATGACGGGCCACGCGTTGGTGATCGACGGGGGTGAGTGTATCTGACAAAAGGGAGGGATTGATGGTTCACCGGTCAAGACTGGAAGGAAAGACGGCTGTCATCACCGGCGGAGCAACAGGGATGGGGCGTGCAACGGCCCTGTTGTTCGCGCAAGAAGGCGCAACTGTTTCGATCTTCGATATCAACGATGACGAGGGTCGGAAAACAGTTCAGATGATCCGTGATCAGGGCGGCAAAGCTAAGTTCTTTCACTGCGACGTCACCAGCGCCCGTGATATCGACAACGCATTTGATGCCTGCGTCGCAGAGTTCGGGGCATACGATGTGCTGTTCAATCATGCAGGCTCGATCATCGTGAAATCCCTGCATGAGACATCGGAAGAAGAATATGATTGGCTGATGGACCTGAACGTGAAATCTGCTTTTCTTGTTTGCAGACGCGCGGTGAAGGAGATGGCCGAGAACGGCGGTGGTTCGATCGTTATCACCTCGTCGATCGCTGCCGAGTTGGGGTACGCGTTGGAGTCCGTCTACTGCATGTCCAAAGCCGCCGTCCTGCAGCTGTCCCGCACGATCTCGACCGAGTATCGGGACGCCGGAATACGCTGCAACGCGATCTGTCCCGGATTTGTTGAAACAGCGCATGGGCTAAAGGAAATTTCTGAACTGGACGCCGCAGGCCAGGAATGGGAGGACAGCGGCATGGCCGCGACGCAAGGGCGCATTTGCTACCCTGAAGAAGTGGCCAGAACCGTGGTTTTCCTCGCCTCGGATGATGCGAGTTTCGTCAATGGAACAGCCACCTATGTCGACAACGGCTGGCACGCGAAGGGTTGAAGACTGGAGAGCGGGTGGAAACTGATTTCCGAAGGCTTGGCATTCCCCGAAGGACGGCCGACCCGCTCGCGTCTGGCCGACTAACTCCACCTTTCGTTGGAATTTCGACTTTCGGGAAATCTCCATACGTCGAAAACCGGAACACTATTGTTGCCGATGTTTGCCTGCTCGGCGCGCATCCCAAAAAGGGTGGAGCAAAAGCTCCACCCCCTTGATCATCAGGCACCGATAATGTTGTGACCCGGTCCGTATGGGAAACCGGTGATGTTTTCGGCCCCGTCTTCACCCACCACCAGAATATCGTGTTCCCGGTAACCGCCCGCACCGGGCTGGCCTTCGGGAATCCACAGCATCGGCTCGATCGATACGACCATGCCGGGTTCCAGCACAGTGTCGATGTCCTCACGCAATTCGAGACCGGCCTCACGACCATAGTAATGGCTCAGAACGCCGAATGAGTGGCCATAGCCGAAGGAGCGATACTGAAGCAGGCCTTCGTCGGCAAAGAACCGGTTGATCTCGGCAGTGATGCCAGAACAGGTGGCACCCGGCTTGATCAGGCTGAGGCCAAGTTCGTGCGCTGCCACGTTTGCCTTCCAAAGGCGCAGGCTGTCGGCATCCGGCTCGCCCAGAAACAGGGTCCGTTCCAGTGCGGTATAATAGCCCGAGATCATCGGGAAGGTGTTCAGGGACAGGATATCGCCCTTTTGCAGCGCGCGTTTTGTCACCGGGTTATGTGCGCCATCGGTGTTCAGACCGGACTGGAACCAAACCCAGGTGTCGCGGTATTCGGCATCCGGATAGGCACGCGCGATTTCCTCTTCCATCGCGTCTCGACCCGCCATTGCCACTTCGATCTCGGTTACGCCTTCGCGGATGGCCGCGTGAATGGCTGCACCGCCAACATCCGCAGTGCGCGCGCCGCCCTTGATCAGCTCAATTTCCTCTGCGGATTTGACCATACGTGCCGCCATCGTATCGGGCGCGACATCGACCAACTCGGGGGCACCCAGTATGCGCAGGGCAGTTTCACGCGCCGCAATGGTCATGTGGTCGCTTTCGATCCCGACCCGCTTGGCGTTTCCGATCAGACTTGCAACGGCACGCCAGTAGTTGTCGCGCTTCCAGTCGGTGTAGATCACGTTGTCTTCAACCGACCGGCGCCACGGTTGCCCCGCATCGATATTGGCGGACACGGTGGTGCAGTTGTCTTGGGTCACAACGCAGCCATACGGGCGACCGAAGGAACAATACAGAAAGCCCGAGTAGTAGGCGATGTTCTGCATCGACGTCAGCAGCACGACGGGGATATCCCGCTTGGCCATGATCGCGCGCAGCTTGCCAAGACGGCGGTCATACTCGGCCTTGCTGAACGGCAACGGGGCCTTGTCACCATTGTGGCAAGTGAAGAACTCGGGGCGGTTTGAAATGTCAGTCATCTTTGGTCTCTCATCCTTGCCGGGTGTGCAATCCCCGGCCACATGTCCCGGCGTTCAGGACAGGCGGTCTCGGGGTCCGAGAGCCGATCACCTCCTTAGACGCCGCGACGCCATCGCGGCGGAGATGAACAGGTGAATCGATAGATCAGACTGTTTGCTACGTCAAGCGGGCGAAAGACCCCGCAACCGTTCGGAACGGCGCCGCAACAGTTCGACCGTGGTCAACAGGGCAATCGACAAGACCACCAGGATTGTCGCAACCGCCAGAATGGTCGGGCTGATCTGCTCACGCAGGCCGGTGAACATCTGCCACGGCAAGGTCTTCTGGCTGGCGGAACCGACAAACAGCACCACGACCACTTCGTCGAATGACGTGATGAAGGCAAACAGACCACCCGAGATGACGCCGGGCAGGATCAGCGGCATCTGGATCTTGAAGAAGGTCCGCACCGGCCCCGCGCCCATATTGGCCGCAGCCCGTGTCAGAGACCGGTCAAAACCGACCAGAGTCGCCGTCACGGTGATGATCACAAAGGGAATACCCAGCACGGCGTGGGCCAAAATCACTTTCAGATAGCCCACGAAGTTCTTGTTCATGCCCAGCGTGCCTTCAAGGAACCGTCCGATATCGCTGTAGAAAAAGAACATGCCCGTCGCCGAGATGATCAGCGGGACAATCATCGGCGAAATCAGAATTCCCATGATCGCGCGGCGCCCGGGAACGTGGGACTGGCTAAGACCAATGGCGGCCAGAGTTCCCAGCGACACCGAAATAACTGTCGCAATCGGCGCAATAATGAGCGAGTTCTTGAAGCTGCGCTGCCATTCGTTGTTGGTGAAGAAGTCCCGATAGTGCTTGAGCGAATAGCCTTCCGGGTCCAGCCGCAGCATCTCGGGCGTAAAGGTGAAGAAGTCCTGCGCGTTGAACGACAGCGGCAGCACCACAAGAATCGGCGTGATCAGGAAGACGAAGATCGCACCACAGATCACGCGAAACAAATAGTGATAAAACACCTGTTGCGCTGTCAGGTACGGCAACAGCTTGCGCCGATAGCGCCCCTCATACAGCCAGTAGATAAACCAGACGAAAAACCAGCCGCCGAGTAAACCCAACACGCCGCCCATCAGGCCGGCCACCAAAAACCCTATGACGCCGAATCCGACGATGTTGATCCACCGTGCGAGTTTTTCATTCTTAACAAGATTTATGTAGACCCAGGCCAGCCCCGTAATCAGGACAGCTCCGCCCAGAATTCCAAGAAAAACCGAGCCATTTCCTGCGCCGACAAAGATGCCGGCAAAAGCCCCTGCCAGTGCGACACTGGGCAGAACCATGGACATGGGTTTGCGGGATATCGGTGTCAGTGCAGCCATCTTGATTATCCCAACTTCACGTTATCGATGCCCACGATCTTGTCGTAGACCCAGTAGAGCAGCAGCACGACCCCCAGAAGGATCGTACCCAAGGCCGCGGCAAGCCCCCAGTTCAATGAGGATGAGATGTGATAGGCGATCCGGTTCGAAATAAAGACGCCTTTGGTTCCGCCCACGATCTCGGGCGTGATGTAGTAACCGATCGCCAGAATGAACACGAGGATCGACCCGGCGCCGATCCCCGGAATGGATTGCGGGAAGTAGATACGCCAGAAAGTGGTCCAGTTCGTCGCACCCATGGATTTGGCCGCGCGTGTGTAAGTGGCCGGAATGGTTTGCATCACTGAATACATTGGCAGGATCATGAACGGCAGCAGGATATGCGTCATCGCGACGATCGTACCAATCTGGTTGTTGATGATGATCAGTCGAGAGTCGTCCGCTACCAGCCCCAACCAAACAAGCGTATCGTTTATGACCCCCTGTTGTTGCAACATGACTTTCCAGGCAGATGTCCGAACCAGAAGGGATGTCCAGAATGGCAGCAGCACCAGGATCATCAACAGGTTCGACACCCGCATCGGAAGCGTCGCCAACAGATAGCTGACAGGGTACGCAAGCAAGATACAGGCACCTGTTATGACGAGCGACATGAACAACGTGCGTCCGAAAAGCTTGATGAGGATCTGCTTGTCTTCGGGTTGGGCCTGCGCCCCTTCCGGCGTTCTGCGCATATCGACGGCATTCAGGAAGTACCCGTTGGTGATCGTCGGTGAATGGGTTTTCATCACCCGCCAGGTTTGCGGATCCCCCCAGCCATCGTGGATCTCGATCAACTTCTCCTTGAACGGCCCGTCCGTTTCAGGATCCAGCTTTTTGATCTGACGCCCGGATTTGCGGAACATCGAGGACATACCTGTCTCTTCATAGTTCAAACGCGTGCCGAGCTTTGTGTGCTCTTTGTTGTCAATCGCAACAATCATGTCGCGCACGAATGCGTCATACACATCCTCGCCCGGCAACTCTCCTGATTGTTCGTCCCAGTTGTTCAGGGCCTCAACGGTCAATGGAAGAGTGTCGGACACGATGCTGTTTTCCACTGACCGGAACAGCATCGACGCAATGGGAACAAGGAATGAAAACAGGACAAACAGAAGAAGAGGCGCAACCAACATCAACGCCCTGAGCTTTTGCCGTCGTAGCGAACGCGCCAGCGACTGCTTAAGCGGTGTTCCATCAGCGGCCAGCATGGGGCCCGCGTTTTGGGTTGCGTCAGTCATTGTTGTCCCTTGGCTTTTTCTGGGTCAGGGGCGGTGAAACCCGCCCCTGACAGTGTCACCAATTCAACGGCTGCTTATTGCGCCAGCCACGCCTGGAATTTGGCGTCGATATCGTCGCGGTAGTCAGCCCAGAACTCGTAGTTGTAAAGGAACGTGTTCTTGGCGTTCTCCGGATCAGTCGGCATGTGCGGTGCCATGTCGATACCCAGATCGGCGTGCTGACCAACCAGCGGAGCCGACGAAGCGCGTGCCGGGCCGTACGAGATGTACTTGGCCTGATCCGCCAGACGCTGCGTATCGGTCGCGAACATGATGTAGTCCAGCGCGCGCTGCTGACGCTCTTCGCTCAGGCCGGCCGGGATGATCCATCCGTCAAGATCGAACACCTGCGCGTCCCAAAGCATGGCGACGGGCTGCTTCTGCTCTTCGATCACGCTGAACAAACGGCCGTTATAGGTCGAACCCATGACAACTTCGCCATCGGCCAGCAGCTGCGGAGTGTCCGCACCGGCGGACCACCAGACAACGCTGTCTTTGATAGTGTCCAGCTTGGCCAACGCTTGATCCTGACCCTCGGCAGTGGCCAAAACGTCATAGACGTCATCCTTGGCCACGCCATCACAAAGCAGCGCCCATTCCATATTGTTGATCGGGCGTTTTTCCAGCGAACGCTTGCCGGGATAGGTTTCCAGATCGAACACGGCGCAGATGTCGGTCGGTGGCGTATCGCCTACCAGATCGGTGCGGTAACCGAAGGTGGTGGAGTAGACGATCTGCGGGATAAAGCAGTCGCTGACCAGCAGGTCGCCGAAATCCTCGGAGGCCGGTGTGCCATCGGGGGCCGGAGCGAGTTGGGTGTCAAAGTCGATTTCAAGCGCAAGCCCTTCATCGCACAGACGAATTGCATCCGCAGCGACCACGTCAACCACATCCCAGGTGATGTTGCCCGCTTCGTTCATCGCACGCAGCTTGGCCACAGCTTCGTTCGAGCTGTCATCGTTCAGGATGGTCACCCCGGTCTTCTCGGAATAGGGCTCGTGATAGGCCTTCAGCTGCGACTTGGAATAGGCCCCGCCCCAGGAAACGATGGTCATTTCCTGTGCGAAGGCACCGCCAGCAACCACCCCGAGTGCCGCTGCTGTCAACAATGTTTTGGTTGTTTTCATGTATAACTCCCAGTTCTTCCCGTTTATGTGTGTGGTCGGCTGATGCACGGGTATTCACCAGCCAGTCCCTCAGTGAGGTCGCGCTTGTTCCGCGCGACTTGGTCTATGCGTCGAGCGCACGACAATCCTGAGCCAGCCAACCAATCTCGATCTCCTGCCCCGGGGACAGGCGGATTGCGTCTGGTGCGTTCCGGGTTTTGACGATGAAGTCATCGTTCCCTGCGACGGACATCCGGAACCGGAAAACGTCGCCCATATAAATGAACTCTTCGACGGTTGCCTTCAGCGTATGCGCATCCGCGTGCAGGCGATTCTTGTTGAATTCTACCCGCTCAGGCCGGATCGACACCTTGGTCCGTTCACCCGGTTTGTGAACATTGATCGGAACCGCGTCGATTTCAGAGCCATCATCCAGTTGGACAACACATGTGCCACCACCAATCGATTTAACGACACCTTCCAAGGTGTTGTTTTCCCCGATGAATTGCGCAACAAAGCTGTTTTCCGGTTCTTCGTATAGCTGATCAGGCGGCGCAAGCTGCTGAATGCGGCCATCGTCAAACACGGCAACACGATCGGACATGGTCAGGGCCTCGGTCTGGTCGTGGGTAACGTAGACCGTGGTGATTCCCAGTTCATGCGCAAGGCGCGTGATTTCGAACTGCATATGCTCACGCAGCTGTTTGTCCAATGCGCCCAGGGGTTCGTCCATCAAAACCAGTTCGGGTTCGAAAACCAGGGCGCGCGCCAACGCGATCCGCTGTTGTTGGCCACCGGACAACTGAGCCGGACGTCGACCTCCAAAATGGCCCATCTGGACCATGTCCAAAGCGCGCTGAACCTTTTCCTCACGCTCGGACTTGCCCAGTTTGCGGACCTCCAACGGGAACGAAAGATTTTCGGCCACTGTCATGTGCGGAAACAGAGCATAGTTCTGGAAAACCATACCGATTCCGCGCTTGTGCGGTGGAATATTGTTGATGGGCTTGCCATCAAGCAGGATTTCACCGTGGGTGGCGGTTTCAAACCCTGCGAGCATCATAAGACATGTCGTCTTACCCGAACCTGACGGCCCGAGCATTGTCAGAAACTCACCCTTGGGCATCGCAAGATTTAGATCTTTAACGACGAGGTTCTCGCCATCATAAGACTTCTGAACGCGTTGGAATTCGACAAACGCGGCGTCGTTCATTGTACCGGTCACAAGACCCCCTGTTTCGTCAAATGATTATCCGAGAGTTTCGGATTTCATTGATCTGTAAGCAGCAGTTAAGACCATGCAGTAGGCACTTGGCAACAATATATAGCGCATTTCCGCATTTTGAATTTAACTTTACCGCTCAGCGAACACCGTTGAGGCGACGCATATGCCATGCAAGGCTTTGATTACTCGAAAGAACCGGCTTGCCGATCCGCTCACGAATCTCGGGGATAGCTTCAAGGGTGCGAAGGTTCGTGCAGCTAAGGAAGACGGCTTCAACCGACGGATCAGATCCCAGTTCAGTTGCGGCTTCAACCACGGATTGGACCGAAATCCGCGCAACCTTTGCCTCTTCGGCCTGCCCGAAGGTTCCAAATACATCCATGGTTATTCCGTTTTCCGAGAAAGCGTTTCGCAGCGGTGCGTTGACCTCCTCGATGTAAGGAGAAAGCAGCGCGAATTTCGAAACACCCAGGTCCGCAGCGCAGGCCGTGGCGGCACGCAATGGATTTGTCACTTCGTCTGTATTGCACGCCTGCTTTACAAGCTCTGCCACACGCTCTGATCCAATGACCGAACTGGCCGACGTGCAGCCATATCCAACCACCCGAAAAGGTCGCGCGCCTGGCAACAACCTCGCCGCCGCCGGCAGGGCTTTCTCCATTTCCGCGAGGCTTTCGGTTGTTACCTCGATTCCACTGGGTATTCGCGTTATGTAAAGCGGGTTCTTCCGGTCTGAGAAATACGCACTGAATTCCGGCTCAATCGTTTCGTCGACTTGCAGAACAATCAACCCAAGCGGCGAAGCCTGCGGGTCGTCTTCGTCAAGTGTGTAGGGAACGTGGGTCATAGTTCGATCATCTCCGGCCCGATGCGCGGGCTGATAAACTGCGGGGCGTCGGCTGTTACAACGATGTTTTCTTCGTGAACCAAAATTTTGTCACCAACCGCAATACCCGGCTCCAACGTCAGCACCATACCAGGTTCAAGAACGGTTTGGTCCATCGGGATAAGAGACGGCCATTCGGTCAGCGACATCCCCAACCCGTGCCCCAGTCGCCCTGCATCCGTGCCTTCAGAGTCCTTGGTCAGCACCGTATTCATGGCATGAAACAAGTCCGCCGCGGTCGCACCGGGTCGCGCGATTTCGAACGCGGCGTCCGACGCTTCAATCAACCTGGCGTAGGCAGATTTCACGTCCGGACTTGCAGGGCCCACAGACCAGTTGCGGTCGAAGTCGCTGAAATACCCGTCCCAGACCAGGCCGGTGTCAAGCATCAGTACATCGCCAATCGCCAAAGGCGACGAAGAGGCAGGCGAAATCACGTCGGAGTAACCGCCCTGCTCTGCCCCACCAGCGAGATACGGCACCCAGTCGGCACCTTCCTCCAGACAGAGTATCTGGAAACGACGAAAAACCTCATCCAAAGGCACGCCGACCCGGGCAATCTCGGGAACTCGAGCGAATGCCCGACCGGCTATGCCGCATGCGGTTTCGATTTTGGTGATCTCTGCCTCGGATTTGACCGTGCGCAGTTGGCGTAAAATACCGTGGTCTCCTGTGACACGGCGCGAGCCAAGACTGATACGCAGACGTTCAATATCCGACATGGGCATACGCGCGTGGGTCTCGTGACCATCGGGCATTCCGATACGACCGTCGGCTGGCGTCAACTCCATCAGGGTATCGGCCAGAAGCGAAATGCCGTCGTCCTGCAGGTCGGGTGAACTCCACGTTCGGATATCATCAATCCAGGTCTGCCCCATCAGCGAAGCACCGATTGAGGGGATAACGGCGACAGGTTTACCGGCTGCAGGCAAGATCAGGAACCAGGGGCGGGTCGGGCTTTCCCAGAACCTGGTCAGGTATCCGGTAAAGTACCGCACGTCAGTTTCCGTGGTAAGCAACAGCGCGGACAATCCTGCGTCATCCATCAACGCCTGCGCGCGTTTGGTACGATTCGCGAATTCTGTTGGCTCGAACCCCCTCATTCGGCGACCTCAGTGCTGGCGCCCCACATGCAGGCCGAAACGTTGGAACGATACGGCACAGTTGGCGCAGTTCTTCGGTCTAATCGGTGTGGATTGATATCGGTCTTCATGCCCCCCCCAATTTTGGTTCGTTGACGTGAGCCGATCAGTAGGGTTCTGTCAACCAAAGTCTGTTGCTAACTGGAGACGCCTATGACCCATTCCGATCCAGCCTTCAGTCAGGCCGAGTATGATCGCCGTCTTGCCAAGACCCGAGAGGCGATGGTTGCAAAGGGAATAGACTGCCTGTTTGTCGAAGACCCATCGAACATCGGGTGGCTCACCGGGTACGAGGGTTGGTCTTTTTACGTTCACCAGGGCGCCCTGATCTTTCTTGACGCGGACCCGATCTGGTGGGGACGCCGTCAGGACACAAACGGCGCGCTACGCACAGTGTGGATGGCGGACGATCGGGTTTTCGGATACGCGGATCATTTCGTGCAGTCGACCACACGGCATCCGATGCAGGATTTGGCGCAACTGATTGTCAGATGCGGGCATGGCGCTAGCCGAATTGGGGTGGAACTGGACAACTACTACTACTCGGCCAAAGCCCATATTGCGCTGACGTCTGAATTGCCTGAGGCAACAGTGATTGATGCAACGGCTTTGGTAAACTGGCAACGAGCCGTGAAATCCGACGAAGAAATCACCCTGATGCGCAAGGCGGCCCGAATATCGGAGTTTGTTACTGACGGCGTCCTTGAACGCGTTGAACCCGGGTTGCGAAAGAATGAACTGGTCGCGCAGATATACCATGATGCGATAACGGGCGTAGGTGATGATTGGGGGGACTACGCCGCCATCGTGCCACTTCTGCCGTCAGGGTCCGACGCCGCCGCGCCGCATCTGACTTGGAATGGTGATGTTTTCAAGTCGGGTGAATGCACGTTCTTTGAGCTTTCAGGGTGCTATCGCCGCTATCACGCGCCTTTCTGTCGATCGGTATTTCTGGGTCAGCCACCTGATCACCTCAAAAGAGCCGAGGAAGCTTTGGTTGAAGGGCTGGAAGCGGGTCTGGAGGCCGCAAGGCCCGGCAATCGTGCAAGTGATATCGCCAAGGCGCTGGCCGCACCGCTCGAACGCGCCGGGATCGAACGCGGTGCTCGCTGCGGCTATCCCATCGGCCTCAGCTATCCTCCGGATTGGGGTGAACGCACGATTTCGCTGCGGGACGAAGACAATACGATCCTCGAAGCTGGCATGACGTTTCATTTTATGCCGGGACTTTGGATGGATGATTGGGGTCTTGCGATTACCGAGTCGATCCTGATCAGGGAAAGCGGGCCTGCAGAGTGTTTGTGCCAACGACCACGAAAAATGTTCGTGAAACCCTGAAAACGGCACGGGCTATTAAGTGTCGATGCCTGATCAATCGCAAATCTGTTCAAGCAACCAGTCATGAAACAACACGGCTGCGGGATTGGAGGTATCGGCGGAAAGGTAATACCCTTCGTTGCATTCGACAGAGCAGCTATGCGCACGTTCGACCAGACCGGACGCAATCGCGTGTTTCGCCAGCAATTCGCTGACCAGAGCGACCCCGCTGCCATGAACGGCCAGTTGAAGCGCCATGCCGAATGTATCGACAAAAACGGATGGCTGACGCCGCACGTCCTGCTTTTCGAACCATGTATTCCAACCGCTTGACGTACCGACTGCCTCAATCAGGGGAAGGTCAAACGGGTCTCCGGCAAGTGTCGGCGCCTTGAACGCGACCAGGCCGTCCGGCCTTAAGCGCTCGGACCCCTGCCCCACTTGTTTTTCTGACCCAAACCGGACCTGAACGTCAGCCTGGGACGCGTGAAAATCGTCAGGCCAGATTGCACTTAACAGCCGCACGCTAATTTCGGGATGGCGCTTGGCGAAGTCCGAAAGATGCGGGGCGATGACCCATTGTGCAATGCTGACAGATGTCGCCACCGTCAAAACATCGCCTGGTGCGCTGGCATCGGCCCTTCCGGCGGCAGCGGCCAGGACTTCAAGCGCGCTGCCAACTTCGGGCAACAGTTTTCGCCCGGCATCTGTCAGGGCCAGACTGCGCGGATGCCGGACAAAAAGTGCGGTCCCCAATCGCATCTCAAGAGATTTTACCTGCTGACTAACTGCCGATTGCGTCAGCCCGATTTCTTCCGCCGCCGCCGTAAAGCTCAGGGTGCGAGCCGCAGCCTCAAAGGATCGGAACCAGGTCAGAGGCGGAAGTGATTTTCCCATTGGTCAAGCTGGCCATTAGTCTTTTTAATGTGAAAGCACATAATTCAATCATTTGTCAAAATCCACGGCCATTTCTAACTTCTGCCAGCGCGACAGGAGGGTTAAGATGCAGCCAGAGATACGCAAGATTGTAACCTACGACGAGGAGGTTCTTGTCGAAGGGTTTCGCCCCGTGGAAGCCCCGTGGCGCATGTTTGCCGTGGCCGCAATAGTCACCAATCCATGGGCCGGTCGGTACGTCGAAGACCTTAAACCTGAAATTCAGGCCTATGGCCCCGTTCTTGGCAAGATGATGACAGACCGCATGATTGCATTGGCCGGGAGTGGTGACGCAATCGAAGCTTATGGCAAGGCAGCCGTCGTCGGGCTGAATGGCGAGGTCGAGCATGCTTCGGGCCTTATTCATACTCTGCGGTTCGGCAATCATTACCGGCAGGCGGTTGCCGCTAAATCCTATCTGGCGTTTACAAACACACGTGGCCCGGCGAATGCGCCGATCATGGTGCCATTGATGGACAAGAACGATGCCGGTCGGCGTTCTCACTACCTGACCATTCAATTCTCGATCCCGGACGCGCCGCGCGACGACGAGATTGTCGTTGTACTGGGCGCGGCAACCTCGGGCAGACCGCATCACCGCATCGGCGACCGCTATCAGGACCTTAAGGACTTGGGCCATGACGTGGACAACCCGGCCGCGGTCTGAGGTCGGCGGGCTGGCCGCAATTCAAGCTGGCTCAGGACCGGACGTTCTGTTGCTGCATGGCGTTGGCCTGCGGGCTGAAGCCTGGGGCGCTCAGTTGGACGCATTGGCCTCAGCGAACCGCCTGACCGCTCCGGATATGCCCGGTCACGGAGAAAGCCCGCTTGGTGATTCAGGCGGCGAGCTGTCGGACTACATCAATGCGGCATTGAATGTTCTGGGTTGTCTGAAAGGGCCGGTCGTTTTAGTGGGCCACTCGATGGGCGCCATGATCGCGCTGGAACTTGCCGCCAAAGCACCGGATCAGGTCCGTGGTGTCGTGGCTTTGAACGCCATTTTTGAACGCAGTGCAAAAGCAGCGCAGGCGGTACAGGATCGGGCCTCGGAACTGGACGGCGAATCACGTGCCGATCCGACGGGCACGTTGCGCCGGTGGTTCGGCGATGCCGCCTCACCTGAACGCGATGCCTGTCGTGAGTGGCTGATGGCCATGGATCCAGCAGCCTACAAGTTGGCCTATACGGTTTTTGCCCAAAGCCAAAGTCCGCGGCGCGACGAGTTGGAGAATCTCGCTTGCCCCGCGCTTTTTCTGACCGGCAGTCTGGAGCCGAACTCCACCCCCGAAATGTCCCGCAACATGGCAGATGCCACTCCGAACGGGCGGGCGCAGGTCATTGACGGGGCGGCACATATGATGCCGATGACACATGCAATTCAGGTCAACGCCGCCATTTTCAGCTTTCTGAGCGAGGTGCAACCATGACCAAACTCGACCCCCGTGACCTCCGGCGCGCTTTTGGCAGCTTCATGACCGGCGTGACAGTCGTTACCACACGAAATGCCTCTGGCGCTGCCGTGGGCTTCACGGCAAATTCCTTCACATCGGTTTCGCTTGACCCGCCGCTAATCTTGGTCTGCCCCGGCAAAAGCCTGTCTTCATACAACGAGTTCTCAGCCTGCGACCATTTTGCAGTGAACATTCTGGCCGAGGGGCAAGAAGAAGTGTCCAACACATTCGCCGGCTTCAAAGGTGATCGATTTGCCAAAGCTGGCCACACCCTCGACACGCGCGGCATTCCACTGATTGACGGCGCGGTCGCGACGTTCTCCTGCCGGACCCATCAGGTGGTCGAGGCAGGCGACCATTGCGTTTTGATCGGGCAGGTCGAGGCGTATTCCAACAACGAAACCCCAGCGCTTGGCTTTGCGAACGGACGGTATTTCAGTCTCGGCCTGGAACGCGGTGCGCTTGAACCCACAGGGCAAAAGGTCGTCTGCGGCGCAATCATCGAACATCAAGGGCATGTGTTGCTGGAGAAAACCGATGCTGGTTTCAGACCGCCCCAGGTCACGCTTTCAGACCGGAGCCAATTGCGAGACGGCCTTCGGCAAGACCTGCACAATCGTGGAATAGACGCGCGTCTGGGCGTTGCCTACTCGGTCTATGACGATGCCACGACGCACCATGTCTACATACTTGCCAATGCGGCGGAACTTCCGCGGCACGGCAATCTCGAGGCGGTCGCAATCAAGGATTTGGCGACCCTTTCTTTCGCGACGCCTCCAATCGCCACCATGATGTCTCGTTATGCACTGGAAAGCCGAACCCGCGACTTCTCGCTTTATCTGGGCAGCGCGCAACAGGGCGACACGCACAGCCTCTCGGAAAGGACCTGAATGATGGAGTTTTCTCTATTTGCACACATGGAGCGGCTGAGCCCCGATCAGCCCCATGAGAAGCTGTATGAAGAGTTCATTGATCTGTGCAAGATGGCCGATGAGGCCGGAATGCGCGCTGTCTGGACTGGCGAGCACCATGGCATGGACTTCACCATCGCGCCCAACCCGCTGATGTCACTGGTGGATATTGCACACCACACCAAAAACGTGCGGCTTGGCACCGGCACAGTGATTGCGCCATTCTGGCATCCGATCAAGCTGGCAGGCGAAGCGGCAGCGGCCGACCTTATGACGGGCGGCCGTATCGAGCTGGGCATCGCGCGCGGCGCCTATTCCTACGAGTATGAACGGATGATGCCCGGCATGGATGCGTGGGAAGCCGGTCAGCGTATGCGCGAAATCGCCCCACTGCTGCCCAAGCTTTGGGACGGTGACTGCGCGCATGACGGAGTGTTCTTTCAATTCCCGGCCACCACCTCGGCCCCCAAGCCCCTACAACCGGGCGGACCGCCCATCTGGATCGCGGCGCGGGATCCAAACAGCCATGAATTCGGCGTACAGAATGGCTTTAATATCCAGGTTACGCCGCTGTGGCAGGGCATGGAGGAAATAGAAACGCTGATGGGTCGCTTTGAAGACGCCTGCGCAAATTACGAAGGCCCGCGCCCCAAAATCATGCTGTTGCACCACACCTATGTTGGCCGCGATGATGCTGACTTGGGTCAGGCCGCAAAGGATTTATCCCGCTTCTACAATTACTTCGGGGCCTGGTTCCAAAACAAGCGGCCAGTCCAACAGGGCTTGATCCAGGAATTGACGGACGAAGAGATGGCGGCCAATGCTATGATGGCCCCGGAAAACCTGGCTCGTGATCTGACCGTCGGTACCGCGGATGGGGTCACGGATCGTCTGAAACGCTATGAAGACCTTGGCTATGATGAGTATTCGTACTGGATCGACAGCGGCATGAGCTTCGAGCGCAAGCGCGCATCGCTGGCGCGTTTCATTGACGACGTAATGCCCAAGTTTCAATGAGGCTCGATCATGAACCAGAAACCACACTTTCAGCTCTATATTGACGGCGAATGGACCGAAGGTTCGCGCGGACAGGTGATGAGTTCGCAAAACCCCGCAACGGGCGAAGAATGGTCCAGTTTCGCCTGCGCTTCTAAAGATGACGTGGACCGCGCCATTTCTGCGGCGCGCCGGTCCCTTGATGACCCAGCGTGGCGCGACATGACGCAAACCGCACGCGGCAAACTCCTGTTCAGGCTTGCGGACCTGATCGAACAGAACGCCAAGCTCCTGGGCGAGCTCGAGACAAAGGACAGCGGAAAACTACTGGCCGAAACCGCAAGCCAGACAGCCTATGTCGGTGATTATTATCGATACTATGCAGGGCTCGCAGACAAGATCGAAGGTGCGGTCCTGCCGATCGACAAACCGGATATGCATGTCTTTACCAGGCGCGAACCTATTGGCGTGGTGGTCGCGATCGTGCCCTGGAATGCACAGATGTTCCTGACCGCAACCAAGCTTGGACCGGCTCTTGCGGCGGGTTGTTCTGTCGTGCTGAAAGCATCAGAAATTGCACCCGCTCCGATGCTGGAGTTTGCGCGGCTGATCGATGAAGCGGGCTTTCCGTCCGGTGTTGTGTCCGTCATTACAGGCGATGCCGAGAATTGTTCGATCCCCCTCACCCGGCATCCCGAGGTCGACCGGATCGCGTTCACTGGCGGACCGCAGACAGCACGTCACGTGGTGCGCAACTCGGCTGAAAACTTTGCGGTAACCACATTAGAGTTGGGCGGTAAATCTCCGATCATAGTTTTTGATGATGCCAACCTGGATGGCGCTGCAAACGGCCTGATTGCAGGTAACTTTGGTGCCTCAGGCCAAAGCTGCGTGGCTGGGTCACGCGGGCTGATACATCGTCCGGTGCTGGATGCCCTGGTCAAAAAGATCGAAGAGAAGATAAAGGGGGTCGTTATCGGGGATCCTTTGGAACAAGCCACCCATATCGGCCCGCTTTGTACCGACGCCCAGATTGCCAGAATTCAGGCGACTTTGGCAAAGGCCACAGAACAAGGCGCGCGCATCCGTTTTGGTGGTACACCACTGGACCGGCCAGGAAACTACATGGCCCCGACACTGGTTGAATGCACAAGTGCTGAGACAGAGACCCTGAAGGTCGAAATGTTCGGACCCGTGATGTCTCTGTTGCCTTTCGAAACGGAAGATGAAGCCATCGCACTGGCCAACGACTCGCAGTATGGGCTTGGGTCCGGCGTTTTCACCGAAAATGTCGCCCGTGCCCATCGTGTGTCATCGCGATTGAAATCGGGAATCTGCTGGATCAACACCTACCGCGCCGTGTCCCCAATCGCGCCCTTCGGTGGCTATAATCAATCCGGTTATGGCAGGGAGGCGGGCGTCGAGGCTATTCACGACTATACCCGGACCAAAACTGTCTGGCTGAATACGTCAGACCAGCCAATGTCGAACCCATTTGTCATGCGCTGATCAGACCCTGCTTCAGGTTTTGGTCGAAAGGATCCGTCTTTTTGCTTTTCCTTCGCACCGAGTACTCAGAGGGCCGTTTGATATGACGCGAAGCCGAACGATCTTGGGACCGGCGTTGAGGCAGCTCGGCTCCGATTAATAGACAGGGGCTCTGGCCGGAACGGGACCGGTCCAAATTGGTCGATCCCGTTATTTGTTTGCCATCATCCTGTTCATGCAGGGAATTGTCGCGAAAGGTAACGATAAAAGTCCCATATCGTTCCTTCATAGTCGCTTGGCGCGAGGTGGCCGGACGGCGCGTGGCGCGAACTGAGCGCCGATTGCATTTTCTCCAGCTTCTCGCGGTCCTCGCGGTTTACCTCGTGCCACAGCTTGATGCGTTCGTCCAACTCGTCCTGGGTCAGCTCGTCGCCATAGGTCGACATCGTCCATCGCACCCGGATGCAATCCACGGACAAAGGTTTGATGGATAAAGAAACTAGCAACGTCGCGGCCTGGCTGGCCACCTGAGCGGGGAATACATTGAACAAGGTTGAGCGGCGGCGTTCGTCATCGCTCAGCCCTAGCGCGCCCATGCCACGGGATTCGGCGCTTGATGGGTAGTTGGCACAATAAGCCGTGAACGTGTCGTCGGATAAGGCCTTTCGGCTTAAACCCGTCGGCGTGTAGGGATGCAACGTTTCCGGATGCACGACCGACAGGTGGTACGCTTCCATGAAATTCTCGACAAGGCACTTCCAGTTCGTGTGCCAGTCTTCTTCAAACGTTGCAACATGGCGCATCCTGTCGGTCTGGTAGTTGCCAAGCAAAACTTCCAGTTGCTCAAGTCGCGGCGCCAGCGGCTCTGCATCATCGTCCAGATTGACATAGATAAAGCCGTTCCACTGCTCACAGCGAAATTCCGGTAAGGCGCAACTGCCCTTTTTGACGCCTTTGTCTCGCATGCGCGGCGCGTTCAAAAGCTCACCGTCTCGCGCATAGCTCCAGGCATGGTAGCTGCAGACAAACTTACGGGTTGAACCAGACCCTTCGGCAATCGGCATGCCCCGATGGCGGCACAGGTTCGACAAGATTCTGACTTGCTCGTCATCCCCGCGAACGACCAGTAGGGGTTCGTCGAAAAGCTGCGCTGTAAAGTAGTCCCCGGCACTTGGGATTTCGTCGGCACGGCCAAGGCAATGCCACTCCTTGCTCAGGAATGTTCTCACCTCGAAATCAAAGAACTCGGGATCCGTGTAAAACCATCCGGGCAAGCACTGCGCTTGCGACTCTGGCATGGCCGCGACCTGATGGAGCATTCCCACCATCTCGGCGACCCGCTGCTTTCGAACCATTTGCATTTTACTGCGCGGCCTCCTGTCCGAAGACGCGGTTGAACCCGGCCGTCTTCTCGGCCAGATACTGCGTGAAGTCGTAAATCGGTCGTTCGAGGTAAGAGAGATGTCCGGCCCGCGCCGCGCCGGAATTCAGACCTTTGAACACTTTTTCCGTACAGCCGCGGTCTTCGTCATTCACGTCATCCAGCAGCTTCTTCAGTGTCGCGATGTATTCATCCGCCTTCGGGTCCGCCATGAATTCGGGTGACAAACCGCCGCCATAGACAATCGAGACCTGACCCGTACCTTTTGGGTGCAGCGAAAGATACCAGAAGTAGCCCGGCGTCAGAGTGATCAGGTGACTTGGATAAAGCGTCAGCAGAGCGGTGGTCTTGCGCCAATCGCCCTCAAGGCGCGTGTTGTTCGGATGGGCGTTGCCCATTGGCAGCGACGCCTCTTTGGTGATCCAGTGATAATTGAAGTGCTTCAGCCCCGGCGGACAATCCATCTCCTCCAGTTTTGAATGGCCCCCAACTGTCTGGGCGTGACACACAGGCAGGTGGTAGCTCTCCATGAAGTTTTCTGCCAGAACCTTCCAGTTCGTGTCCCAGACATGGGTCTCGCGGAAGCATTCTACATAGTTCTCCATGCCGTACTGGGACACCATCTCTTCCAGTTCAGACAGTTGCTGGGCCACCGAGGCTGAATCCGGGTTCAGGGTCACGTAAATCCAGCCCAGCCATTCCTCGCAGCGGATTTTGGGGAGCTTGTAGCTTTCCTTGCAAAAACCCGTCGTCTCTTTCATGAACGGTGCGCCGCGCAGGTTGCCTTCCAGATCGTAGGTCCAGGCATGATACGGGCAGACGAGCACGCGGGCGTTTCCTTCGCCTTCCACGATCGTCGACATGCGGTGCAAACAAACATTCGAAAACGCTTTCAGCTCTTCGGACTTGTCCCGAAGCACGACGATGGGTTGTTCCGCGACTTCAAGGGCGATGTAGTCACCCGGATTTGCCAATCGGCTGGAACGTCCAACGCAGACCCAGTCCTTGCCAAAAACATTGTCCAACTCACTGCGCAGGAAATCCTGACTTGTGTAGACAGAAGGAGGCATGGCAACCGCGTCTTCCATCGGCCGATGAGCGGCATTCAACAATTCAGTAACTGCCTGGTCTAACGACATAGGTGGCTCCTCAATCATGCGGTGACCCCGATTTGCAGGCTAAGACAACCTGTCATCCTCGGACGATTTCATGTTGCACTCGAACTGAAAAATATAAAAACTTAAAAAAGATGGCCTTTAAGAAGGTAAAATATGGTTCGCTTCACTTTGCGCCAATGCACCTATTTTCGAACCGTCGCCGAATACGGCGGCATTGCACAGGCCGCGCGTGTGTTGAACATTTCGCAGCCTTCGGTCGCGCAGGCGATAAAAAAGCTTGAAGATGTCACTGGCTTGGTCCTGTTCAATCGCCACCATGCCCGGGGCTTGTCGCTCACGCTTCAGGGGCGCCTGTTTCTGGAACATGTCAAGGAACTTGAAGCGCAGGCTGAACGTGTCGGCACTCAGGCAAAGGCACTGCTTTCGGAAACGGCGGGCGAACTTCGGCTGGGCGCATTTCGGACCCTTTCACCCTTTTTCCTTCCGACGCTCATTCGAAAATTTCAACGCACCTATCCGGATGTCCGGGTGTTTCAACAAGAGTATGGTCTGGCTGAACTTGGTGATGCGCTGCGAAACGGAGAGATTGATCTGGCTCTGACATACGACAGGGGCTGGTCACTGGATGGGCTGGAGATCGTCAGACTGGCCGCTTTGCAGCCGAAAGTCATTATTTCTTCAAACCATCCGCTGGCACAAAATGAAGAGGTTCGATTATCTGACTTGCGCGATATTCCATATGTCATGTTCGACGGGCCTGGCAGCCGGACCTATTTCGAAGATTTGCTGAGAGAGGCGGCTCTTTATCCAGACATAGCCTATGCGTCGAATTCTCTTGAAACCGTGCGCAGCGCCGTAGCTGAGGAGTTCGGATTTTCGTTTTTGATAATGCTGCCCGAGTCGACGACGACATATAGCGGAGGCACGATAAAAGCGCTGCAGTTGGTCGAAACCCTGCGCCCTCTAAACGTTGTACTTGCTTATCACAGAGATCTTCAGAGCAAGTTCATCAGGGGTTTTCAGGCACTTGCGAGTGAGCACTTTGGTGGCCGTTCTGAGGACCAAACTGAATGAGAAAAGTGTTGCAAGCCAGCAACTAGCTGCTATGCCGTTTGGCTCGGTGAATGAAGAGTTGGCTATTATCGTGTCAACTAACGTCAAAGGCGGAGCAGAATTGAACTTCGCCAGGTGCCGTCAGCCAAATTCGAACCAGTGTCAGCTTGAAGGTACCTCTTCTGGCTAGCGATCTTTCCTGGTTGAAGTGGGTGTAGACGAAGAATGGACGGGGAAGAATTTCTGTAAACTTCGCATGCGCCTGAAACCTTGCATGGCGCGATCGCGTCGTCAAAACGGGAGGTGCGAATTCTCGACGCGGTTTTTAAGTCACCTGCCTGCCTGCTGTTTTTCGGTAGCTCCAAGCACTCTGAGAGCTGCCCGTTTCGATACGAAGCGATCCGTGACAACCTTTTCCGCTTTACCATGCCACTTCTTCAATTTATTTAGGAACTTCAATGCCGTCTGCCTGTTTCGGCGTTTGGTGACGACTGATTGCAACACTTCACCCTCATGATCTACGGCCCGTCAGAGGTAGTGTTTCTTGCCGTTCACCTTCGCAAGAACCTCATCCACGCGCCACTTCCATTTCGAGGAAGCGCTCAGTTGCTGGACTCGCTTTTGTCTGATCTCGGAAGTAAACATCGGGCCGAAATTGTTCCACCAATAGCGGACGGTTTCGAGGCTCACCTCAACTCCCCGTTCGTGCAATATGTCTTCCACATTTCGAAGCCACAATGGCAACCAAACGTTCGGCATGACTGCCAGACAAGTGACCTTTGGACTGGTCTTGAAATACTTGAAGGGCGATCGTTTTTTCATGCGCGAAGGCCACGAGGGTGCTGTCAGACGAATTCGAACCAGTCTCAGTTTGCCGCGGAAACCGTGAACCTATCCGGAACAAAGTTGACGCCACTCGGCGAGAGCGGCGGCGCGGGTCAGCTTGAAGGTGTCTCGGCTGGTTAGCGATCTTTCCTGGTTGAAGTGGTTGTATACGGAGGAATAGACGGAAGCGAATTT